>NZ_JAMBPR010000133.1 GCF_024206475.1 Paraburkholderia sp. CNPSo 3274
TTGAAGAAGGTGGACCAGATGTTCGTGTTGAACATGGCGGCATACAACCTCGTGCGCATGCGATCACTGGCACAAATCCGCTTATAAGTGGCGGAAAGCGTGGCAAGGAGGTCAGAAGTCGGCCTCAAGCCGCCGAAAGAACGTTGAATTCGCGTTGAGATTGCACAATGCGAAAGTTTGCGACTGGCGGGCGCGTACATCGAGGCGCACCGCTTCCGCCGGGGATGTATTTCCGCAACCTGCTAAGGCGCCGCCCAGCAAGACGCCTGTTCAGGAGATGCCAGCCAGCGACATACCGGTCGGACACGACCGCGGTATCGCCTATGTCACGGGCGGCGTGGGCGAGGATGAGGCCACAGCACTTCGCAGGCTCGCGCCTGGCTATAGCATGCGGGCAACATTCACCACCGCATCAGGCGAGTACCTGTCGGGTGTCGCCGTGCAGATATTCGGGTCCAACGGGAAGGTCGTCTTCGCTGGCACATCGGCCGGCCCCTACCTGTTCGCGCGTTTGCCCCCTGGCCACTACCGCGTCGTTGCCACGTTCGACGGCGTGGAGCGTATTCGCGCGCTCTATGTTCCCACGCGCGGCAGCGTCCGATTCACACTGACATGGTCGACGTCGCGCGCGGCTTCGTCCAGCTGAGTTCTCCGGGCGTGCCGCCTGCCGCGAAAGCGCGGATGACCACTGAACCTGGAAAGCAGCCGCTCGTCTGGTGTGGCGTGCAACGGCAGGAACGGGTCGTCTGCGGAAGTCCGACGTTCCGGCGCCCCAGTTTCATCCAGGCCGCCCCTCAGCAACCCTTACAATGCCTTCAGATGGCTGACGCAGAGTGCATGAATCCGCTGGACAATGGGCGAGCGATAGTCGAGAAACCAGCCGGTCCGTAGATTGAAGAGCTGGTGCAGATCTGCATCGTCCTTCGGGAAGGGGGGCGCACTTTCCTGCCGGGCGATTACACGTGATGCCTTCACAAGCCTAGCGCGTTCCAGCCAGTCACGTACCGCGCTGTCAAAACTCAGCCAGATCTGCGCAGATTCGATCAGGTGATCCGTCCGCAACCACACGCCTTCACGAGCGAATGCAAAGAGCTGGCCGACCACAAGGAAGCACAACAGTTCGGTCCGGGCTTCATCGTCAAGAAGCCTCAAGATGCGCCCTCCATGGCGGCAGCAACGGGTCGAAGCGGCCTTTCGGGCTATCGCAACCGCGTATGGGCCGCAGGCAAATTCGTGCCGCGTTGGTCCATTGATCTCTGCGCCTTCCTGTGTGCCGGTAGTGTTTCTGGATTCTTGCACGGGGAACTTAAAAGGCAGGCTTACCTGTTTTTATCCCGCAGCCAGACGGCGGTCGATGCGCCGTATCCAAAGCTGCCCGGCGTGATATACGTGAGTCGGTCCCCTTCAATGACGAATGGTCTCGCCTGTATTTCGCCATCCCAGTTCGGGAACGTTCCCTTCCGAATGTGAAATTCGATCGTGTGCGTAGTCGGGTCGACTACGTATGTTCCGAAATGTGCGACGCTTCCCTGCACAATCTGTTTGGTTTCGTCCGCCGTCGCTGAAAGACGATCGCCCGATGCAAGCTTCGGCAAGTTGGAGCGGACCGCGACCAGCGTATAGCGCCCATCATCGCCAAAAACGAGCTGACCTTCGGGATGAATGCCCAAGATCTCCACCGGGCTACCGCTTTTCAAGACGGTCAGTGAGATTAGCTTCCAGGTGCCAATCAGGCTCGCCGCCGTTTGCGCGAAGGCGCTCTGAAACGAGAGCAGTGTCAAAGCCCAAAGCGCAGCGGCAGCGAGCAAAGTAGTTAGATGACGTTGCATGAGAATCTCCATCACGGACATTAACGCTCAGCGGAATCACAAACGATGGGGCCATTGATTCGTCGAGTTGAGCAACAACGCCGGCGGAATCCGGACACGTGAAAACGAGAACAGGGAGAGCTCAGGATCACGTTGTGGCAGCAATTTGAGTCTAGGCGCGGCGGAACTCCACGCAATATACCGTTCGGCATATGCACGACCGGCCCCCAGAAGCAGGAATCGCATGACGTGAAAGGAACGGAGACAGAAGTCGTCGCGTCGGAGGCGACGAACGGGCAGTTGCTGTCGTTGACCGGACCCGGATCGCAGCCATTCGAACGTCGGCTTCCGAGCAGACAATGAGTCACTGGCAGGTCATTTAGGCGGTGGGTTTCCTGAGCTCCTCTCTGGCGCTGAACAAGGCCCTACTCCGCCTCATCGAGAAAGAAGGGACTCCGTGGTGACGTGTGCGAGGGTTGGTTCGTAGGCGCACAGACTGGGGCCTTACGTCTGAGAGAATGCTCTTCATAACTTTTCTTTCAGATTTGACTGGGGGGCTCATGTCACACATCTCCTATAGCCTGAAATCCGTGTAATTTCCGTTACTACGCACATCTTTGGCATAGCGCATTAGCTCGTCTCTCGGAGACTATCCTTATCGCCCCCCAAAGGAGGGCGTAAAACTTAGCGCGGGGGCGCCGATAATCCTGTGGCAGTCACAAAACGGGCCGCGAGCTGGTGCTGCGCTCCTTACCGATCCTTTCCTGCTTTTTTTCTGCGGCGGCTCGTCTCGAGATGCGTGCCGTGGGGTATCTACCACTCGGCAGGTCTGCCCAGCTGTCCACCGTCATTCCCTCGACGTTGTCTCGCACGCGCGTGGCGCAGTGGCTTTGCGCCGCGCTGCTGTTGGCCTTTCTGGTCGCCGGCATGTTCGACCGCGATCCCTGGAAAGCCGACGAGCCGTATTCGGTCGGCATGGTGCTTAACTTCTTTCGCGGGCATGACCTGATCGTGCCCCGCGTGGCGGCCGATCCGTTCGTCGAGAAGCCGCCCTTGATGTACTGGAGCGGTGCTTTGTGTGCGCGCCTCGCCTCTGGCGTGCTGCCGGTATTCCAGGGCGCGCAGATCGCTGTGCTCGCGTGGTTGCTCGTGGCCTCGGCCTGCGTGGGTCGGCTCGCGCAGCGGCTGCACGGCAAGGCATCGTTCGACTGGCTCGCGCCCATGCTGATGCTTGGCAGCTTCGGCGCCATCGAGAACGTGCACAAACTCACGGCAGACGTGCCTCAACTGGCCGGCGCCGCACTCGCGCTGGCGGCGCTCCCCCGGTTAGCGCGCGCCGACGCCTCTTCCCGCCTGTGGGGGCTGCTGCTCGGCACCGGCGCCGGCATCGCCTTTCTCAGCAAAGGTTTGCTCGTGCCTGGCGTGCTCGCACTGACGTGCCTGGCGGCGCTGCTGCTGCCCGCGTACCGTACCCGACACTATGCGGCAGCGCTCGCGTGGGCGGTGCTGGCCGTGCTGCCTTGGGTGGTGATCTGGCCGGCACTGTTATGGCACGCGTCGCATTCGTTGTTTATCGAATGGTTCTGGGACAACAACTTCGGCCGCTTCTTCGGCTTCGTGCATCTGGGCGGTGAGCGCAAGTCGTACCTGAGCGATTTCGCCAATCTGATCGCGCTGACGTTCCCGGCGGGCTGGCTCGCCATCGGGGCGCTGGTCGCCGCCTCGCGTATCGAGAGCTGGCGCCGCTACGCCGTCTCGCGTCCGGAACTTGCGGTGCTCTGGGGTTACGTTGTGCTTCTCGTCGCGACTCTCGCCACGTCGTCTGTGATGCGCGATATCTATATCTTGTCGATTTTCCCGGCACTGGGCGTGCTGGGTGCAGGCGTTCGCCTGCCGAACTGGCTCGAGAAGACGTGGGCGACGCTAGCCATCGTTCTGATGAGCGCGCTGGGCCTGTTCCTCTGGACGCGTTGGGGCCTGCAATTGACCGGTAACGGTCACGTCGCCGCCGGCCCGATCGGCAAATGGCTGCCACTGGACTATCAACTGGCGTTCTCGCCAGGACTGGTGCTCGGCGCACTGCTGCTGCTGGCGCTGTGGATCGCCGCGATCGTGCTTCGTCGCGAGCTTGGCGCGCTCATTCTCGGGTTCGCTGGCCTGACGTTCGTGTGGGGCACGCTCTCGACGCTGCTGCTGCCGTGGGTCGACGAGGCGCGCAGCTACCGTACGCCGTTTGCCGAGCTGCGCGACGCATTGCCGCGCGCAGCGCTCAGCGGAGCACCCAGAGCCTGCGCAGGGTCGCTCGGTGTCGGTGACTCCGAGCGCGCAATGCTCGACTACTTCATCGACGTGCGTGCGATACAGCTCGCCGACTTTGCGCACGGCTCGCGCTGCTGCGTGCTGCTGCTGCTCGACAAGGCCAACGCCCGCGTAACGCCCCCGGCTGGATGGCGAAAAATCTGGCAAGGCGGACGCGCCGGCGACCATAATGAGCGCTTCCTTTTGATGGTCGGCCAGAATTGACACGCCGTTGGACCGAACCTACGCAGCGTCCGCGCGCGCCTCCTTGCGGCGAAGACGAAAGCGAATCGTGGCGACCTCGGGGCGTTCACGTCGTCGATCTTCAGTTCAACCTTCGTCGGACCACCCTCAAAGCATGAGAGCCACGTCCGAGGCAATCATCTCGCTCGGTCGTGGGACGTATTCCGGCCATAAGGCGTCGTTTGCTGGTATTGCTCTCGGGACATCCAGGCGTCCGGTCCGGCCTTGCTATCCGCCATTCCCTACAGATGCGCTACCGACGACACGTTCCCGTGCGCCAGGCCACATAACTGCCCCGCACGACCACATATATTGGGAACGTCACAATAGAGCGGCTGCGCTAAGAAAACACCCGTCTGCCACGCCCCGACGTCAAGTCACCGCACTCCCGCCGGACCGATTGCGCCGTCATCGAACGTTACCCGTACCGCTCTTCTGGAGACTCGAAATGAACATGTCGTGAAGTGAACGCCGCATTGTCGGGGAATCGTATTCATCAAATTGGAGGCGGTCATGGATTCGGTCGGGGCGATCTTAGGTTTAATGGGGGTTAGAGAATGGTTTTTTTTGGGTCTTGCTTTAATTACTTTCGGTGGGTTCAGACAGCGGAATGCGGAGAGGGATGCTTTTTATCGACGTAATGCGTCGGGCGTAGAAGAATTTAAATCCTATGACGAGATGAAAAAAGTTCAACGTAGAAGCGGATTTTCGCGCTTGTTGATGGTCATTGGCGTGTTTATCGCGGTTCCAGCTGGAATGGGTTGGCTCTTGAAGACCTTATTAACGAGGTAGGGAAATGCTGAACAAAGTTCGGGGGTGCTAGTCAAGGAGCAAAGTTTCTTTCCATTCTGAAAGGACCGCGAAATGTCGCCGACTAACTGGTGGAAAACGCTCGCAGCCTCTGCGGTGTTGCTTTCGTCGCTCGGACATTCCATGGGCAACGTCTTGGGTCAGTCCAACCCGATGCAAATTCGGACGCGATTAAGCGGTGAGGTAGATAGCCTATTGGGAATAAAGCTTAATGCGCCGTTGCAGATCACAAACGACTGTGCCGATGCCCGGTCGGAAGAAGAATGCATAAGGAGTGCTGATGACTACGGATACGGGTATAAGCAGACGCTACTCGATCACTGCCCCGATCTTGGCGTCGGGAGCACGTGGGTAACTGTCGGCACCTTGGATTCGAAGGTGGAGAACGTGACAATCGACGCACATACCCAGTTTTATGACGACTTGCGACGAATAGCCATTGCAAAGTTCGGACCGCCAGACGAGAAGAAATCCGATCCACAGTATGGCGAAACATTAGTCTGGCACAGCATCGGCGTTACGGTCGAACTGGACGAAATCAACGAGGCCCGCAGCCCGATCACCCTAGATGAGCCGGCAGAGAAAAGTCGCCTGTCGATGGTCTCCGTGCCATTGGACGCTATCCTTGGTGCCCGCGTGAAAGCAGAAGAGTCGAAGAGTGCAAACAAGGCCGCATCGAAATTATAGTCAGCTGGCGGGCCTTGTCGTTCAAGGCCTTTAGCGGGAGTGGTACGACTCTGCTGTCTGTCCCAATTGAAGCAGCCTGCAAATATCATCCGCAGCGCCAAGCCCCGTCTGGCGGGATGTTGTCCCAATCAAAGTTAGCTTCAACTGGGATCGGCGGTCCACTGATACGCATTTCCGCACGAATCCTTACCCCTACCCTACATCCCCTTCAATTGTTGATGGGCCAACGGCTGCAAAGGCCGAGCAATTGCCGGCCGTCACGAAGAAACCGATGACCGTTGGACCTTGAAAGCGGCCGCTGAGATGGCGCGGGATCCAGCGGCCGGATCGGGTCGAATTCGGGCGGTCGCATCGGCAGCAGGCGGCCACTTTCTGCCGCTCGCCTGAGCCATGCGGTGGTCGTTCGAACGAAACGTATCGCGACAGGAGGAGTTGAACGCGATCACGCGCACAAATCTTTGTAAGACCGGAATCTGGAGGTCTTTTCCATCAATAACAAGGATGGGAAGTCGGCGATCTTCGTTTTGACAAGATCGGAAACAATCATGCCCATGGAGAGGTACAACCTGATCGCCTTTACGTCATTCGACCAGACGGCAAGCGACAGGTTTTCCGTGCAGTTGCTCTGCCTCGCAAGCGACTCGGCTTCGATGAACAACCTCTTGCCGAGCCCCTTTCCTTCCATGTCGGGACGGACTGCGAAGGAATGGATCCAGTCGCGGATCGGTGTAACGAGTTCGTCGACAATCGTGCTGGACAGATGGCAACTCAAATCACGCCGGCCGCTGATATCAGCCAATCGGCCACAAATCAGGATGCCGACCACGCGATCGTGGCGAGTGTTATCGAGGAGAACCCACGAATATTTGACCAATGGCGGTAGGACAAGGCGGATCATCCAGTCCTGGTAACTTACACCCAGCTTGTTTTGAGCCGCCGCAATTCTATAAGCACCTGTGGTGGTGACCAGTTCCGCAAGGTCATGTAGATGCGCGTCGTTGGCTCGAACGAGTTCGTACATGAAGCCTCCCATTTCGTGACTGTAGGGTGACGTGCTGATTTGCAACTTCCCCATTGCGCTCAAGACTCCGCATTAGGAGTAGTCGGTGACGTCGACGTAGCATATACCTTGCGAAATTGATTACCCTCCGGAGCGTCGGCAACGCACGCTTCACCTCGCGCCCCTCAATGGTGCATGCCGACGACTAAGGCCATGCAGTATATTTCCCGCCCGCTTCCTGGCGCCGGGGAAAGTATAGGCCTGCTACGTCGTCGAGTGGTGATTAGCGCTGCGCGATACAAGGCAATCTCCAACGGAAAACGGACGCCGTCCCGCGATCACGAAATCTATAATGGATTCACCGATTCCCGAAGACTCCAACGACGCGCGGGGCAGCATTCGAGATCACTTGAAAGGCGATTCACGCCGGACCGTTGCAAAGGGGCAATCCATGCACCCACATATTCATGCAAGGCACATGCCTGACAAGCCCGCAGTGATCATGGCCAGCGGAGTAACTGTCACGTACCGTGAGCTTGACGAGCGTTCCAACCAGGTGGCGCGACTGCTTCGGGATAAGGGACTGGTACCGGGAGACCGGGTCGCGATCCATCTTGAGAATCATCCGCGCTTTTTCGAGCTTTGCTGGGGCGCGCAACGCAGCGGCATGATCTATGTGTGCATCAGCACGCGCCTGAGCACGGCAGATGCCGCCTACATCGTCGAGGACAGTGGCGCGCGGCTTCTTGTCACGTCATATGCGCAGCGCGACGTCGCGCGTGCGCTCCTGCACCAGACACCAGGTGTTCGGGCGAGGTTGATGATCGACGGTAGCGTCGAAGGATATGCGTCATACGAGCGGGACCTCTCGTCACAATCCACCACGCGAATCGAAGAAGAGACCACTGGTTGCGACATGCTGTACTCGTCTGGCACGACGGGGCGGCCCAAGGGTGTATTTGCGCAACCGCGCGATTCGAATATCGAAGCGCCCACTCTCGTGACCGAATTGTGTCGCGCTCTCTACCAATACGACGCCAGCATGCGCTACCTGTCGCCGGCGCCGTTGTATCACGCAGCGCCGCTACGCTTCAGCCTGTCCACACAGGCCGTGGGCGGTACGGCGGTGGTCATGGAGCACTTCGACGCCGAGCGCTTCCTGCAGTTGGTCGAATCATACCGGATCACTCACACGCAGCTGGTCCCGACCATGTTTTCGAGAATGCTGAAGCTCCCTGCATCCGTGCGCGAACGCTACGATGTCTCATCATTGCGGATTGCCATTCATGCTGCTGCACCGTGCCCGGTGCAGGTGAAGCAACGGATGATCGAGTGGTGGGGCCCCATCCTCTGGGAATACTATTCGGGAACTGAAGCCAATGGATTCGTCTCGGTCAATTCCACGGACTGGCTCGAGCACAAAGGCACAGTAGGTCGTGCTCTCGTCGGTCAACTGCGGATCTGCGATCCCTCCGGCGAGCTTTTACCGCCTGGCAAGCCTGGCATCATTTATTTCGCGGACGGTCGTCCGTTTCGCTATCACAACGACCCGGTCAAGACCGCACAGGCATGTCATCCGATCCACAAGACATGGACTACGCTGGGCGATATCGGCCATGTCGACGAAGACGGCTATTTGTTTCTCACCGACCGCCTGGCGAACGTGGTCATTTCGGGCGGCGTGAACATCTATCCGCTGGAGGTGGAGAACCTGTTGGTGACGCATCCCAAAGTGCTCGATGTGGCGGTGATCGGGGTTCCCAACGAGGACTTTGGGGAAGAGGTCAAGGCGGTGGTGCAGCCAATGAACGCGGACGAGGCGGGGCCCGCACTCGCCGAGGAACTGATTGCCTTCTGCCGCGCTAACCTGGCTGCGATCAAATGCCCACGGTCGGTCGATTTCGTGCTGGAGTTGCCGCGCCTGCCCACTGGAAAACTACTCAAGCGCATCTTGCGCGACCGATACTGGAAAGGGCATCCGACCAAGCTCGTGTAAGACCGAACCGGTGAATACCGTCAGTCGTGGGTGGCGCATTTGCCTATGCCTTAAGAGCCTTTCCCAATGTCCTGGACGTTTGAAGCTTTTCGCCAGCGATGAAAGACGACCATAAATGGTCAACAAACGGCCATTCGGTGCAATTCGATGTAAGTCCGTTCAGGGTCGCTATGTATAGGTTGACATAGCGACCCGAAGCGCAGCTCCGCTGCCCTTTCCGGGCGCACATCAATAGGTTAGTCTCTATGGGCCAGTGAAGTAGACGGGGATACGCACGGCGCGTAGAACCATAGGATGGGCACAGTTGATGCCGTCGATTTGTTGCGGAGTGTACAAATGGCGACGCGTGACATTTGTATGGTCGGAAGACGGAAGCTTCTAATACAGGCCTGTATTGCCCTGGCTGTCGCCGCCATTCCGAAAGGTGTCCGGGCCGCCAGTGCACCTTCCTCCATGATGCTCGAGCTTAGCGCTTATCTGGCTGACGCCGCAAACCGTCCGCTTCCCGCCGAAGTGATCGAAAAGGCCAAGCAACACATTCTCGACACTTTCGCGGCGATGGTTTCCGGTTCGCTCTTGCCTCCGGGAATTGGCGCGTTGAACTACGCGCGCGCCGGTGCAACAGGCGGAGAGGCGACCATCGTTGCTTCGACGCTTACCGCGAGCCCGGTCGAGGCGGCATTCGTGAACGCGATGCTCGCCCAGTCGGATGAAACGGACGATTCCAATGAATTTTCGCAATCCCATCCTGGCTGCGCCATCGTACCAGCGGCATTTGCTATGTCCGAGAAATTCGGTGTCGACGGCAGCCGCTTCCTGCGTGCCGTCACGCTGGGCTACGACATCGGTCCGCGCGTAACGATCAGTTTCGGTGCTCTCGACTTCCGCAACAATAGCCACAAGAGCACACATGCCATCGCCGAGGTTTTCGGCTCGGCCGCCGCCGCGGGCTGCGTCGCCGGACTGGGGGCGCAGCAGATGCGATGGCTGCTTGATTACACGGCTCAGCAATCCGCCGGCATAGGGGCCTGGACGCGCGACACCCAACACATGGAAAAAGCGTTTGTCTTCGCGGGGATGCCAGCGAAGAACGGGATGATGTCGGCGCTTCTCGTCCATTCCGGTTTTACTGGAATCGATGACATCTTTTCGGGCGCAGACAATTACTTCCTTGCCTATGCGCCCAACGCCAACCGGGACGAACTGACCAAAGACCTTGGTACTCGCTATGAGATTGTCAGGACCAATATAAAGAAGTGGGCGGTCGGCTCGCCCATTCAGGCGCCACTGGATGCGATGGACAATATCTTCACGAAGCATGAGATCGACCCGGCGAACGTCAGATCGATCGTTGTGCGCGTTGCGCACACAGAGGCGCGGATCGTTGACAACCGCGAAATACCTGATATCTGCTTGCAGCACATGGTAGCAGTCATGCTGCTCGATAAGACCGTCACGTTCCAGGCGGCGCACGACAAGGCCCGCATGAGCGATCCCGACGTATTGCGGATCCGCGCTAAGGTCCAGCTGATTCCGAGCGATGAACTGGAGACCCTGGAGCCGGCCAGACACGCGATCGTCGAAATTACCTTGAACGATGGAACGGTGCTAACAGACCATGTTGCACAGGTGCGCGGCACGGCCGAAAACCCGATGGCCCGAGGCGAAGTGGTGCGCAAGGCGACTGACCTGATGGGACCCGTGTTGGGCAGAGCAAATAGCGCTGGCTTGATCGAAAGGCTAATGACGCTTGAAAAATCCAACGATCTGCGGGGGCTGCGTCCATTTCTTCAGAAGGCCTGACACGGTATTCCCGCCGGACACCAATGACCGCAACTGGGGGAGCCGACGCTGTCGCGAACCGCTTTGGCCAGCTATCGCGCTGAACTGTTCACGCGTTTTCGCAACACCGCGCTAGATCACCGCTTGCAACAGATCGCGACCGACGGCTCGCAGAAACTGCCACAGCGCTGGCTGGAAAGCGTGCGCGCCAACTTGAAAAGCGGCGCGCCGACCGAATGTCTTGCCTTTGCGCTGGCCGGCTGGATTGCGTACCTCGGCGGTCAGGACGAGACAGGGCGCACCTACATCATCGCGGATCCGCTCGCCGACACACTGATCGAGGCGGTCCGCTCGACCCTGCACGCGGATGCGGTTGATGCGGTACGAACAGCGGTACGAACACTTCTCGAAATCGAGTCGATTTTCGGTTGCGATCTGCGCGCGCACACGCGCGAGAGCTTGCTGGTGGTGGAATCGGTGACGCCCGCGGGCAACTGGTCGAGCTACCCGCCGCATCGGCACGATACCGACGATGGCGAGCAGCAGACCTATCTCGAGGAAACCTATTACCACCGCGTCTCGCCGCCGCAGGGCTTCGCGATTCAGCGCGTCTATACCGACGACCGCAGTCTCGACGAAACGCTCGCGGCGTACGACAAGCATGTCGTGCTGGTGCCGCGCGGCTATCACCCGGTTGCCGCCGCGCACGGCTACGACCTCTACTACCTGAATGTGATGGCTGGTCCGCGCCGCACCTGGCACGTACACAACGAGCCGGCTCATGAATGGCTACTACAACCCGGCGCAAGCGTCGCGACGGACGGCGCGCGCTGAGTCCCGTTGCTGTAAGTCAATCGCTGTCGGCGTCGGGGCCTTGGGTGTCGAATCCGGCGGCTTCGCGCAGCGCTTGCAGCATCGCCCGCGCGCCCGGCGAGAGCCTGTCGCCGCGCCGTGTGACGATGCCCGCCGGTCCGAGCTTCAGATCGAGTTCGAACGGTAGCGGCTCGAGCGCACCGGCAATGCAATACGGCCGCACCGGCTCGCGTGCAAGCGGCGCGATCATATCGCTCATCTGCAGCAGACTCGTGATGACAGGCAGCGACGAGCTCTCGACCACATCCGTCGGCAACGCGAGCTGCCGTTCCAGAAAAAGTTGCGTGATCTGATTGCGCATCACGTTGCCTTTCGGCGGCAAGATCCACGTTTGCGGTGCCAGTTCGTTCCAGCTCAGCGTCTTGCGCTTGACGAGCGGATGGCCAACGCGTGCGAACAGCGCGTGCTGTGCTTCTGCGAGCGGGGCGTGGTGCAGTTCCGCCAGATCGTCCGGATTGCGGATTCGCGCGACGATCATATCAAGCTTGCCTTCCTGCAGACGCTGCACCAGCACCTCGCTGAAATCCATCTCGATGTTGACGCGAATCTGCGGAAAGCGCTTCTTGAGCAGCGCCACCGCTTGCGGCACGACGTTGGTGGCCGCCGTGACCTCGGTGCCGATCATCGCCTGCCCGGTCAGGCCGGCTTTGAGCGCGGACACTTCGTCGTACGCGTGTTGCAACTCCGCCAGCACGCTGCGTGCATGGCGGATCAGCACCTCGCCGTACCAGGTGGGCTCGACCCCGCGCGGATGCCGTTCGAACAATGGCACACCCATCGTCTCTTCCAGTTCCCGCAGCAACTTGGTCGCCCCGGGTTGGGTCATGTGCGCGGCGTCCGCCGCGCGCAATACCGAGCGATGGATGTCGAGCTGAACGATCAGGGCCAATTGGCGCGTCTTCAGGCGCGTGGGGTCGAAGCGGCCCGTCGCGATGGCCCCCGCGCCGTTGTCCGGATGGATTGCCGAGGTCACGATGTCGCCTCCATGTATTCCGTATCGATATAGGTTTTGCGTTATTTTTCATTATAAAAGCATATCGATCGATTCTACTATGCAGTTGAACGGCCGTAAGCGGTGATTTCAGCACACCGAATAAAGAATCGTTTGCGACAGACGGGCAAGCGCAGCCGTACCGCGATGGTCGGGGTCAACCGGCGATATTCGCGTCGAGGTGATGAGCCTGCGCGTGGGCCAGCACGCCGACGCGCATTCAGTTCGTCAGCCGGTCTCTTCCTTTTCCTTTTGTTGCCGGGCGTAATTGAACGGCAGAAGATCGGTTACATCTGCGTCCGGCGCACGCTGCGGCAACTCGGTGA
>NZ_JAMBPR010000134.1 GCF_024206475.1 Paraburkholderia sp. CNPSo 3274
CGCCGGATAACCCAGATGGTGTCCAAGTTCGGCACCCAGCGCCCGCTCGATCAGCGCCTTCTTGAACGCGGCTGAAGCGGCGTGCACCGCTTCGGCGGTCATGGGTCCCTTCACGAACTGGTCGATCAGCTCCTTCGGAATGGACGGTAACGCTGTCTGCGCTTCGGTAGTTGTCTTGGGTTTGCGTGGCATACATGCTCCTTGAGCTACATGTTATGCCTTGAACACAAAATCTATGACAGACCCTGGAGCCGTGCCGCGCATGACTGGAAAGCCGCGATGAACCAGTTCGCGATCCTCTACGAGGATCGCTTCACCAGAAATCATTTGTAGAATGCAATTGATGAGCCTGCCAGACGGCAGGCTTTTATCTGCCTTGCACACAAAAATTCAGACACTCCCCGCTCCGCAAAGTCCTTGCCGTACCGCAAATAGACTCCACGGAGGTTGAACCATGCGATGTCTTGGCCATTTGAGCACGCCCAGCCTCGCCACAAGTCGACTTCAACAAGGTCTAATTGACTGGCCTCGAAACGCGCTCGCGCTTGAACAAACCATAGCAGCGGCTGCGTAGAATTTGGTGCAGGAATTTGCGCGTGGGCTTCCGGACAGACGACTCCGACAACGGCCCTCCAATGCACTGCCCATGTATATCGCTTGGTCGTCGGCGAGAACATAAACTGCTCCGAATATATCGCGCCAACAAAGTCCACCAACACCGAAATAGGCGACAGCGTCACACCGTCAAAATCGAGTCTCTGGCCCGTTACAGCCAGGAATGCTTCGAATACCCGAAGGATTACTCCGAAGTGTCTCGCTGCGCCAGCGTGCAAGCACGAACGTCCCGCCTTTAGTAGATGGTGGTAGGACGCTTCGCTTACCCGTTCGATAGGATAGTCGACCTGCCAATGCGGTTTCCGGATTACAGCAGTGGAATCCAAGATTGCGCGTACCTTGGATTTTGATTCGTTCCTACTTTTTTTCTGTTCATTCATTTTCACACCTGAGTTCCATCATCGCTAGAAATCGAAGCACACAGATGCGCGACGATGAAGTGGCGCAATGCTTCAGCGTGGTGCTGTGCTCAGATGCGGTCTCGGCGAGCGTACTGTTTAGCGAGGTGGTGACGCGGCAATGCGTGGAGTACCCGGAACTCGCCCGGTTCGTGATTCTTAAGTTTGCCGATCGAAAAAACTCGAAGCGCCTCGTAATGCCATTCCCACGCGCCCGCCTAACGTCGACGATGGGTGAATGTGCCCCATTTTTTTCGTCCGAGCGCGCAGATCGCTCGACGGTGGTAGTCCAATCTGGTCGAACCACGCCTACCCGCTTTCTTTCTCGCCGCATCCCACCCTCGCTAACGTACCCTCTCATAAATAGCGGGGCGCCCCTGGTCCCGGGTGGTCCAGTGCGGAGTCGGCGTCATGTGCGACGTGATTCAGTTTGGCTTTGCGCCAGACCTTAACTTAGCGCATAGATATTCCTTCTTCAAGTGTCGGCATAGCGATTCGGAAAATTAGCCGCTATTGACGTCACCCACGCACGCTTTCGTTCACACATAGTTATCCAAAGTAAAAATTAACAATTCAGCAGCTAGATCATTGTCAAATTCTTTAGCTTTCTGATTGTTTTTTTTCGCGCTATGCCTCCGGTCTGTACAGCGCACCAAAGAATGAGTGAAATTTTCCCTATTTTCTCCAATACCTTTATCTCTACATTCCACGAATCTCTAAATTTCACAAACGATTCTTTCTCAAAATTATTAATTTGCGAAATTACTAAATAAAGTGATACTAGGACCTACTGCGAGACGTCCGGCGGATGCGCTGATTGATAAAACTTCGCGTTTTGTTCGAATTACGCTATACGGTCGTGTGACTGTCGTTGAGTGGCGTGCGTCTCACGTTGGGCCTCGAAAGCATATTGTCAGGAATGGTCGCTTCCAGGTATTTTCCCTGGTTCTCGTTGAAGTCCTCTGGCGTAGTGCAGTGCAGGAAACCCAACCCGACGGTCTCGATTCCACAGTACGTCGGCGGCCGGAGGGTCCACGCGCGGGCCGACCGCGTGCATCCGGTCGCGCTTCGTATGCTCGAGCCGGTAGACGCACAAGTCGTAGGCGTACCAGTCGAACCGTGCTTCCTCGTCGGTTAGCCAGATCGGCGTGGGCACGAAGCGTGTTTTGACCTCGTCCCAGACTGCCCACTTGTATTCCCAAACTGGCTCCATGACCTGACAAAAATACTGTATGGATGTACAGTATATCCGGGAAGGCCACGATCTGGTCAAGATGCGATTGCCTTGAGGGAGGGACCTATGTGCACGAACTACGCGGCGGCGCGCCGCGACCGGATATTCAAGCAGTTCGGTGTCGAACCGCCCGACAGCCCGTGGCGAGACGACGTGTACAAGGACTATCCGGCGCCAATTGTCAGACGCGTGACCGGGGCCGAGCGAGCCGACGTCGCGACGTTCGGGATGGTGCCGCGCAAGCACATCCCGCCCGGCATTCGTGTCTTCGACACCATGAACGCGCGCGCGGAAACGGTTGGCGAGAAGCGTAGCTTCAGCGGAGCGTGGAAGCGGCTGCAGTTGTGCCTTATCCCATGCGAAGCGTTCTACGAGCCGAACTACGAGAGCGGGAAAGCCATCCGCTGGCGCATCGATATGGCGTCAGGCGAGCCATTCGCGATTGCCGGGCTGTGGCGCGAGTGGGATGAAGGTGACGAAGGCAAGGCATTGTCGTTCACGATGTTCACGGTCAATTCCAGCGAGCACTCGCTGATGAAGCGCTTTCACAAACCGGGTGACGAGAAGCGCTCCGTCGTCATCGTCCGATCGACGGACTATGAGAATTGGCTGCACAGCAGTTCGACGGACGAGGCACGCTCGTTCCTGAATCTCTTCCCTGCTGATCTGATGAAAGCCGAGGCGTGGCCCGCGCCGCCGCGCGGGCCAAAGAGCAGTACGGCCGCTACGAATGCGGACGCCGCGCAATGAAAAAGCTGGATGACGAAACGAAGGCCGATCTGCTCACGTTCCTCGTGGTTGGCCAGATGTTCGCGTTTGCTCGAAGCGGCGAGTGGTTGCGTACCCTCCATCTCATCGAGTCTGCGCAAATTTGGCTCAGTTCCAACAGCGCCGAATGCGATTGGCTAGAGCGCGCGCAGCTCATTGATGCGTGCCGGGCAGTCGCGTTAAACGCGCTTGATTTGCCATTCCCACAAGCCGAGGCTGACCTCGTCCAGCTCTTCAATCTGAATCGTGGCTGGTTTCTCGACTATCGGAAGCCCGTTGTCCAGCAGATTCACGAGATGTGTGTTGCGCATCTCTCCCACGACGCGAGCATGATTTAGTCGGTCGGCAGCTGTGAACTCCAGAAACCTACACTTTTCGGACAAGCCGGCCAAGTTTCATACACTTTTCGGGCAATTCGTCCCGGCCCGCGCCTGAAGTCGCACAGGTTTCAGTCAACCACTTCGAGCAACTTACTGTCACGGCGAGTCGCGGGGGCCTACTCATTCGAATAGTTATGCGGCGACCCGGCACTGGCTAGAGTGTGCGAAGAGGGTATCCCAGTGTCCCTCGGTCTCCAAAGGAATTGCGCCCGCCCTGTGCGGGCATTTTTTTCGGCTCATCGCGAATTACCAGGAAGCGCGGTAAAGGCGGCCTGAGTTCGGCCTGGGCGAGACATTCACATGTGCCATCGCGCGGAGGGTCAAACGTTCGCTTTGACGCCGTCTAACGGACGCTCATGACGCGTGTCCGATGCGGAAGACCGAAGCCGACCCGTTTCCGTCGTTGAGCGTACTCAAAGTCACACGACCGCTTTGGAGCGCCCAACCGCCATCGAGCGCGCGCGGTGTCGCCTGTGTTCACCCATGGCCGCCAGGCGTAACGAGTCTTAGGAAGCCATCAGGCGCAACGGGTCCAAATGCATTGCCACATCCGGTCCATTCTGCGCCGCTGAAACTGGAACGGAAGGCTCTGTGCGTACCTCATCAATCAGGGCAAACGGTGTGCCATTCCGGTGACGGATGCGCCGCGGCTATTTGCTGCTCCACCAGCGGAGGTTCGCTGCTTCGGGACCGCAACGCGCTAGCGTAGATCGGTAGTCATGCTTTCCCACTATCCTCGGCTGCGGAGCCATGCTTCGCAGGCATGCGGGTGAGCCTGGAAAGTCTTTTTCCGTTGCGAGCTGAAACGCTACTCTGCATGCACGAGTTAGAGCATTTCACACGCGCCGGACGACGTCATCGTCGCCGTCGCGTAACTCGCGTCCAGTGACGGGAGCTGCATATCAAGCAATAGATATTGCGCGCTCCCCTGGAATCGAAACTCTCTCTGCGTTGCGTTTGACATGAACTTACCTAACTGGAGCCGCAAAATGAACCAACCCGTCGTCCTGATCACCGGCGCCCTCACGGGCATCGGCCGCGCAACCGCTTTTGCATTCGCCCGCGTGGGCGCACGCCTCGTCGTGTCGGGCCGCCGCGCCACGGAAGGTTCGGCGCTTGAAGCCGAATTGCGCGAAGCAGGCGCACAAGCTTTCTTCGTGCAGGCTGACGTACGCCGCGACGAAGACGTCCGTCAGCTCGTCGACGAAACCGTTGCTCGCTTCGGCCGGCTCGACGTTGCAGTCAACAATGCTGGCACGGAAGGCAAACCGGGACCTGTGGTCGATCAGACTGCCGAGAGCTACGCTGATACCTTCGACACCAACGTGCTCGGCACGTTGCTGAGTCTCAAGCACGAACTGCGCGTGATGACCGCACAGCAAGCTGGCAGCATCATCAACATATCCTCGACTTATGGTCATGAGGGTGCGGCCTTCGCTTCGGTGTATGCGGGTAGCAAGCATGCTGTGGAAGGGATCACGAAATCGGCTGCGCTCGAGGCCGCTTCGGCGCGCGTTCGCGTCAACGCCGTAGCGCCTGGTCCCACCGACACGGGCATGTTGGACCGTTTCACCGGGACGCCGGAGAACAAGGCCTCGCTCGCGGCAACGGTTCCGCTCGCACGAATCGGTAGGCCTGACGACATCGCGGCGGCGGTGCTCTACCTGGCCAATGACAGTGCTGCGTTTGTCACAGGGCAGATCCTCACCGTCGACGGCGGCAAGACAGCGGGTTGAGCTTTCAACGCGGATTTGGGCTTCCTGCTGAACCGGCGAAGCCCTATATAAGCGACACTTCTGGATGGAACAATCAATGAACACCGATCTTACCTTTTTCGAATCGAAGGCCTCCCCGAACTCTCGCCGTGTTCGCATCTTCCTTGCCGAGAAGGGAATCGAATTTCCTACCAAGGCGGTGGACCTCGGCGCCAAAGAGCAATTCTCCGATGCCTACGTTGCGATCAACCCTCGCCGCCAGGTCCCCACGCTCGTGTTGCGAGACGGCACAGCGATTGGCGAAGTCCCGGCAATCTGGCGTTACATCGAGGAGGCCTACCCCGGGAAGCCCGCATTGCTGGGCACGACGCCAACTACGAAGGCGCTCGTAACGATGTGGGAACGACGTGCCGAGCTGGACGGATTCTCGGCGGTGATGGAGGGTGTCAGGAACGCCGTTGCCGGACTGAAAGGTCGGGCGCTCTCGGGCCCGCATGCGTACGAGCAGATCCCCGAAATCGTCGAGCGCAGCAAGCTTCGCGTCGCGCACTTCTTTGCTGATTTCAATGACCGTCTCAAGACAGTGCCGTTCGTCGCGGGCGACGCGTTCTCGGTGGCTGACATTACTACGCTGGTAGCGATCGACTTCGCGGCGGGCGGCATGAAGCTGAGCATTCCCGCGGGCTTCGACGCACTGCAAGCGTGGTACGACAAAGTCAACGCACGTCCGTCGTCGAAGGCATGACGCCCCGCAAGGTAGCCTGCCGTGACCGATGCCGTGTGCTCAGTATCGGCGCGGCCGGCTTCTGCGATTCGCCTCACGGCCGGTAAGCGTCGGACCTGCCGCGCCAATGTCACCCGCACCCGCGGACTGCTGCGTCACGGGAAAGATGGCATTGAGCGCGGCTTTCGCATCACCTTTCATGTGTCGGAGCCGGGCAACGCTCAACGAGCAACGCGACTGCCACGCAAGGAATCCGTGTTTCTGGGCCATCTGAAGAGCATCGGTCAAAATCGATTCGGCCGCCGGTATCGCTTCGTCGCCCCGGATTGCGACCAGCACCTCCGCCTTCGCTCTCCATAGCTCAGGCAGAGCGCACCTGTCGTCGGTTCGAATCGCGCGGGCTACCGACGCGTCGATGACTTCGACCGCCTCGGAAATCATGCCTCGCCGGCACAGCGCCTCGGCCAGCGCTGTGATGTAGGGCGACAGCGACACATAGAAGCGCTTCGATCCGATGTTCGTCATCGCCGGGGAGATGGTCCGGGCGAAGGCGGTCGTGTCGCCCGCACGCAGATCGAGCAGCCCTCGCCACATCTGCGTACGGGCGCGCCACGTCGAAATACTGTGGCGCCGCGTTTCTCCCTCGAGAGAGGCGACGGCCTCCTCAAGCGCGGTCGCGTCGCCGCATAACACGGCAAGCGTGCAAACGGCTTCGCTCAGCGCATAACAGATCGAAACGGGATGATCGAACTCTCGCGCAGCTTCGAGCGACTGGTGTGCAGCCTGTCGCGCTTGATCCACGTCGCCCATGAACCACAGCGTGAGTGCGAGCGATGCGTGCGACAGCATTTTCTCATCGTAAAGGAAGCGCATCCGTTCTGCGCGCGCCAGCGACGTACGATCGCTCGATGCGCGTTGCAGGTTCGCAAGCGCACCCGGGAGATCACCTCTGAAAAGATGCGACAGGCCGGTCAGACGATAGGCGGCAAGGCGATCGCATGTGCACGAGGAGGTCGCCGCGAGATCATTAAAGCGTTGAGCGAGCGGGACAGCCAGCGCATATTCACCGTTGAGGTAGTGGCACATCCATCGCCCCCACATGCCCAACAGTTGATAATCAGAATTACCGACCCGCGCCGCGATTTCCACAGCCGAATCGAAGGCGTCACTTGTGCTGGACGCAACGGTATGGCAGAGCAGACACATCCCTCGTGCCGCATGAAGCTTCATCTGCCGCTCGTCTATCTGAGCGCCTTCCACCGACAGCCACTCGAGCGCCCTGTCCACTTTCTCGAGGCACTCCTGAAGCAGGGCAAGATGCATCAGAAACGGAATGCTGGCGACCGTGAGTTCGACCGCAAGCGTCATGTCCCCTTCAGCACTGAAACACCACAGCATCGCGGCGCGAAGGTCATCTAGATGCGGCACGTAGCCGTCTTTCCAATCGACGTCGGCCCGTAGTTCCGTCTGCCGCTCGGCGGCCCGGAAAATTTCAAGGAAGTAGCCTGCGTGCCGCCTCGACCATTCATTCATCGTGCTACTCGCACGTAATTCCTCCCGCGCGTACGCGCGAGTTGATTCGAGCAGCCGATACCGGACGTTGCCACTACCCGAGGCCACCGAAACAAGCGATTTGTCGACGAGCTGCATCAAAGCCGTGACAACTGCGTCCGGCGCAAGCGCTGCGCAACTTGCCATTTCCTGCGCGGACGCCAAGGTGAAAGTCCCGGCGAAAAGGTTCAGCCGGTTCAGCACCGATCGCTGTTCGTCGGACAACAGGCTGTAGCTCCAGTCGAGCGTGGCGCGCAGTGTCTGTTGCCTCGGGAGCGCCGTACGTGAGCCGTGCGTGAGGAGCTGGAAGCGATTCCCGAGCCGGTCGGCCACGCCCTGGAGCCCAAACGCCGGCACACAAGCCGCAGCAAGTTCCAGCGCCAGCGGAATTCCATCGAGCCGGCGGCAGATTTGCGACTTCAGCCTCAACGCTGCCCGTGAATCCAGGCTGAGCCCGGCATGCGGTCCGACACGCTCTTCGAAGAGACGTACCGCACTGTAGTCGAGAGCGACATCGCAATTGTCGTCCGGCGGAACCTCGAGCGACGGAACACGATAGATCAGCTCCCCAGCAACGCGCAGCGTTTCGCGGCTCGTTGCAAGTACGACCGCTCGCGGGGCGATCCGAAGCAGCCTTTCGGCAATCTTGGCGGCCCCGTCGATCAGATGCTCACAGTTGTCCAGAACAAGCAGCAGATGCCTCGACTTCAGGCTCGGCGCGAGCCGGTCAAGCGAAGACGTTCCGTCGCCCGGTGGAAATCCGAGCGCGACGGCGATTGTTGTCGGAATATGGTCCGTTGATGTGGTGGCCGCGAGTTCGGCCACGAAAGCGCCATCCGCAAAATGTGATGCCGACTGGCGCGCCGCTTCGAGAGCCAACCGCGTCTTTCCCACACCGCCGGTACCCACGAGCGTGACCAGACGATGCGTTTGCAGGCCACGGCAAATCTCGCGTACGGCAACTTCCTGGCCGATGAGAGGGCTGACCTCTCCAGGTAGCGGCTGGCCCGAAAAAGCCGGCTCGTCCGTTGGTGCAGCAGGGGGCTTATCCGAATTCGTGACTTGCGTGAGCACATCTGCGATGAACTGGTATCCGCGCCCCGTCACCGTACGTATTGCCGCCCGATCGTCTCCGAGAGCGCGGCGAAGTGCGGAAATCTGAGCTTCGACGGTATTGCTTTCGACCGCGCGGTCTTGCCACACGCTCGCGATGATCTCTGCCTTGCTCAGAACGGAACCACGCGATTCCGCCAGAAGAAGGAGCAGGTCGAACGCCCGCTCGCCGATGTCGACTCTGGTTCCACGGTGCACTACCTCGCGGCGGTGTGGCGCGACGACCGTTGCTCCGAAAGCGAATTCACCGTGATGCAGCATGCACACGTCCATTCGGGCCTCCTCGTGACGAGGCGAAAACAACCGTCATCCAACTCCGAATCCGGGTGGCTACTATGCTATCCAGTGCCCATTAAAAGGGGGCTCGGTTCGGCGCGCATCGGATTATACCGCCGGGCGGAGATGGAACGATGGGGCATATTGGACTCATTTTCGTCTGACGTAAACCGTGGTCTACTTGTGGCCAGCGTGCTCGTAAGCATCAGGCTGGAGCCCGGCCTCACGAGTGTCGTCAGAATTTTGCCTGCCGCCCGAACGGCCGCGAACACCGGTAAGCATCAGCTTCTTTCAGCGCGTTTCAGCACTTTCAACGCGTGCGGAACTGGACCCCGCACAGGCCACACCGCGTCGTGCAACTTATTGCTTGATCTGGTCGATGCGCGACAGAAACGTCGACAGAATCGCTGAGCGGTTGTTCCGGTTATAGCCCACCACAAGCTCGATTCTCGGCGGTTCGCCCTTGAGTGGTCGGCTTGTTACCGACCAGGGCAGCAGTTTCTCGGCATAAGAGGGCAGTAGTGCGACGCCTCTCGTCGAGGCGATTAGCGACATCGCCATCGTCAGGTTGTGCACGCGATGCGCGGGCTCGATGGCGACGTCGTTTGTCGCCAGATAGTTTTCGATCGCGCCGCGCATGGGACCGGCTACGTCTGAACCACCTATGAATAATTCACCCGCCAGTTCGTGCACGTCGATCTCATCGAAGGCCGCAAGGCGATGGTCGCTTGGCATCAGCACGACGAAAGGCTCGCGCGCGACTGTCACGTAATCGAGGTCGGGTCGGTTGGCTTCGGCACGCATGAAGGCGACGTCCAGCCGTCCCGTCGACAATCCCTCTGCGAGTTCAGGGGAGTGCTCGCTCGATACCGTCATTTCGATGCTCTGCAGATCGCTCGCGAGCACGCGAGTCGCTTCCGCGAGCCAGGTCACTTCCTGTCCGCTCAGGAAGCCAACAGCAAACGTCGGCTTGGACGGTCGCGCCGCCCGCCGCGCTGCCTCGCACGCCGCATCGACTTGTGCAAGGGCGAGGCGAGTGTGGTCCAGAAATGCCTTGCCGGCGTCGGTCAGTTCAATGCCACGCGCGCTACGCACGAACAGTTGCGCACCTACTTCGTATTCAAGGTCTCTGATCTGCCGGCTCAGAGACGGCTGGGACGTGTACAGCCGACGTTCCGCCGCGACGGTCAGGCTGCCCTCTTCGGCCACAGCGACGAAATAACGAAGATGACGTAGTTCCATTCACGCGTTCCTTTTAGTCATGCCTGACAGGTATGGGGATCAGCTTACAAAGTCTTTTTCGCGCGGACAAGTGGCGGCTATCGTTCGATCACATCAGCCGGACGAAACCCTCCCTCGACTCAATGTCAGTTATCTGATGGAAGGACGATCATGAACACCCTGACAGGAAAGACCGCGCTCGTCACCGGCGCTTCCCGTGGCATCGGGCGCGCCACTGCGCTTGCGCTCGCGCAGGCAGGCGCTCAGATCATCGTTCACTATGGCCGCGGTGCGCGTGAGGCCAAGGCCGTCGTCGCCGAAATCACTGCGACGGGCACTCGTGCCCATGCCATCCAGGCCGATCTGGCCGAATCCGACGGGCCGCACAGGCTCGCGCGCCATGTCCGGGCAATCGTCGGTGAACGGCTCGACATCCTCGTTTCCAACGCTGGCATCGCGAAGGCAGCCACGCTCGAGGAAACAAGCGTCGAAGATTTCGACGAACTGTTCGCAGTCAACGTCCGCGCTCCGTATTTTCTCGTTCAGCAATTGCTGCCGATCATGTGCAAGGGCAGCAGCGTCACGCTGCTTTCGTCGCTCGCGGCCCATGCGGCCGTCGGCGAACTATCGGCCTACTCGGCCACGAAAGGCGCCGTGGACACCCTTGTGCGCCAATTCGCGGATGACCTCGGACCGCGCGGCATCCGTGTGAACGCAGTCGCACCCGGCGTGGTGCACACCGACATGTCGAGCTTCACCCGCACCGACGAAGGCCGCGACATGACACTCAGCCTTCAGGCCATCAAACGGCTCGCCGAACCCGATGATATCGCCGCTGCGATCACCTTTCTCGCCTCCGACCAGGCCAGATGGACAACCGGCGCGACGCTCAATGTGGACGGCGGCTCGAAGCTCTGAGCGAGTCGACCGCGACGCCGCCATTTCGGCAATCCAATTCGATTCACGCACCGGGATATATCAATGTCGCAAACTACCTCAATACAGCCCCCGCGCACGCGATACTGGCTCGCGGTTGTTTCGGTCGCACTCAGCGCGACCGTGTTCTGCACCACGGAATTCCTTCCCGTCGGGCTACTGCGTTACATCAGCCAGGGACTGGGCGTCAGCGAAGGAACCGCCGGCATCATGGTCACGGCGCCCGGGCTGCTGGCCGCCATCGCCGCGCCGTTTCTTACGGTAGCGGTCGGACGTTTCGACCGTCGGCGCGTGCTACTCGGCCTGGGCCTGCTACTCGTAATCTCGAATCTGACGGCCATGCTGGCGCCGAACTTCGCGATTCTCGTCGCGGCCCGTGCGCTGTTCGGATTCGGAATCGGCGGATTCTGGGCGATCAGCGTGGGGCTCGGTGCGCGACTCGTGCCGGAGGAGCATGTCGGCCGGGCCACATCGCTGATCTTCGCGGGCGTCTCGCTCGGCATGCTGATCGGCGGCCCGGCCGGGGCACTGATCGGGGATCTGGCCGGCTGGCGCACCGCGTTTGGCGCAGCGCTAGCGCTGTCTGTTGCGGCGCTGCTGGCCCAGTGGGTTTCGTTGCCGTCGCTACACGTAGAGCATCGGGTAAGCACACGCGATCTGCTCGGCATCTTCGGTACGCGACCGGCACGCATCGGGCTGATCGCGATGACGCTGGCCCTATGCGGACAGTTTGCGACCTATACGTATATCACTCCGTTCCTCGCAACGGTGTCGGGATTTGGCGGCAAGGTCATCTCGTTGCTGCTGCTCGGCTACACGTTCATCGGGCTGCTCGGTAATTTCATCGGTGGTTCATCCGCGCAACGGAACGTCAGGACCACGCTCATCGCGAGCATCCTGTTTATCGCATTGCCGCTCGCCATGCTTCCCGCACTCGGCACCAGTCGGCCGTCGGTGCTGGTCGCGCTGGCCGCGTGGGGAACCGCGTACGGCGCCATGCCCGTCGCACTGCAGATGTGGATGGCGCAGGCAACCCGCGAAGTCCGCGAAGGTGGCATGGCACTGTTCGTCGCCAACTTCCAGATCTCGATTGCACTGGGTTCGTTCGTCGGCGGCCGGATCGTCGACGGGTTGGGTCTCTTCAATGCAATGTACTTCGGTGCCGGACTCGCCTTGGTTTCGATCCTGACGCTCGCGCTGACCGGCGGGCATCCTCGCCGGATTGACGAGCCCGCGACCACCTGAACCTACTCCAGCGGGCTGCCACCGCGCCGCCCGCTGCCCTCCGCTATTCCGACCAGGAGTTGATCGTGCACACCACGCATCCGCAGGGCAAACCCGTCAAGATTCCGGGCCCCGACCATCCCATCACCATCGAGCGCCATCCATCGAGAATCGTCGTCAAGGCCGGTGGCAAGGTGATCGCTGATACCCGGGAGGCGCTGACGCTGCGCGAGGCGCGCTACCCCGCTGTGATCTACGTCCCGCGCAAGGACGTCGACATGACGCTGCTCGAGCGCACCGACCATGCCTCCTATTGCCCCTACAAGGGCGACTGCGCCTACTTTTCGATCCCGTCCGCTGGCGAACGAGGCATCAATGCCGTCTGGATGCCGCGCGTCAAACAAGATGAGAGCAGCGCGTCAATCAGGATGAGAGTACTGGCGTTGCGGCAGCGGTGGAGGGCGTAGCCCGGAACCGCTGCCGCAACGCCGCGCCGAGGAGTCCGCCCCGCTGCCGGGGTGCCTTGTCGGTGGTCGCGGTAAATCGGGTATGAACAGCTCTTCCATGTAGCGAAGGGAGGCTGAGTTGCCCGGCCGACACATCAACGACCATCAGATGAGGCTCTACATGAAGTA
>NZ_JAMBPR010000135.1 GCF_024206475.1 Paraburkholderia sp. CNPSo 3274
ACAAGGGGATTTATGCGTTCCACAAGAAATACGGCTACGGCCTGCGCTCGCGCGTCGAAGCGCAGATCTCACGCATCAAGCGATGCATTGGCGCCACCCTGCTGACGCAGAAGATCGCCTCGCAGGAGTGCGAGGGCGTCATCATCGCCAACCTCATCAACCTGTGGAACTCCTTCGGCAGGTCGGTTTGCGTCAAAAATGGATAGGTGCGTCCACAGCAAGGGGACTCGTACCCATCCGAACAAAGCCGGCCTCATGCCGCGGTTGAAGATCGCACGGCGGTTTTCGCGGCAGTCGTAGACGCCATCCAGACTGACGGTTGAGCCCTGCAGGTCCGCACCAATGGCACGCGCCATGGCGGTAAGTTTTGACAGCGCGTCACGCAGCAGGGGCGATTCGTTGCGGTTGCCCGGCGCACTCACGAACGGCGCGATGATGTTGCATTTGCGATCGCAGAAGGCCACCACCTTGTCGCCCTTGAGGTGCTTGTGCCCGCTGTAGCCCAGGTTGTCGCCGCCTTTCTTCGCTGCCGTCGTCGTGCCGTCGCCGTGGATGGTCGAGAGGTCCAGGCGCGGGTCCCGATGCAGTTGATCAACCGAGCCCGCAAAGACCCGGTCGATGCTGCCGTCGGCCTGCCAGCGCCGCATGATCCGGTAGATGCGGGTGTGGTGGATTTCAGGCAGCCCCAGTGCATTCGTTTCGATGGGCAGCATCTTCCACTGGCAACCCATGTACAGCGCCTTCAGGACATAGTTGAACATCTTCTGTAGCGGCAACGTCGGTGGCGGACCGCGCCGGCCCCGGCCCAGATGCGGCAAGATAAATTGCTCGAACTGCTCAACCGTCAATTTCGTGGGAATCGCCTGTCGGCCATGGTTTGCAGCCATTCTCGCATCCGCAAAGCCTTGACTTTAACCGCTCCGGCCTCGCCAACCCCGCAAGCCAGCCCTGATGGGGCTCGCAGACAAATTCGGCCCCTTCGGAAAACCCGCAACCAGTTGCATGCCATTTTCAGAATAACGAAAGGGCTTGGGACAGATTTACAGGACGCCCGCCATTCCGTTTCCGGTTGTGCCAAAATGCCCCCGCCGCTGCGGGTGTAGCTCAATGGTAGAGCAGAAGCCTTCCAAGCTTATGACGAGGGTTCGATTCCCTTCGCCCGCTCCAGCGGAAGTGTGGCCGACCGGTCTAATACACCGGTCTTGAAAACCGGCGAACCGAGAGATTCTGTGAGTTCGAATCTCACTACTTCCGCCACGGGCCTCTAGCTCATGTCTGGTTAGAGCAGTGGACTCATAATCCATTGGTGCCGTGTTCGACTCACGGGAGGCCCACCAGTTTTGTGGTGCGAGCGCGGCGAGGAAGTGCTCGCATACTATCCGCGTAGCAGTTACGACTGCATGAATGCATGGACGAGATTATTGAGCTGATGAACGAGTACAGAGCGATTGCCGACAAGGGGTCGCTGTACGCGCGCGTACTGATGTCCTTCATTGCCGAGCGCGAACAGCGTATGCGTCAGGAGCTGGAGAGGCAGATCGTGGCGACTACCCGGGATCGTGAACACTGCGCGCGGTTGCGAAATTTCGCGAGAATCGCTCCGCTCGAACGTCTCATCGTGTTGTACGAACGGGACCGGCCCGAACGTGGTAGCGTCGCTAAACAGCAGTACGAAGTATGACGTACAGTGAAAGCCTCAATTTTCGCCAGACGATGGATGAAGTGTTGAGGCGCCCTAGGGACCGGAGCCTGTTCGATCTTGAGTGATCGCTTCAACCTGCACTAACGGGAGTAGATCCGGGACGCATGAAGACACACCGCAATGCCCAAAGACTGATCGGGTATCTACGTGAACTAGATCAGCCGGTGACGGTCACGCGCGTGGCCATCGCCGGCGTGATGAACCGGCGAGATGCGTCCGATGCGATGCAATATGGTGTCCGACAGGGCGCGATTGTGCGCATCAAGGTTCCTGGCGCCATTGCGCGCGAGCGGGTTCTATACAGGCTGACAGGGCAGCAACTGCCAGCGCTGAAAAAGGACGAAAGTGCGCCGTCATTCGATGCGTTGCTCGCGGCGTGGGGCATTGCGCGTGTGTCGCTCCAGTTATCCACAGAGGTGTCGACGCGCGTCGTGTTGACTGACTAAGGGGCGAGGCCGGTTCGAGAAGGCGCACGTTGCGGAACCGACTCCTCCGCAGTGACGGATGAAACACGCCGAAAAACACGTCGCCTGTCGAAAGCGATACCGGTATCTCGCAACGAAATGAAGGGAACTGTCCAGGCAGACCTGCATCAAACCCATGAATATTACGTTTTGTAATTATGTCCGGTGCGACGGGCTTGATATCGCAGCTGGACACTCTTGGGTTATACGGGATCGCAAATGCCTTCTTTCTTCGCACCACACACGCTTCAACACGTTACTGCTTTATTTGCCCGACGGCTGGCAGTCCTTAGCCTCATCATTGTGCTTGCGCTGGGAACATTGACGTCGTTCGACGCGCAGGCCAAGCGAGTGGGCGGTGGCCAGAGTGTTGGCCGCCAGTCCCAGATGGCTCCCTCGCAGCCGGCGACGCCCGCCGGCCCTGCTCAGCGCACGCAGCAGGCGCAACCGGCCCAGCAGACCGCTGCGGCTCCTGCAGCCGCACCGGGCAACCGCTGGATGGGACCACTCGCTGGACTTGCCGCTGGTTTGGGGATCGCCGCGTTGCTCTCACACTTCGGGCTCGGTGAAGGATTTGCACAACTGCTGTCGAACGCATTGTTGATCGGGCTGGTGGTCTTCGCTGGTGTTGCCCTGTTCCGGTTCATCGCGCGCAAGCGTCGTCCTGAGCTCGCGTATCCGCAAAGCGCACAAAGCCAGCCTAGCAGCGATTTTTCGCATCCGTCTCAATACACGGCACAATCGGCGCAGCCGTATGCGGCGTTGCCTGTAGCGATGAGCGACAGCCCGGCGGCTAACATACCGGCAGACTTTGACCATGAAAACTTCCTGCGGATGGCAAAAGTATCGTTCGTCCGTTTGCAGGCAGCGTGGGATAAGGGAGATCAGGGCGATCTGTTCGAATTCACGACGCCTGGAATGTTTGCCGAATTGAAGATGGACCTCGAAACACGCGGCGATCAGCCGAATCGAACCGATGTGGTCGAACTCCACGCCGAATTACTGGGCGTTGATGCACGGAGCACCGAACAGGTGTCGAGCGTGCGCTTCTACGGTCTGATCCGCGAAACGGAAAATGTACCCGCCGCGCAGTTTCAGGAGATCTGGAACTTCGTCAGAGCGACGCCGGGCGAGCAAACCTGGCGTCTGGCGGGGATCCAGCAACTCGCAATGGCCCACGGCGACTGATCTGATGCCGTTCGCTGTTCACGGCGTGTCTGCGATGGGTCAGGTGGGATATCGAATCCAGTACTGACATCCCGTCGCCGTTGCATGGGCTAGGTGGTCAACGCTCGCGCACCAAAAAAAGCCCTCCGGGGTGGAGGGCTGAGTTCATATCTGAGGAAGATATGAGGAGACGAAGAGATCACGGAGGATGCATCCAGCATCACTGGTGGTATCCTAGCGCGAGAAAATTAGCTGGCAATGAGCACAAGCAAGGGTGAAAAATGTCGCCATCGCCCTAAGTCCAGGCAGGCAACAAGCCTATGTGGCCAACTCAATATCCAACACGATGGAAAGCCTTGTTGATACGCTCGACGGCGTCGTCATCCCGTTCCACATGCGCCCGCAGCAGCGCGCTGGCGTGAAACTTCACTACGCGGCGCGCCGCGTAGTGTGCGGCGACGCCGGTCTGCGGATTGCGTCCGGGGCGCGGTGACTTGTCGCGCAACCGGAAGACGCCGAATCCGGAAAGCCGTACCGCTTCGCTCATGGGGCGAGGGATTCATTGGACACAACGTCGCTTCCCTGCACCGATGCCCACTATTCATCGAGATCAAAGAGTGCGCGGTCAGCAGGGCGCGCGAGTGCGTCGTTCATCATCTGGCGGAACTCGGCCTCGTCCCATTCTCCGCGCTCGACCCGATGGAGTACGGCTTCACCGACGAGCATCACCTTGCGTTCACGATCGGCGCGGCTCTGCCTGTACGCTTTCCGCCGCTCGCGATCAGCGGCCTTGCGCGCCTCCTTTAGCGCCTTTACTTTTTCATCAGTCGCCGCGAGACGGCTCTTGAGTAGCGTCATGTCTGCTCCGGATCGGGTTGGGCGACCGGTTCTGGCCGCCATACGGTGATCGTGCGGTTGACGGGTACGATGTGACTGTGACCGGGACCAGTTTCAATTCTCACCAAAGCGCCAAGGTGCGTGACGCCGACCACGGTCAGGCGTTGATCAACGGCATTTCCGTACCCAATCGACGCGGCGGCTATTTCATCGCCCGCCACAAGCTCCTTTCCAGCAACTTCCATCTCAGGCATCACCAGTTTTCCCTGTAGGTTGTTTGCGGCCGGGGTTCCGGCCCGTGCCTCATCGTCTAGCGATCGCGAATCCGACGATCGATTTCCTGAAAGATCATGCTTGCAGTTATTCGCTCATGCCGAAACTTCCATGAAGGCAGATGCAATTGGGGCCTGCGATTTATGCTACCGGCCCGTCACGTCTGAACATGAAGCACGTCATCAACTCTCCGCCACCATGCAGCATTTTTTATATTTCTTGCCGCTTCCGCATGGGCAGGGGTCATTGCGGCCGATTTTCGGCCGTGCTTGCATCGGAAGTTTGGCGCGGTGTATCGCACCAAACAGGGCACGCTGCATCCGCTCGAAAGACGGATCAAGTTTGCGTGGCGTGGCCCGTTGTGTCCTGAGGCCCAGTCCGATCTCAACGTCCTCAATATCGCCCTGTATGGAAAGCTCGACGCAGTTGTCAGCGAACGCCGCGCGGATGGTGTCGATCGATTCAACGGCCCGCAGGTCCACCAGGTTGTAGACCAGCGAGGCATTCACGAAAGGATTGTCGCTCCTGAAATTGCCGAGCTGCTTCGTCAAAAGATCCACACATCGCGTCCGGTACGTGGGATGCTGCTCGGCTATCGTCCCGATACTCCGGCACGCACATGATCGCGCATAGATTCCGTTGTTGCGATCGGCAAGATAGCGTTCGAGCGGCGCCAACGTATCAGGCCCAATGGCACTGAAAACCTTGGGAAGCTCCTCGGATACCCAGTCGTCGTCCTCGTCGTCGATCCTCGCCAGCAGGGCAAGAAGTGCCGGAACGGCCTCGGTCGCCTTCAGGTGAGCCAGCATCCGCCACGCGTGGATTGGCGCATACATTTCTGGCGCGGTGTCGGTGTCGGTGTCGGTGTCGGTGTCGGTGTAAAACTGCTGGTCGCGAAGGATTGTGACCAGCAGGCTAACGTGCTCCCGGGTGATTCCCAGATCGCCATAGGGTGATGCCCATGGGAGATCGCGTTCGTTTGCCTGGGGAAACGTTTCGCCCAGCGTCAACAACTGGCTGACGGGAGGCGGGTAGCCATGGTTCATAGGGAATTTCCGGGAATCAACTGCGGATAAAGTTTCATCAGGACGCCATCAAGTTGCTGCCTGATTTGCGCGTCAGGCAGCGGCTGTGCGAACGACACACCGTCTTTCATTCGTTCTCCTTCAGGCGCTCGCTGCGCCGGGCACGTTTGACAGTATCGCGTACCGTATCTTGCTGATGGCCACCGCCGTCCGATCTCGCGACAGGAGTGACCTGTAGCAACGAGGCGGGAACTTTCGGGCGCGAGCCTGTCAGCCTTGACACGTGGCCGGACTCCAGACCCAATACAATCCCGCGCAGCACGGGCTGCTGCAATCCCGGAACGCAGCGCTATAGCGGCATCACCGGTGGATAGAGAACGAAGCTGACGGCTGCAAAAAGCAGGGATCTTTCGACGTAAGCGATTGGCGTTGTTCATTGTTGATCAGTACACCACCCTGAAGGTCGGTGAATCTTCGGGGCGGCTGCGGCGTCGGTCATACAGGCGGGTGGTGGCGATGCTGGCGTGCCCGAGCCATTCCTGCACCTTCGCGATGTCGGCCTCGTGATCGAGCGCGTTGGTGGCCGCCGTCGCGCGCAGGCTGTGCACGCCGAAGCCATCGAGGGTGATGCTCGCGCGTGCCGCGCAGGCGAGGACGATCTTGTAGACGCCATCCGGCGTGAGGGGTTTCCCGGCGTTGCCGCGCGCGCGCTGGAAAATCGGCGCATCCGGGCGATCCCCATGCCCGGCCGCTTCAAGGTACGCGTGCACACGCTCCGCGCTGCCCGGATGGAGCGGCAGATAGCGCGTCTTGCTGCCCTTGCCATGCACGCGCAGATGCGGCACGCCGCGACGCGCATGGATATCCCGGACCTTCAGCCGGCACAGTTCCTCGCGGCGCAGCCCGTGATAGAGCAGCACCGAGAGCATCGCGCGATCGCGCCGGCCCTTGAGCGTCGCGGGGTCAGGCGCGTCGAGCAGACCGCGCGCCTGATGATCCCCCAGCGCGGGTGTCCGGCCTTCGTGGCTGTCAACGCGCGGACGTTTCGCACCCCTGACCGGATTGAAGTCCACCGCGTTCTGTTCACACAGATATTCGAACAGTGACGACAGCGCGGCGAGCCTGCGCCGGATGGTCGCGCCCGCGAGCGCCCGCTCCTCAAGACGCTTGCGCCACGCGAGCACATGCGCGCGCGTCACCAGCCGGAACTCTTCAGGCCGCACGATGCCCGTGAAGGCCATGAAGTCGTGCAGGTCGCCCTGATAGGCCCGGCGGGTGCGCGGATTGTCCAGATTGGCGAACCACTCGGCCTCGGGCGGGACCGTAGCGAGCTGGTGGAACTGCGCGGCCGTCAGGACCCGCTCACGCGCCACGGGCGTGTGAGGCTCAACCCGCGGCTCAACCGGCGGGGTGGACGAGGGACGCACGGTCATGGCTGCGGGCCGGGCTGTTCAGCGCCGTGCGCGCGGATCAGGGCGATCAGGTCGCCGGTGGTGATCTCGATGCGATATTCGCGCTGGACGCCGGGCCGGCGCGCATCGCGGTCAACCAGCAGCACGCTGCGGCCATCAGCGGTGGTTTCGAGGTGCACCGTGCGGCGCACGAGCGCCGAGGCGGAATCGGCCTCCGTGAGCAGCGGCAGCACGATGGGCGGAACGGCGGAAAGATCAGTCATGGGCAACACCGTAATGGAAGGACCGGCTGGTGAGCTCCTGTAAAGTCTCACCCTTGGTGAGTCCCATTTTGCTATTGATAACCTGTCGACGTGGTACACCATCAGGTAGTTTTCCGTCACCACGGCCTCGCGCGTACCGCGCACCCGGCCAACGCGGTACAGCTTCGGATCGGCGGCAATGCGGCCGGTCGTGGCCTGGATATCCGCCGCAAGCCCATCGGCCCCCTGCGGGCTTTGCTCGCGCACGTAATCGAGAATATCAGCAAGGTTGAGCAGCGCTGTCGCGGTCCATTCGACAGTCACCGTCATTTACGGGCCGTCCGCTTCGGCTTCGTGGTTGGCGTGGCCGCCTTGCCTGCGGCCAGCGCACGCAGGCCTGCGGTGTCGCCGGCGCGCAGCAGCGCCGCCACGGCGTCATGCGGCACCTTCACGCTGCCCGGTTCGTCGGCCTCAGCAATCGAGGCGCGGACGGTCTCACGGAACCACCGGTTATAGGCGGCGTCCGCGTGTGCGGCCTTCATCTGTTCGCGCGCCCGCTCGGCCTTGGACTGTTCCGCGCTCGAGCGCGGGGCGACCGGATCGTACTGCGCAGCGTCCACCTCGAAACGCACGATGCCCAGCTCGCGCAGGTACGTGGCCAGGGTCTCGAAATTCGCCCAGGTGCGGACGTTGCCGCGCTGGGTCGCCAGTGCCCGCTCGGTCATGCCGTAGCGGAACAGCACGCCCCAGCCGCCACGCTGGCCGACCACGTGTGCCGCGCGTACCGCGCCCGCCTCAACGAGGCCGGACAGGGTTTTCTGGTCGATGGTCTCGGTGGCCATGTTCATTCCTTCACGAGTTCGGGCCGCCACTCACGCACGACGGCCTCAAACTGCGGACCATAGCCCAGCGTGTCCGGGTAGCTGTTCGCGCGGGACGCGAGACGGAACACCACGCACACGTCCTCCATGATGTCTTCATCGAGCGCCCAGCCCGTGCAGATGTCGTACTTGCCGCAGTTCGCCGGGTTCCACCAGGCCAGCAGGAAATCGGCGACGCGGCGGCTCTGGCCGGTGTCGCCCTGGGCGATTTTCAGCAGGCGTTCGAGTGCCGCTTTTTCGGGTTCAAGCATCTGTTCGGGGCGCATGGTGCCTCGCTATGGGAGCGGGTGACTTTGCCTGGCCCTTTTGACGGGGCAGGGTACAGGATGGAGTCTATCAGGATTCAGGAAAAACAAAATCAGCGTACAGGATTTTGATGCTAGAACTGGACATAACACCGTTTTTTCTCGACAGTTTCGGCTGTTGCGGACCCCATGACGCTTTACTTTTAGAGCACTCTGGAGCGCTATCGGAGTAAATCTCCCTGGAGCCCATGCCATGTCCCTTGACGATTTTGTTGCCGTCCCGATAACAACCGATTTGTATGTCCGCTTGGTACAGCGCTTTCCCGGCGGCGTAAGCACGCTCATTGAAGACGTCGTGACGGATTTTCTGGAACGCACCGCCGATGACGTGCCGATGCCAAGACGTGCCGGTGTACGCTGGGAAGGCCTGTTTCTGCTCAGCGGCACACTCGCCCGCACGCATTACTACGGCGAGGAGAAACGCGCCGAAGTGGTCGGCACCGAGATCATCTGGGAAGGCGAGACCTACCCCTCGTTTGCCAATCTTGCCAATGCGATGCGCGGCGACACCAAAAACAACGCGTGGAAAGTGCTTGAACTCAAGCGCCCGAACGATCCCCACTGGCAGCCAGCCTACCTGCTGCGGCACACAACCTAGCCGACGTTATCGGGTCCGGCTGGCGACCGACATCGCCAGCCGGCGCGGGCGGGTAAACTGAAAACTTCTTCATTCGAGGGCCGGACGGCCCTGCCTTTACGTCGCGAGCAAAAGAGATGGAAGAACCTACGAACCGGCAAAACATGACCGCACAAGATGAGTCTCACGTCAAAGACGATCGGGCAATCATGCGACTGGCTGTTGATCTGGCTGCGAAGTGCGTAAGCGAAGAGAACAGGGTCTCCCCCAAGGTTGCCGCCGTTGTGGTCCGGGACGGGGTTGTTCTGGCCTCGGCGTATCGTGGCGAGCTGAAGGCTGGCGAGCATGCCGAATACACTTTGCTGGAACGGAAGCTGCAAGGTGTGGACCTCGAAGGTGCAACGATCTACACGACGCTTGAGCCATGCACCCACAGGAACCATCCAAAGGTGTCGTGCACCGACCGCGTTATTGACCGGAAACTGAAGCGGGTCGTTATCGGCACACTCGATCCGAACCAGATGATTCGTGGGCTTGGTGAACTGCGCCTGCAAGATGCAGGCATTGAAATCACCCGGTTTGATCCTGACCTCGTACTTGAGCTGCGTGAGCTGAACCAGGAGTTCTCGGCACTGCATCCGGTTCGTGGCATCCAGCGTGACGCAATTCAGACACGCGAACCGTTGCAAGCGGAGGTAGGTCCGAACGGCCATCGTATCGGCTATAACAGCGATGGCGACAAGGTTGAATGGATACCCTCCGATGAGGAAGAAGGGGAGTTCTGGCCGATGATCCTCCGCCGCAACGACGAAGCCATCCTCAGGGAATACAACGACCTTTGGGATAAGGTTTGGTGGAACCGTCACCAGAACTGGATCCACCGACTCGAAAACGGAATCGAGAAGCCCCGGCCTGGACAAGAGGAAATATTGGCAACCGCAAAAGAAGCGGCGAGTCGGATTGAACTCAAGTTCGGGAGAGAAAATCTGGGGTGGGATGATTTCGAGTGGGGTCTGCTGAGCGGCCGCATGTCGGCGCTTAGCTGGGTGCTTGGGGCGGAGTGGGAGGAGTCGCTCGATACGTAGTTGACGGATTCGGAAGCTTCAGCCGCGTTTCACAGTAGACCGCGATGAACGATAAAAAAGGGGGAAAGGCCGAAGCCTTTCCCTCGTGTTGGCTAAAAAGCCAGCTCCCGGCTCAACGGTAACGATACGTTGCCATCTTCGCAGCAGATTGCTCACATTCGCGAGCAGTTTCCTTGCGAACATTCTTGATCGTCAGATCAAGGCGACTCGTGCCGTCAGCATTGATGCCATAAGCACCCGACACCTCGAAAACATCATCGAGTTTCCGGTCATGATGTTTCAGGTATCCACGCAGCTCAGAACCCGGAAACGGCCTCGTCGGAACAATGTGCGCGTAATAACCCAAACCACCTTGACTGGGATCGGTCGTACCAAGCGCAATGTCGAAACCGTCAGGACGGTCATTGACAATCGAGAGCCTGGCCGATGCCGCGATCATGTCATCGTTGATGTTCAGGAAGCCCACCCAGAGCATGACGCCATCGGCGGTCATGTCTTTGTGGATTCTGAACAGGTGTCCCGTAACGTTCGACTTCGCGTTAAACATAGTGGCCTCCAAAAAAAGAAAGCCACTCGGGAGCGTCGATTGACGCTCCCGAGTGGCAGAGCGTCAAATCGACTCGATCGATTGTAGGCCACGAATGCGACAGTCGCACGCACAATGGCACCGGCCGCCGGCCGGGACGGCTCGAATGCGGGCGTTCCCCGGCTCGCCGGGTCGGGCTTTCGCGCTGCGCGTCGAGCCTCGTTCCGAGTCTCGCCCCTACGGGCATCAATCCCTAACGCAACCACCTGGTCAGGTGCGGCCGAACGGCCGCACATAGGCGCTCGCCGCGCGGCGTTCCTCTCGGCTCCGGTATGCGCCTGTGGCCGTTTCCCCTGATTCGCCGCCCAATCACGCGACCATAGCCAACCCGCTACGTCCATCAAGGGCCGCGCGCAGAGCGCGCTGAAATCCTCGCCCGTTCCTGCTCGCTTCGCTGCGCGGGCTGCGGCCTCCGGTTTCACCCTTGACAGCCGAAGCGGGTCGGCTAAATCCATCGCGGGGCGGCGAACTCAGGGAAAACGGCGGCAAGGCAATCACCACTCACAGCCTTGCTGAACCCGTCACGCAGGGGACGGGAATCTTGGGAGCCGGTCAGCAGTAAAAGCGAACCAATTTTCGATGGAGGTCGAAATGCCCGCACTTCGGTTAAATCATTGGTTGGTAGTCCTTATGAATGCGTACATGGAATACACGTACACGCCATGGAATGACCGCAACGTGTATCGCCGCACCGTTGATTACCGCCATGTCGTTTGGTGTTAAGCGCAGCAGCCCACCCAAGGCGGGCGAGCGCGCCCGCCGCACCTGACAGGAGCAAGACGACGAACAAGTACGAAGCGAAGCAGGAAGCCCGCCGCGCCCGCCTGGCCGCCCGTGCAGCGCACGCGCATTCGGCAGCAACGATGCAGTACACCCGCGCTAAAACGATGGCTTCGGTTATTCCGTTCGGTCAGCCCATCTTGACGGGGCACCACTCCGAGGGCCGCGACCGCCGCTATCGAGCGCGTGTACACGCCACGTTTGGCCGCGCCTTCGAACTCCACGACACGGCGAACGCGCTCGACCGGCGCGCGGAGGCAGTCGGCAAGGGCGGCGTATCCGGCGACGACCCGGAAGCCATTCCGAAGCTCACGGCCAAGCTGGCCGAGCTGGAGGCACGGCACGAGAAGATGAAGCGCACGAACGCCCTGATTCGTCGCGAGGATCGCGCAGGGCTTGAGCGCATGGGGTACACGGCGGCGGCGATCGACGCGCTTTTCCGGCCTGACTTCGCCGGTCGTGTTGGCTTCGCTTCGTATGAAATCACCAACAGCGGCGCGAATATCCGCCGCGTGCGCGACCGCATCGAGGCACTGAAGAAGATCGCAGAGCGCACCGACCGCGAGGAAGAAGGCCACGGCTACACGTACCGCGAGGACACGGAAGATAACCGCGCCGTGTTCCTGTTCGACGCCAAGGCCGCCAAAGACGTGCGCGACCTGATGAAGCGCAACGGCTTTGTGTTCAGCCCGACGCGCTCGCCAGTCGGCCAGTCGGCCTATGTGCGCAAGCTCACGGCCAACGCCATCAACACCGCGAAATGGCTCCGCCCGCAGCTCGACAAGCTGCTGACTGGCGAGTAATCGCCGCGCCTAACCGGATCGAGGAAAGCGATGGATACGAAGCAGATGAAGAAGGCCAAGGACGTGCCGCCTAACGCCGTGTTTGCCGTGGTCTCTAACCCGGCAACCATTTTTGAGCGCATCGAGGGTTACGCCCAAACGATGCGGGGCGCGCTCGAAGAACAGAGCTGTCACGACGAACCGACCGACATCATGAAAGTCGTGCGAACGCTGGAAGGAACCTACCTCACCACGGAGTTTTGACCGAAGGAAAGCCGGCCCGCTACGGCGGGCCGCAACCGACAGGACGAAGCCATGCAGATGCATTTGATCTTTTCCGACGAGGCCGACGCGCTCGGCTTTGTTCGGATGGGGGTATTGCAAAGAGGGCGCGACTTGCGTAGAAGTGCGTGATGATGAATAAAGCGTGTTCAGATAATGCCATACAAGGTCAGACAGAAACAAGGCGAACCGCGCAAATGGGAGACGGCCGGGTACCGGGTCACGAACGCTCACGCGTATAACCAGAGCCTGAAAAAGCGCGGGATGATCAGCCTGTATGTTCCGCACGGCGACCTGAAGGCGCAGTTCATCAACACGATCACGCGTACCCGTGGCGT
>NZ_JAMBPR010000136.1 GCF_024206475.1 Paraburkholderia sp. CNPSo 3274
CTTCCCGATTGGCTGTGGCGCGATAACACCGCGACGCAGCAACCCGTCATGCCTGATGACCATAGCGAGCTGGTCCCACCCCTTCCCATCCCGAACAGGACCGTGAAACAGCTCCACGCCGATGATAGTGCGGATTGCCCGTGTGAAAGTAGGTAATCGTCAGGCTCCTTATGCTGTAACGTCCAGAACCCCGGTGTCTCCGAAAGAGAGCCGGGGTTCTGGCGTTTGGGCGCGTGGGAAATAAAAGGCTAGCTGGTCGTTCACTGAACGACGCAGCAAAACCACCTCATGGCCAGCTCAACTGGCCGCGGCGAGAGTCAGGCGGGGCGCGCCGGCGCGGTGCCGGCGGTGGGTTCAGTGCCTGCGGCGAACCCGGTCGAGCACGTGATGCTCGGCCAGCCAGTGATGCATCATGCCTTCGCCGTCGTGCTCTTTCCGGTAGGCGCGCGATTCGAAAATCGATAGCCCAAGCAGAACCAGCAGACCCACAGCAAGACCGATCAGACCCGCAATAGTTTCGGCATCCATGGCAGCCTCCTGTCAATTGCAGCCATGTCCGTATCTTAGAACAGTGTCGCCGCGGAAAAAATAGCGAGTTCTGCCGCTTCGCTACCTGGCTGGAGCGCCGATTGGATCACCATTCAGAAAGGATTTGAGGCGATGTACCGTGTTTATCTGGCCCTTGCAATGGCCGCTTTGCTTACGGCGTGCGCCGACAACGCAACGACCCACCCCCACGGCACTCCGCCGCAGGATCCGCCTGACTACCACGGTGTGCCGACCGACGATCGGCCGCCGATGATGATCGACAATCCGCCGCCTGCTCAGTAAGCGCAGACGCTTGGCGCGAGCGCCGTCAGCGCAACTGCGCAGACATAGGGCCGATTGCGCCGCTGATGCGCGGCAGCAAAGGCGAGAGCGTCAGACCGCGTGCGGCCATGAAGACGAGCAGGGCGATCCACAACCCATGATTGCCGAGCGGCCCGACCAGCGCCCATGACGCGCATAGGAACACAGCCAGCGACACCGCCATGGCTTGCATGAGTTCGCGTGTGCGCGTCGCGCCGATGAATACGCCGTCCAGCAAAAAGCCCCAAACGGAAATGAGCGGTGAAAGTGCGGCCCATGGGAGGAATGCCTGAGCGGCGGCACGCACTGCTGGCTGGTCGGTTAGCTGCTCGATGATCCATGGGCCGCAGGCCCAATAAACCAAAGAAAAACCGAAGGCCCCCAACGCTGCCCAGAACAGGTTGATCTTGACGGCCTGGCGGAACGCATTGCGATTACCCGCGCCGATCGCCGCGCCTACCAGCGCCTCGGCTGCATGGGCGAACCCGTCGAGACCGTAGGCCATGAAGGTCTGGAAGTTGAGGAGCAGGGCGTTCGCGGCAAGGATCGCGTCGCCTTGCTTCGCGCCCAGATGCGCGAACCACCCAAACGAACCCAACAGACAAAGCGTACGAAGGAAGATATCGCGATTGAGCGCGACGAGGCGTTTGAGCGCTGCCGGCTCGAGCACAGTTTGCAACGCGAGCGGCGCGAGCCCGCGGGGACGAAGCCTCCACAGTACGCAGGTGCCGAAAACGAAACCGAGCGTATCGGCCGTAGCAGTCGCCGCGCCAATCCCGGCAATGCCCCACCGCAGCCCATACACATAGGCGAGCACCGCAACGACGTTCGCCAGATTGATAAAGATCTGCGAAAGCAGCGCAATGCGCACGCGTTGAGTGCCGAGCAGATAGCCGAGCACGACGTAGTTCGCCAAAGCGAAAGGGGCAGAGCCGATACGCGCAAGGCAGTAGACCTCGGCGTTGCGTTGTACGTCTGCGCTGCCGCCAATAGCCGCGAGCGTGTACCGGATCAAGGGCGATTGAATCAGCAGGATCGCGGCGCCGATCGCGAATGCCAGCAGGAGGGCGCGCACGACATTCGCGCGCAATGCGGGAAGGTCGCGCGCGCCGTAGGCCTGTGCGACGAGTCCCGTCGTCCCCATGCGCAGGAAGCCGAAACCCCAAAACACGAAGTTGAAGAACAGGCCGCCTAGTGCGACGCCGCCAAGATCGGCCGCGCTGCCGAGGTGGCCGGCCACAGCCGTGTCGACAGCGCCGAGTATGGGCTGCGTGAGATTGGCGAGGACGATGGGAAACGCGAGCGTCAGCACGCGTCGGTGCCAGCCTCGCTGGTCGGGCAGGGCCTCGGCGCCGCTCAAGCGCGTTCCTGCACGCACACCCACGGCGAGACGACGACCGCCCACAATTCCGGCTTGCGCGCCGTGTAATCGGCGGCGGTTTCAGCCGGCATACGTTCGACGAGGCCCGAAGACAGCCATTGCATGACGACCGCACTGTCGTCGTTGGCGATGGCCTCCGCCACGCTGACGAGGTCGAGGTCGCGCGCCACGCTCAGCAACTTGCCTTGCGCGAAGAAACGTTCGAGATCCTGCCAGTCGATCTTGGCGGTTTCGCCGAGCAGCTTGGCGTACGTCGAACTGGGGTTGGGGTCTTCGATAGTCATGATGATTGGGAATTCGTTGCGGCCGATACTATAAACGATAGTTTGCCTGCCGACCGGCGGCCGGTTGGCGAACGCCGGGTCCGCGGGATTAATCACATTAATAGCCGATTTCCAGGCTTGCGGCGCCAAAATCCAGACAATAAGCTACATTAAAGCAATCAAACATCTGATCTAAGTGCGCTGCGAATTGGTGTTTCAAATTTGTACACCGAGCCGAATAAATGCACTGTTGCGTGCGCTCGCCCACTAAAGCCGGTGGCCCCCGAAAATGTGAAAAGTGCCGTGCTTTAAACCGACGATCGAGGCCCGCAAAAAACCCTCGATAAAGCAATCTGCTTCAGGCTGAATGGACCGTCCAGCAAGCTTTTGCGCCGTGCGGCGACTTGTCGCCGTGTGTCATTGAAGCGTGCGATCTTATGCGCAGCAGCAGTTGATTCGGCGTCCTCATTCGTTGCTGAAAAGTGATGCGACACATAATCCGTGCGCCGTAGCACATTTTCGCGCTAATTAAGTGATTGCGCCGCAGGAAGCCCGTTGATAGATTGCGACTCGGCGCATGGTAAACCGGTCCTTTGCCGATATGCGCCAAACCCCCGTTAGCCCGGCACCATGCCGGGCTTTTTTTCGTCCATTGATTTGGCTGGCCGTAGCGGCCTGTCTCAACGTGCGGGAAGTTCTCGAGTCGGATCGATCGAGCGCCCCTGGTATCGCAGTTCGAAATGCAGCATCACGCGATCGTTGTCGCTGCTGCCCATTTCCGCGATCTTCTGCCCTTGCGCGACGCTCTGACCTTCCTTCACGAACAATGCCTGATTGTGCGCATAGGCCGTCAGGTAATCGCCGCTGTGCTTGATGATCAGCAAGTTACCGTAGCCGCGCAGACCATTACCGGCGTAGACCACGGTGCCGGGCGCCGCGGCGACGATGGGCGTGCCGGCCGCATTGGCGATGTCGATGCCCTTCGAGTTGCGGCCATCAAAGTTGCGGATGACCTGGCCGCTGGTCGGCCAGACGAGTGAAATCGACGGCGCGGCCGCCGCCGGCGCGGATGAAGGAGCGGATGAAGTATCGGTTGCGTCGGCGCTCTCGCGCGGGGCAGTCGTTGCGCCACGCGGCGCGCCACCGGTGCGGGCGCTCGCTGTGCCCGCGGGCGGCTCCACGCGCAGGACCTGGCCGACTTCGATGGCGTCGGGGTTCGACAGATTGTTCCAGCGCACAATGTTCTGCACGGACTGGCGATTGCTGCGCGCGATCTTGTACACGGTGTCGCCGCGTTCCACGCGATAAAAGCCGGGGCCGACTGGAGCCGATCCGCACGCCGCGAGCAGCGCAACGAGCGCCGCACATGCAATCCGTCTGATTCCTGGTGCCAACATTGAACCTCGCATGACCTTGCCTCGACGGACCACGGTCCGCCGCGCTGGCAAAACGCCTGATTTTAGCGGGTTTGCCAACGCAACTGGGTTTTTGCCTGACGAATGACTGACGAAGGCGGCAGCACCCATACCGGCGCCGGCCTGGTACGGCGCCGGCGCGCGATTAGCCGCCGAGCGTCTCGACGCCGATGCGCAGCGTCGCCGTTTCCGTTTGACCCGGTGCGAGCCAGCGCAGGCCGAGCCCGTTATGGATCGCGTCGGGCAGACCAAGCCAGGGTTCGACGCAGTAAAAGTCGGAGTCCGCGGCTTCCGTCCACGTCGTGACGGCGTACCAGGGAAGCGAACCGGGCCGGTTCAGGTCGATCGTCACCGCGCGGCCGAGTCCCGGCGCTACGAGGCGAACAGGCGTGGCGGGCGGCGTCGGCTCGAGCACATGGAAGCGGTCGATGATGCTTGCGTCGTCGAGCCTGTATTGCGCTTTTCCGGGTTCGGGCGCACTGATCGAACCGTCCGCGAGTTGATGACGGCGCTGGGCGGCTGGCAGATCGAGCGTCGTCTGCGCGCGCTGGGCATGGGGCAACGCGAAATAGAAGTGATGGCCCGCGTACCAGGGAAGCGGATCCGGGCCGGTATTGCGCGCGGCGAGCGTCACATCGAGCGTATGCGCGTCGGCCAGCCGGTAGACCGCTTCGAAGCGAAAGGAGAACGGGTAGCCGGCGCGTGTGGCCTCGGAGTCGAGGAGTGCCATCTGAAGGCCGTGCCCGTCGTCGTCGACTTGCGCCGCGAACGGCAGGTCGCGTGCGAAGCCGTGCATCGGCAGGTCGCGAACTACGCCTTGGGCGTCGCGCCAGCGCCCGATCTGGCCGTCCACACGATGGCGTCCAAGGAAGGGGAAGAGTAGCGGATTGCCGCCGCGCACGCGTGCCGGCTCGGCCCAGTTCGGATTTTCCGGCCACACGATGACTGGCTGGCCGCTGACGTGCCACGAAAGCAAGCGGCCGCCGGCCCACGGCGCGAAGCGCAGCGTCGAGGCACCGCGGGTGAGGGTGAGGATGTCCTGTTCTGGATGAGCGTTCATGGGCGGGCCTGGAGTGGGTGGAAGGAGGGCGGCGCTTATGCGCCGGGCAGGCGGATTTTGCGCCGCTTTCTCATGCGTGAAAACCCTCGTCGGGAAAGCGTGGGTGTCGTTGCAGGACTTGAGTCAGCATAATCCGCATGACCGTGCGGTGGCGCACAGAGCATTTTCGCAGGAGACCCCCCCATGGACCTGGCAATGGCAATGAGCATGGCTCTGTTCAGTCTCTTTGTCGGTAGCAGCGCGTATTTCTTCTACAAAATGGCGCGCTGAACGCGCCGCGTTCCGTCCCCCTTCATTGGATTCCCGCGAGCGCGACACGCGCGTTCGCGCCAGGATCCCTGCATTCGCAGCCAATTTTGTTGCGACGCAGTAACTTTTCTGACAAATCCATCTCCAGGCTTGGCGCTGCAATTCGGCCCAGGCATAATCGGTGCGCTTTGCCGCACCGGCTCCGCAACGGTCCGGCCCCTTACACCACCATTACGAGGATCCGCGCGTGAGTCTCTGGTTTCTATTCTTCCTGAGCGTGTTGCAAGGCGTCACCGAACTGTTTCCCGTCAGCAGTCTCGGCCATACACTGCTCGTGCCGGCGCTGTTCGGCATGCACATCGACAAGCACGCGCCGCAACTGCTGCCGTTCCTCGTCGCATTGCATCTGGGAACCGCCGTCGCTCTGCTCTGGTATTTCCGTGAGCGCTGGGTCGCGTTGATCAGCGGCTTCTTTGCCTCGCTGGGCGGCCGCAAGAACGACGACGGGCACATGATGTGGGCGCTCATCATCGGTACGATACCGACGGGTATCGTTGGCCTCGTGCTCGAAAAGCGCATCGAAGCCCTCTTTCACGATCTGCGTATCGTCGCGGCTGCATTGATGGTCAATGGCGTGCTGCTCTGGTTCGGCGATCGCCTCCAGCGTGCGCGCGCGCATCGTCCGCCCGAGAAACTCTCGTTCCGCCAGGCATTTCTCGTCGGCCTCGCGCAGATCGGCGCGCTCATTCCCGGCTTTTCGCGCAGCGGCCTCACGATGATCGCCGGCAATGCAGCGGGCCTCACGGCAGAAAAGGCTGCGGAGTTTTCGTTCCTGCTCGGCACGCCGATCATCTTCGCGGCTGGCGTGCTGGAACTGCCCAAGCTCTTCCACGCGCGAGACCAGCTGATGACTGCGGTCGTTGGCGGCGTGCTCACGGGTATTGCGGCCTGGCTGAGCGTGAAGTTCCTCATGAAATATTTCGAGGGACGCGGGCGCCTTGCTTCGTTCGGTGCGTATTGCCTGATTGCGGGCGCGATTTTCCTTGGCTGGTTCGCGTTGCATCAGCAGCCGGTTTGATTCTGGCGCGAAGGCCCTTGGCAAGCGTGACGAGCGAGGCGCGACCGCGTGAGACGATCGCGGTATAATCCAGCCCCGTCTTCGCGAGGCCCGCTTGCGGCCTCGCGCACGTTCACGCGACAGTAGCTCAGCTGGATAGAGCATCGGCCTTCTAAGCCGAGGGTCGGGGGTTCGAGCCCCTCCTGTCGCGCCAGATCAATTAAACAAAAAGCCCAGCCTTCACTGCCGGGCTTTTTTGCTTTTTCACACACCACGAATGCAGGCCGATTCAGAACCCTCACGCCACCAGCCGCAACGGCACCGGCTCCTCGGCCGCGTGCGCGAGAAAAACCATGCGGCGAAACTCGTGCGGGTTCGAAATGCCGGGAATCGGCGTAGCGATCAGGCCCCCGCCGCCCACGACGAGCGAACCATAGTCGAATATCCGGCCGATCAGGCTTTGCTCGACCCGCACGCTCTCGATCTTCGCGAGCGTCAATTCCACCGTATGACGTCGCACCGCGCCGAACTTGGCCACCACGCGCTTGTTGGTTACCGCAAATTCCGTCGTCCACCAGGCGAGTAGCGAAGCGCCGAACAGTCCCAGCCCCGCGGCAAAAAAGCCCACCGCTGCGAGCGGCGACGTCCCTATGGTGCCGATGAGCACGCCCCAAACCATGAGCAAAAGGCTAAGTGTGATACGCGGACCCATCGCCCAGAAGCAGGGGTGTCCCTCGCAGACGATCCTTTCGCCTGGTAGGAGAGTCGATTCGACGTATTTCACAATGACCTCCGTCAAGATTTGTGCAGTAATTAATATGTAAGGTAGTGCATCCTGCGGCGTGGGATCCGTGGTCAAACGTCGCGGGTCGAAGCCCGGCCGGCACATGAAGCGTGCAGGGGGCGATGAATCCGCGGCGTAATAAAAAGGGCAGCCCGAGGGCTGCCCTTCAAACCGGATGAGCGACATCCGGCGATCGATGGTCCGATGGCTTGTCGCGCTTAGAGCTTCACGTCGAGCGCGTTGGTCAGGTCGCCCATCGCCTGGGCCCCGTTACTCTTGAGCGCGGTGTCGCGGTTGGCAAGTCCCGGCAGCGTGGGCAGCGAGAAGCGGCGCGTGATGAGGCGCAGGATCGAGGTCGTGTCGTACTGCGTGTGGTCGACGTATCCCTTCTTCGCGTACGGCGAGATGATGAGCGCCGGAATGCGCGAGCCCGGACCCCAGCGATCGCCCTTGGGCGGCGCAACGTGATCCCAGAAGCCACCGTTCTCGTCGTAGGTCACCACCACGACCATGTTGTTCCACTGCGGGCTCTTCTGCAGATGCGCGATGACGTCCGCGATGTGCTGGTCGCCGCTCGTCACGTCCGTGTAGCCCGCGTGCTCGTTCAGGTTGCCCTGCGGCTTGTAGAACGCCACGGCAGGCAGCGCCCCTGCGTCGATCGCCTTGATGAACGCCGTGCCGTCCATGCCGCCGTCGAGCAGGTGCTTTGCGCGCGCGTCGGTGCCCGGCGCGTAGTTCGCGAAGTAGTTGAACGGCTGGTGGTGCGGCTGGAAGTTCGGCGCCGTCATGTTCGCGCCGTAGATCACGCCCGAGGTGCTGTTCTGCGCCGCGCTCACCGCCGCGCCCCAGGCGCCGCCGTACCACGCCCACGTCACGCCCGCGTTCGAAAGCAGATCGCCGATGTTCTGGACCGTTTGCGCGGGCATCGTGGAGGCGTTCGACGGGTCCGCCAGGTTCGCGTCGCCGCCCGAAGCCGCTGCGTTGCCGCTCGGCTGATACGGCGGCTGCATCGTATTGACCGCGTAGAAGTCCGGCGTCAGATTGCCCGACTTCACGAACTTCGGAATGCCATCGAGCGCCGACTTCGGCGAGTTCGATGCGAGCGTGAGCGAGACGCCATCGGCGTCCACGGTCGCGATCGTCGGCTTGGCCGGGTCTGTGTCCGCGTTCGCGTAATACGGCGTGCACGCGCAGATCAGCCACTGGTGATTCAGGAACGAGCCACCGAACGCGCCCATGAAGAAGTTGTCGGCGAGCGTGTATTGCTGGGCGATCTTCCAGAGCGGCAGCTTTTCGGCACTCGTCGTGTAGTGCCCCATCACGAGACCGCCGGAGTCGCCGTAGGCAGCGAACATGTCGTTCTTGCCGCCGTGGATCTGCATCTGATTCTCGTAGAAGCGGTGATACAGGTCGCGCGTCGTGATCGAGAGGGACACGTTGTAGCCCTTCGCGTCGTCGATGGCGAACGGCGCATTTGGCATGTTCTCGGTCATCGCCGCGGTCACGACGGGTGTGACGCCCGTTTGCGTGAGACCGTTCCAGACGGTCGGCAGCGTGGCCAGCACGGTGCCGTCGCGATCGAGCTGCTGCGTGCTTTGCGCGCTCACGTTCTGCAGGCCGTTGGCGCCCGGGAAGCTGCCGTACAGATTGTCGAAGCTGCGGTTTTCCGCGTAGATCACAACGATGTTCTTCACCGACGAAAGGCCTGGCTTGCTGCTGTCGTTGCCGCCGCAAGCCGCGACGGCCAGTGCCGACGCCGCTACCGCGATCGGCGTGGCATAGAACCATTTTCTGTTGATCATTTTTCTCTCTCTCGCGTTGGGGGCCCGCATGGAGGCCGGCGCGAATGACACCGGCCTTCGGACGAGGCGCAGTGTCGCAACGGAATTTGACAGCGATATGTAAAAAATTACATTTAGCTTTTTCGTAGCCTTTGATTGCATGACATCTGTCTTACTGCATGTCATTGGAGCGTCATATCCCTGACATACGCTTTCGCGACTTCGATGCGCGGGTGAGCGCATCGGCATTCGCACTGCAGCGGCGCGCCGCCACGCGCGGGCCGCGCTCAAGCTTCGGGGACCAGGCATGTTGCGTAGATTGGCGCGTCGTTCGGCGCGAACGGAAGGTGAGACGCGGGTTCGATCGCACGGCGGCGCGCGCCGCCACGCGGGGCGCTTCGTGATGGCGGCGGGGCTGTCATTGCTGCTGACGGCATGCGACGGCAGCACGTCCGCCTCCGCCGACGCCGGTGCGACGGCAGGTGCATCCGGCAGCGCCTCGCGCGCGCACGATGCCAATGCGAACGCACGCGCCGTACAGGGCGTGAAGTTGATGAAGATTGCCGCGCCCGCGCAAGGTGGGCAGACGCGTGCCGAGGTCTATGCGCAGGTGCGACGCATGACGGCGCTTGGCAAGCAGATGTTCTTCGACCCGTCGCTCTCGGGCTCGGGCAAGATGGCGTGCGCGTCATGCCACAGCCCGGACCACGCGTTCACGCCGACGAACTCGCTCGACGTGCAGATCGGCGGCACGGACATGCGACGCCAGGGCATGCGCGCCGTGCCGACGCTCAAGTATCTGCAGGCGGTGCCGGCGTTCGCCGAGCACTATCACGACTCCGACGACGAAGGCGATGAAAGCGTCGATGCCGGTCCGACCGGCGGACTCACGTGGGATGGCCGCGTCGATCGCGGCTCGGACCAGGCGCGCATTCCGTTGCTCTCGACGTTCGAGATGGCGAGTTCGGCGAGCAAGGTCGCCGAAGCCGTGCGCGTGGCGCCCTACGCAGGGGCGTTTCGCGAGGCTTTCGGCGCGCGCGTCCTCGCTGACGACGACGCGACTTTCAGGGCCGTACTGAAGTCACTGGAGACATTCGAGCAGTCGCCCGAGGTGTTTTATCCGTACACGAGCAAGTACGACGCGTACCTGGCCGGCAAGGCCACGCTCAGCGCCGCCGAACTGCGCGGGCTACAGCTCTTCAACGACGAGAAGAAGGGCAATTGCGCGAGCTGCCATATCAGCCAGCGCGCAAAGGACGGCTCGCCTCCGCAGTTCAGCGACTTCGGTCTGATCGCCGTGGGCGTGCCGCGCAATCGTGCGCTTGCCGTGAATCGCGACCGGCGGTTTTTCGATCTCGGCGCTTGCGGCCCGGAGCGCACGGACCTCGATCACCGCGCGCAATTTTGCGGGCTCTTCCGCACGCCGACGCTGCGTAACGTCGCGCTCAAGAAGTCGTTCTTCCACAACGGCATCTATCATTCGCTGGAAGACGTGCTGCGTTTCTACGCGCGGCGCGATACGAATCCGGAAGAGTTCTATCCGGTGGTGAAGGGCAGGGTGCAGAAGTTCGACGACCTGCCGCGGCGCTACTGGGTGAATCTCAACACGGATCCGCCGTTCGATCGCAAGCCGGGCGACGAGCCGGTGTTTAGCAATACCGAAATCAAGGACGTGATTGCGTTTCTCGATACGCTCACCGATGGCTGGCCGCCGGGCGCGCACTAAGCGTGGACTGAGCGCGCAGCGTCAGACGCCCGCGATCAGCAGGCAGGCGCCGGTGAGCACGAGGAAGGACGCGAGCAAGGCGACCGTGCCGATGCGCACCGTGGCGTCCGGCCAGCGCGGCGCGCGCTCGGGACGGACTGCGAAGTTCGGGCCGGGCGCCTGCGGTCGTGGCGCGTGCGTGTAGTGTGCGACGAAGGACATCAAGCCGATGCAGATGAGGGCCAGCAGGACCGCAAGGCCCCTCAATGCGATGGCGTAGGTCATGGCCTATATTCCCGATGGGCTGTAAGTGGGCGACGGAGCCATCCTAGTGATCGGCTATCTCCCCCACCATCGGATCAGTCCGAAAAGGAACCGGCCGCCGGCGCGTGCCCGGCCTTGCTGGGCGAGCCGAAAAAAGGGCGCGTGTTATGCTTTTCGTCGATTCGTTCAGTCCGCCGAGGAGAACACATAATGTCCAGAATGCCCCGAACCCTTCACACGCTGAGCGCCCTGGGCGCGGCGCTCTTTGTCTGCGTTGGCATGGGCAGCGCGCATGCCGCCAACCTGGGCTTTCTGAACAACACGCCCATGTCGTTTATGAACCAGGCAGACTACAACTCGCTTCAGAACGCCGTGCGCGATGCCGTCGAGCACAAGGCCGATGGCGAGAGCACGACGTGGTCGAACGAAGGCTCGCGCAATGGCACGCGCATCAACTCGACCATCACGCCGTCGAATACGCAAAAGGAAGGCGACAAGACGTGCCGCGATACGGAGGTCGTCATCACCGCGAAGGGTCAGGCGATGACGCTGCATCCGCACTTCTGCCGCACGGGCGCAGGCGCCTGGGTTTTCCAGAAGCAGCACTGAGCGCGCGGTGAACGGCAAGATCGTTTCGTGCGGCATTGTGCTGCTCGATCCTGAAGGCCGCGTGCTGCTCGCACACGCAACCGGCACGAATCACTGGGATATTCCGAAGGGGCAGGGCGAGCCCGGCGAGACCGAATCGCAGAGCGCGCGCCGCGAGATGGTCGAGGAGACCGGCATCGAAGTCGCGGCGCCGCGACTCGTCGATCTCGGGCGCTACATGTACCGGCGCGACAAGGATCTGCATCTCTTTGCCGCGCGCGCGAGCGCCGATGAGCTCGACCTCTCGCGTTGCGTTTGCGTGTCGCTGTTTCCGCGACGCGAGGACGGCGTGATGATTCCGGAGATGGACGCCTGGCGCTGGACCGTACCCGGCGAAGTGGATCGCTACGCGAGCCGCAGTCTCGCGCGGCTCTTTAACACGTCGCTCTCGCTCGCGGAACTGCACCGCAGCCTTTGAGGCGACGTCTCGATTCAGGCGCGCCAGGCGCCGAATGAAAAAAGCCCGCACAAATGAACTGCACCCCAAAAGTTGGACACCGATCCAACCTTTGGGGTGTTTTTCATGGCGAAGTACACGGAGCAGTTCAAGCGGTCTGTTGTCAAAGACTTGCTGTCAGGCAAAGGCTGCAGCAGTAGGGAAGTGGCACGCCGGCATGGTGTGGACCACGGCACGGTGCGCAAATGGGTAGCCGCCTGGCAGGCGCATGGCAAAGCGGCGTTCAGCAAGAAGTACAGTCATTACGACGCCCGGTTCAAGC
>NZ_JAMBPR010000137.1 GCF_024206475.1 Paraburkholderia sp. CNPSo 3274
CGGCGCGCGTCAAGGTAGTTGTCGCCTCACTCATGCAGCCAAAGGCTGTTTATTCGCGCCGATCGACGCCATCTCGACGACGGTGTCACGTTCGGGGTTAAGCGTCACGGCATCAACCGGTGTCCAGTCGCGCGTGTGACGCGACCAGCGAGCCGGATTGCATGCACGCGCCTTCGCGTACAGTGCGTGCCGTGCCGCGAGAAGCGCACGATCGTCGCCTGCATGACGCTGCGCAGGCGTCACGTAGCGGATGCCGCTATGACGATGCTCGAAGTTGTACCACTGGACGAAACCGGTAGCCCACGTGCGAGCAGCGTTCAGGTCCTCGAAGCCTGTGGCCGGAAACTCCGGCCGGTACTTCGCGGTTCGGAAGAGCGCCTCGGCGTAGGCGTTGTCGTCACTGACACGGGGGCGTGAGTACGACGGCTTGACACTCAACCAGTGGAGCATTGCCAGCACGGTGGTGGCCTTGAGCGTCGCACCGTTATCGCCGTGCAGCACCGGCCGGGTCTCAAGAGCGGCAATGCCTTCAGAGAGCGCCGTACGACGCACGAGATGAGCGGCGTGTTCGGCAGCGTCGCTGTCGTGCACCTCCCAGCCGACAATCTTGCGGCTGTAAAGGTCCAGGATCAGGTACAGATGGAACCATCGACCCGTTACCGTTGCCGGCAGAAACGTCATGTCCCAGCACCATACCTGGCGCGGCGCCGTTGCGACGTGCGTGGTCGGCGGCCGGGCGCCCGAAGGAGCTCTGGCACGGCCACGGCGCCTCATCTGTCCATGCTCGCGCAGCACGCGTGCAAAGGTCGATTCGCTGGCGATGTACACGCCTTCGTCGGCCAGCATCGGCACGATTCGCGCCGGTGGCATGTCAGCAAAGCGCGCCTCGTTGGCTACGCGCAGTACGTTTGCCCGCTCCTCTGGGCTCAGGGCATGCGCAGGCGGCGGGCGTATCGCGCCGGGCCTGGCGTCGCCCTTGACGAGCCCCTGATGGGCCCTCCAGCGCTGCAAGGTGCGCACATCAATTCCCGCGACCTCGCAGGCCAGGCGCAACCGTGCGCCAGCCAGTCTCGCCGAATCGATTTCCCGGGCCAGTTGCTGGCGATCCTCGAGGCCAATCATTCGTCCTCGCCCTCGTCCGTGTTGAAGATCGCCGAGACTTTTTTTGAAAGTACCAGCAACGCGGCTGCCTCGGCCAGCGCCTTCTCCTTGCGCCGTAATTCGCGTTCGAGTTCCTTGATGCGGCGCTGATCCTGCTTCGTTTGCTGAGGACTCGCACGGGCCTCTTCGGGCTCGGCCAGCGCCTGCGTGGCCGCTTGTCGCCACTGGGCCAGCTCCTGCGGATACACGCCATGCTCACGGCACCACGCATTGCGCGCCGTCTCGTCCATCGCTGCCGTGTTCAACACCGCCTCGAAACGGGCGGCCGCTGTCCATGCCCGCTCGCGAGCGGGCATGGACAGCGCATCACAGCGCAAGCGCTCCAGCGTCTGCGCGCCCACACCGATCTCTCGCGCAACCTCGTCCACTGATGCGCTTTCCGGCGCCAGCAACCGCGCCACCGCTCTGTCCTTGAATGTCTGTCCGTAACGCGCCAACTCGTTCTCTCTTTATCGCCCCCAGATTCCAATTCTATCGAGGCGACAACCATTGTGACGCGGGGGGTCGGCGCGTTTGTCGGAGCAAGCCGCGCATGATGCGTTCACCGGCCTCATTGACCGGCGAGAACTGCTTACCCCCTTCACCATCTTGTCGCTAGACGGCGGCGCAAGGTCGAGTAAATCGCTCAACAACGAACGGCGGCAGATGTCGGGCGACGCGGCGGCGCTATCGCCGTTGTCCTCTTGAACAACGGCCCACGCGCGGTCGAGCAACATCAGGAACTGTTTCGCTTTCCAGGCGTTTGGCAGAAATCACCCAAGCCGGCCATCAGCTGGTTCAAGAAGAGGTCGCGTCAGCGCCAGTTGCTCCGCAGTCACTGGCCTCTGATAGAGATATCCTTGGGCGAATGGCACTCCGGCTGCGCGCAACGCGACATGCTGGCTCTCCGTCTCAACACCTTCCGCAATGACCTGTAACCCGTAGTGCTTCGCGACATCCCGCCAGACACCTAGAAACAGGACCGGTATGGGGTTTTCGTGAAAGCCTGGACAAACCAGTCAACGTTTCCCTATTAACGCCGAAAAGGAATTATTGAAGACTTGATAATCTCGCTCTATAACACTTCATGATCAGAACAATAATGAGATCTCGCCGAAAGATACGATTATGCGCCCCGCATTTTTTCAGTTTCCTTTTGCTGGAGCCTTTGGTGCAAGGGAATTCAAAGCGTAATCATTGTTTGATTTCATACGGTATGGTGTCCGTCAGGGATCTGGAATTTTCAAGTCCGTGACTTGTGGGCGGATCGCGTGCGGCCACGATCTGCCCTTAACGGATCGGCAGCACCTTCGCGCTTCGATTTGCCCGCCGTCGCGGGCTCGCGCGGCGACCCGATCCTTGAAACTCAACGTGCGCTGCCGACGACAAGTCGTTCGTCACAGCCGCAACACGACAGCTTCAATCTACGTCTCATGTAGGTATCCGAATTAATCAGGGAGCCAACGGAATGATGGTGTGCGGATTCGATTGAACGTTCGGGAAAATCAGAATGCATCCCGATATTCACAAACATTATCTGCATGGTGGTGATTTTCATTCCGGGCCAAGTATCATTGGGAGGTACCTGATGAGAGCCTGTCCGTACCGCTCCAGACACCGGGCATGGATGTTCGCAGCATTCGCTGGCATGGCGAATATCGAAGGCGGCGTCGCGCTGGCGCAGGTCACCGCGGTGAACAATTACTGGTCCGGCGCAAATTCGTCCAGCTGGTTCGACCTGAGCAACTGGACCGACGCGAATGGCAATCATCTGGTGCCCGATTTCCACACCAACATTACCTACATCAACACGCTTGCGAACCATCCGACGGTTATCGACGCACTCGCTGCAACCTCACGGATCGTTCGTATTGGCGACGGCGCGGCGACCGGAAGCAATGGTTCCCTGACCGTGGAAAACGGCGGGACACTCACCACACTCGTCAATAGCGGTGGCGGTTATGTCGCTGTGGGCTATGGCATCCCCAATCCTGCCACGGCCTCACTGACGGTTACCGGACCCGCGTCCCGCGCGTCTGTGGCGACGTTTCTTTACGTCGGGCTCGGCGACGGCGATCGCGGAACAGTCAATATCGATAACGGTGGCCAGGCCACGATCGGGCAGTCGATCGACGTTGCCGGCGGCACCGGGAGCACGGGCAACGTCAACGTTTCCGGTCAAGGCTCGACGTTCAGAATCGGCGGCGATGCGTTCGTCGGCGATGCCGGTCACGGCGTCCTGAACATTTCCGACGGCGGACAGGTCGAGGCGGGCGGGAACGTCTATCTCGGCGCGGGGCCGCAGAGTGTCGGCACGCTGAACATCATGGACGCGGGCTCCATATTGACGGTGACGAATGCGCTCAACGTCGGGTATGCCTTTTTTGGTAGCGGCGCTCAGGGAACGCTGACCATTTCGAACGGGGCGAGCGTCACGGCGGGGTCCGTCGCAATTGCGCAGACGGTCGGTTCCACCGGCACGCTAAACATCGGCGCGCCTGCCGGCGCCACGGCGGTCGCGCCAGGCGCACTGAACAGCCGCAATGTCACATTCGGTAACGGCGACGGCAGGCTCGTGTTCAACCACACGGACAACAGCGGCAACTACCTGTTTCCTGCCGCCATCTCCGGCACGGGCACCGTCGATGTCCTGAGTGGCGAGACAGTCATGACCGGTGCCAGTACGTATGCTGGTTCAACGACCATCTCCGGCGGGACGCTGGCCGCGGGCGCGGTCGACGCGTTCAGCCAGAACTCGGACTATGCCGTGACGTCCGGCGGGACGATGGACCTGCGCGGCTTCGACCAGCGCGCGGCGACGCTGGTCAATGCAGGTCTCGTGCGCCTGGCGGGAGACCCGGGAACCACGCTCACCACGACACAGTACACCGGACAGAATGGGACGCTCGCACTCGATACCGTGCTTGGCGGCGACGGCTCACCGTCCGACAAGCTGGTCATTGATCGAGGCGCTGCGAGCGGCACCTCGAAGCTCGCGATCTCCAACGCCGGAGGCACCGGAGCGCTCACGCAAGCCGACGGCATACCGGTCGTCGTGGCAACCGACGGCGGCACCACGCAGGCAAACGCTTTTGAACTTGCAGGTGAGGCGCGCGGAGGGGCTTACGACTACCGCCTTCATCGAGGCGGCCTGGCTGGGGGCGCCCCGGACGACTGGTTCCTGCGCTCGACGTTCGTCGTTGGACCCGAGGAGCCGTCCGAGGGCGCCGTTGAGCCGCCGTGGGAGGAAGAAAATGTGCTGCCGGAGACCCCGCTGCCGCCCGCACTGCCCGACGGGGAATACCCCGTCATCGGCCCGGAGGTGGCGACGTATTCGGTAGTGCAACCGCTCGCGCGGCAACTGGGCGTCACGATGCTCGGCACGATGCACGAACGTATTGGCGACACACTCTCCGATGGGGCGGGCGGCACGAACGCCACCGGCGTCGCCCGGTCGGCGTGGGCGCGCGCGTTCGGCCAGCAGGTTGACAACCGCTACCAGACTTTTACCGATGCGCGCGCGAACGGCTCAGTGATTGGCGTGCAGGCTGGGCTCGATCTCTGGCGTGGCAGTCTGATCCCCGGCCATCACGATGCCGGCGGCGTCTATTTCGCCTACGGTAACGGCAATGTCGACGTAGATGGACTCGTCACCAATACCGATGCCACAGCATACGCCTTGAGTCACACCGGCAAGGTGAACCTGAACGCCTATTCCGGCGGCGCATACTGGACGCATTACGGGCCGGGCGGCTGGTATGTCGACGCGGTGCTGCAAGGCACATACTACGACGGCGACGCAACGACCCAGTATGCGCGTCTGCCTGTCTCCGGCTCCGGGATCGTCACGTCGCTCGAAGCGGGCTATCCGTTTCACCTTCCGCTCGGACCGAACTTCGTGCTGGAGCCCCAGCTACAGATCATCTGGCAGCACGTCGGACTTGACGATGCCGATGATGGACTGGGTCCGGTTGATCCTGGATCGACGTCGGGCGTAACGGGCAGGCTCGGGGTGCGCGGTCAGTGGACCATCGAGCGCGCCAACGGACAGGTGTGGCAGCCCTATCTGCGCGCCAATATCTGGCGCGACTGGGGCGCGCACGCGACGACAGTTTACGCTGGAGCCGACCAGGTCCCACTCGCACACCAAGTCACGCGCATGGACGTCGCGGCTGGCGTGAGCGCGAAGCTCGATACCCGCTGGAGCCTGTATGGACAGTTCGGCTACCAGTTCTCGATCAACTCATCGTCAACCGGCAGCCAGAAGGGTGTGTGGGGTGACGTCGGTTGTCGCTACGCATGGTGAGGAGTCGACCTGATTTGTCCTGGCATCGGAAGTCCACGATAGCGGTTCTCATCTCCACGACGGCAACAACGGTAGCATCACGATTCCCGGAACCCTTACGACGTCAGCGAAGTGTCCAATGAACGTCCCTGTTCTGGAAAGGACTGCGGGAACAGCACCAGTCCGCTCCGCAGCCCGGGCAGTGGTAGTACTGGAGACGTACGCTGCCGAGGTACGCCGGTTCGCCGACATCGCGCAGAGGGTGTGTCACATCGAAATCGGGGTGACTCAGCAGAAGACTGCAGGACGCGCAAAGATGTGACGGATTGCTAACCATTTCATTCCCTCTGCATTACAAGGACCTGTCCTGGAGTGCCGAAGAGCCGTCCTGCGCGGCACAGTGAGGTTTTCCAGTTTGCCGGGTTACACGAGCCGTTGCGAAGGCAGGCATTTCGAAAGGGGCGTCATCTTTCTGCCATTTGTGAACCGCTCAAAGTATAGGATGCGGTCCAGGATGGGCGCGCGTACTAAACCTATGGGTTCCGCACACCCAACGGCACATCGGATGAGAAGCTGCCGAATTGGTGGAATTGAGGAAGGCAGGCTCGACAAATCATAATCCCCCGAGGTGCCGGTCCGCGCCCAGGTGAAACGAGATCCCTTGAGGAGCCTGCGACTGTCGAGCACGCCAGTCTAGATGCGCCGTCAGCTTCGGCTCATGAAGAAGCGCCACGGGCGAATGCTTCCAAACGTCTGCCTCCTGCAGACGTTGCTGCCCACCTCAGCCCCCCCCCTTTCCCCCCCAAACCGGCACTCTGTTCGACGGGCCGCTGCAGCGTGAATCGTTGAGCGCGCGTCACAGCAAGTGGTGAATTCAGGGATCTCTCCTGAAGGACGTCTGACGGCAGCTGCTGTTGCCCAGGAATCCAGACGTGATCATCCCAAGGAATGTCGACCGGATGTTCGGACTGACCGTTCGCCGCAATGTCGCGGAACCGCAGTTGCGGCAGATGGGAACCATGTTTCGATATCGTCACGAGCAACCCTACAACATCTCCAGAAGCCCGCCCGCCTTTCCCTCCCGCTCGGTTTCGGCCTGTGTCGAGAGGCGTGCACGATGCAGCGCATCTGTATAGCGCGCCGAATTCGCTGTCCAGCATGCGAAGACGGTACGGCACGGACAGACCGTCGTATACGAGCAGAATCGAAGGCGATCAGGCGCGAGAGCGAATCGAGCATCACCTGCGACGGGCCGACCTCGAGAGCAGTCAGCATTGTCCGATTCAGCCGCGCACAGTCATGGTGCGCGGGAAATTACACGGCTATCCTGATCGACGGCAACGCTTACGCCGCAGGCCAGATTCCGCGCGTTCGCGACTGCGCCAGTCTCGTCCCCTCCCTGGTAGCGAGCGTTCGCACAACGCCAGTTGCCGAAATTTTTTGGAATCCATAACATCGGCAATGATCCAGGCACGAAGGTCCCCCGCAGGGTGACCTTCGTGCCTGGCGTCGTTATCCGACCACCCGCGCCTCAAGCCCGCTGCGTACCGCCAGATCGAAACGCTCAGGGCGAATATGGAACACCGTCGCCTCGCACGCGCGCCCGTCAGCAAGTCGCGAGGTCCGGCGCAGCACGAGCAGCGGCGCGCGCGGCAACACTTCGAGATACGCGGCGATATCGCTCGTCGCGGCAACCGCCGTAATGGTCATGTCCGCATCGACGATATGCCAACCCGGCAACCGTTCGAGCATTTCGTACGACGGGAGAGCTTGCGCCTCCTCGCGCGAAATGACACTTGCTTCGGGCAGCAGGCAGGTCTGCGCGAGCGCGACAGGCTTGTCATCGACGCGGTGCAGGCGTTCGAGATACACGCAATGCGTAACATCGGCTGTGAAGGTCTCGCGCAGGCCGGGCGGTACCGCGCACGCTTCCATGCGCAGCAGTTCCATACTTGCCCGCGCGCCCTGCGCCGCCAGCGAGTCGTAAAAACCGCGCAACACGTCGAGCCGATGCTGCAGGCGCCTGTGCTTCACGAACGTGCCCTTGCCCTGCTTGCGCTCCACGACGTGCGCCTCCACCAGACGGCCGAGCGCCAGCCGGACAGTCACCCGACTCACGTCAAAGCGCTCGCCCAGTTCGGCTTCCGACGGAAGCTTGCCCGACGGCTCATAGATGCCCTGCCCGATTTCCTGCTCAAGTGTCGTCGCGATCTGCTCATAGAGCGACGTCACATCTTCCCGCACCAGCATCATTGATGTCCCTCGTTGCGCTCGCGCCGCGCCTTGTGCGCGATTCGCGATATCGATATGAAAAGCAATTGGATGGCCCATCTTGTATTAATACGTATTATGCCACCCAGACCCACCGACGATAGCAGCACCGCCTCGAATAACGAACGCAGGAAAGCATGACAGTGACAGACAAGATCCTCGACGCGCCGCCGCTCGAGCGCCCACCACATGATGGAGAGGCCCTCCATACGCGCGAAACCGTGCCTGCTGGTGCTCATGGCCACGCTGGCCCGCGCAGCGGCGCCGCGCTCCTGCGTGCCCGCCTCGGCTTCGTGGCGGCGTGGTTCGCCTTCATCGCGCTCGCGTGGCTCATGCCGACGCCCGCCGGACTCGACGCGTCCGGCAAGGCCACGCTCGCCGTGGTCGCGTGGGTCGCGATCGTCTGGGTGACCGAGGCTATTCCCGTCGGTGTGAGCGGCATACTGATACCGATGCTGCTTGTGCTTTCACACGCAACTCCGGGTTTTCCGAAGGCCGCAAGCGGTTTTGCGGCGCCCGTCGTGTTCCTCTGCCTCGCAGCCTTCCTCTTTTCGGCGATCATGCAGGCAAGCGGCCTCGACCGCCGCATTGCGCTGGCGCTGCTTGAGCGCCTGAAGGTGCGCACCGCCAACGGCGTGATCTGGGCAATGTTCGCCGTCAACTTCGTGATGTCGATGGTCGTGCCGGCCGCGAATGCGCGCTCGGCCGCGCTGCTGCCCGTCGCCAACGGCATCGTCCAGCTGTTCGGCGATTCGCCGCGCGAGCGTGCCGCGAAAAAGGCTATCGTGATCCAGTCGCTTGTCTACGGGGCGATGATCAGCGGCATGTGCATTCTCACGGCGCATCTGCCGAACATGGTCGTGTCAGGCCTGCTCGAAAAGCAGCTCGGCATCCACATTTCATACTTCACGTGGTTCAAGCTCCAATGGCCGTATCTGGGCATGTTCGCGATCACGCAGTGCTGGGTCCAGTACTATTTCCGCTCGCGCGCCGTGCAGATTCCTGGCGGATGCGCCGCCATCGCGACAATGCGTCGCGCACTCCCGCCTGCCTCGCGCAATGACTGGCTGGTGCTGGTCCTGTTCGCGGGCGTGGCGGTCCTGTGGGCGACGGAGCCGCTGCATCACCTGTCGTCGGAAATCGTCGCGCTGATCGCGCTTGCCATCCTGTTCACGCCAGGCGTGCTGCGCTTCGGCTGGGCCGAAGTCGAGCAGCGCACGATCTGGGGCACGCTGTTTCTGCTCGCAGGCGCGCTCTCGTTGTCCTCTGCGATCAGTTCGTCGGGGCTCGCCCAATGGGCCGCCGATCACATCTATCTCGTCGCGCACGGGCATGGCTGGTGGCTCGCCATTGGCATCGTCATGGCCGGTACGCACATCATCCGTATCGGCATGCTGTCCAACGTCGCTGCTGTCACCATGATCGCGCCGATCGCGCTTGCGCTCGCTCCGCGCCTTGGCCTGCATCCGGTCGCGTTCACGATGCTGGTCAGCGACACCGACAGCTTTGCTTACCTGCTGCCCACACAGATCACGGCAGGCGTGATTGCCTACAGCAGCGGCGCATTCACCACCGCCGATTACGCCCGCGTCGGCGTGGTCTCGGTGCTGATTGCGATCCTGTACGGGCTATGCGTGATCGCACCGTGGTATGCGTTCATGGGCGTGCCCGTCTGGGACGCATCTGCAGCCTGGCCGTTTGCGCATTGAGATTCGCGCGCACTCGCATGCTCACGGGCGCGTGATCCCGAACCTTTACCCGCCTTATCGACACCCTCCCCAGATGAGCGAATCGAACGAAACCGGTCTGCACGCCCGCGCGCGTGCCCTGCGCGAGCGCCTTGGCGATCATGTCGCCCCTGCCGGCCTCTATGAAAAACTGAAACAGCGCCCCTTCGCCGGCAGCGTGCGTTGCAGCGTTTCCCGACTCGAAGCGGGCAGTTGGGCAGAAGTCGTGCTCGACTACGAAGTCGGCTCGTCGGGCATTGCCGATGGCGGGTGGCTGAAGGCCACGTTCAAGTTTTACTCGGACTGGGCGCTCTTCCAGACAAGCGACCCCACCGCGGCGAACTACATCAGCGCCGAGTATCATGCGGCGCCGCTCGTGCCGGGCCAGAGTCCCGCCACGGTGCAAGCGCTCAATGTGCGCTTCGACCAGAAAGGCCACGAGCGGCCGTACCAGAAAGCCGTGATCGTCGATGTCGTCGACGGGTATCTGAACGCAGGCGACCGCATTGTGATCCGTCTTGGTGATCGCCGACGTGGTCCCGGCACGCGCATCCAGACGTTTTCCGAAGACGATTTCCGCTTCCGCCTCTACGTCGATCCGCTGGGCACGTCGCGCTTCGTTGCAGTGCCTGGCGACATTGCCATCGACATCCATCCAGGCGATCCAACGGACGTGCTGCTCAACGGGCCGCGCTTCGTGCGTCCCGGCGAGGCCGCACCGTTTCGCCTTGCGTTGCAGGATCGCTGGGGAAACGCATGCCGCGAACTGAGCGCGAACGCGAATGCGCGGCCGGTAGTCGCCAATTTGATCGCCAACGTGATCGCCCGCGACGCAGAAGGCACAACGGTCTATCAGCGCGAGCATGCATTCCCGGCGCAGGGCTTCGCGACGCTCGCGCTCGACGATCTGCCAACGGAGCGCGGCACGCTGTACATCGTCGCAGACGTGCCCGCACGGCCGGAGATCCGCGCAGCCGTTGCCTGGCTCACGGTCGACGCCACACTGTCCTCCCCGCGCGCGTTCTATGCGGACCTTCACGTCCATGCGCACGACACTGTCGGCACCAACAGTCCTGCATACAACGCGCTGTACGCGCGCGATATTGGTGGGATCGATATCCTCGGCTATACGGCCAACGACTTCCAGATCACGGATGCGAACTGGCAACTGGGCATCGAGGCCGTCGATCAGTTTAACGAACCCGGCCGCTTCGTCGTCTATCCCGTGCAGGAGTGGTGTGGCAGTTCGACGGCTGGTGGCGACCACAACGTCGTATTTCTCGGAGACGAACGTCCCGGCTTTCCGTACAACGCGCGCGGCGAGCACAACCGCACACTCGTGTGGAACGAGGACATGAAAGGCAACGCGGTCGAACTCGGTCGCTGGCCCGTTGAGGAACTGTGGGATGCCTACGCCGACGACGCCGAACATCATCTCGTCATGCCGCACGTTGGCGGGCGGCGCTACATTCCGGACTGGCACCATCCGAAGCTCGAACGGCTCGTCGAAATCGCTTCGACGTGGGGTCACTTCGGCTGGCTCTACCAGGACGTCATCGCGCGGGGCTATCAACTCGGCGTGGCTGCGAGCGGCGACGAACACCGCGGACGTCCCGGTGGCGGCGCGCCGGGTGTGCAGGTCTTCGGCGTACATGGCGGACTCACGGGCGTGCTCGCCGATACGCTCGACCGGCGCACGGTCGGTCAGGCCTTACGCGCACGCCGCACGTGGGCGACAACAGGCGAGCATAGCGCGCTGCTCGTGCGCAGTGGCGATCACTGGCAAGGCGACGCGTTCAGGCAGCGCGGCCCGGCTACGCTCGATTACCGCCTGCTCGGACGCGCCGGCTGGGAATACGTCGCCGCCTACGATCACAGCGGCCTGATATGGGAGCGCAACCTGCATGAGGAACTCGGCTATGCAGAGCGTCTGATCCGCGTGCGCTGGGGCGGCGCGCGCATTCGCGACCGGTATCGCTGGGCGGCGTGGCGTGGTCGCATCCGCATTCTCAACGGCACGATTCACAACTTTGGCTCGCACGGCTTCGAACACGTCGAGGAATCCGCGTGGCGCACTGGCGCAACGGACATCGAATTCAGCAGCGACACGTACGGCGACGCGGACAGCATCGAGATTGACGTGAGCAATCTGGCCGCGGCGACCATCGTGATCGAAGGCGCCATCGACGGGTTCGTTAAGGTCGGCGATCCGCTCGCAGGCAATCCGTTCGCACATGCGCCAGCGTTTCGCTTCGAGGTCAGCGGCGCGGATCTGCTTGCGCGGGGCAGCGCAACACATGCGCTCGGCGGCACGGAATTATTCGTCGCAGTCGAGCGACTGACCGACAGGCCGTTGCCGGTCGATCTGGCGGGTAGTGTCGAGGTTGCCGCTCAGAACGCGTCGTTTGGTTTTCGTCCGGTGTACTTCTTCGGGCGGCAGCGCAACGACAGCAAGGTGTGGTCGTCGGCGCAGTTCATTACTTTTGAATAAGTTCGTCGCAGGCGCAGGTTAACTGAGCCTGCAGCGATCAGCCCAGTTTTAGTCCGCCATCTAATTATGAATCAGGAACCGGTCGCGGTTCCTGACGTCCTTGATCCAGTTTGGCGCGCGCCCTCTGCCGGACCAGGTGGCGCCGCTCGCCGGATCGCGGTATTTTGCCGGAGACGGACCAGCCGAACGTCTGGGTCTGCCGCGGCGACGCCCAAAGATGTCCCGTGGCGTATATCCGAAAACGGCCACCTTCACACGGATATCGGCGAGGACGGCCTCGAACTCCTCCTGACGGACTGCTGCCGCCTGACTCTCCAGCTCGGCGATCTGCGCTTTCAGTTCGCTGTACGTTGCCACGAATCGTCTCCCGCATATGGAAACCACTGGGTCATGATAGTGACTTTCGCATGCCGCTGATCCGAACCGGGACGATGGTCGCCGGGCATTGCGTCAGGCTGGTGTCTGCGGATTTTCCGGCAATAGAGATGGCTCGCGACCATAACGACAATGGCGAACGCTCGTGCGTTGTGAATCACGATGGAGAGGAACAAAGCCGGTGCGGCTACCGCTGCATGCGGATTCATGGAGAGCCAGATGCTTCACGCGCAGCATCAAGCAAACGTGGTGAACGCCATGGATGTTCGCGCAACAAGCCGGTATTCATCGCACCGCGGCGGCCAAGAAAGGAAGTCCGGGGTAGAAGGCCCCCCGCATCGGACGGTTAGTGGCAGACCCTGTGAACCGATACGGGCCCCGTCTGAATTCCGCGCGAATCCCGGCAGTTCGAGCTGCAGCGCCGGGTCTGCTAAAGAACAGTCTCTTGGGTCAATGGAGTTTGGACGCCTGGCGACGGCGGGCAGTCGCAAGGAGCGGATTTTCGTCGACTCCTGCGTCGCGCTTTGGCGCACGGGTCTGTCATAGATTTTGTGTTCAAGGCATAACATGTAGCTCAAGGAGCATGTATGCCACGCAAACCCAAGACAACTACCGAAGCGCAGACAGCGTTACCGTCCATTCCGAAGGAGCTGATCGACCAGTTCGTGAAGGGACCCATGACCGCCGAAGCGGTGCACGCCGCTTCAGCCGCGTTCAAGAAGGCGCTGATCGAGCGGGCGCTGGGTGCCGAACTTGGACACCATCTGGGTTATCCGGCGGG
>NZ_JAMBPR010000138.1 GCF_024206475.1 Paraburkholderia sp. CNPSo 3274
GGCGCAAACCCCGATCCCGCTCTTCCTTGCGCACCCAGCTACGCAGCGTCTCGCCCGAGCAGCCCAGCTTCGCTGCGATCGAGGCGATCACTTTCCATTGCGATTCGTGGTCGCCCTGATGTTCCAGTACCATTCGCACAGCCCGCTCACGAACTTCCGGCGAGTACCTTGGGGACTTCTTCTTGGTGTTTTCCATAGCTCCATTTTCTCAAGAAGTGGAGCCTCCGGAAATCCCGGGGCGGTTCAGTTGCCAGCCATATGTGAGTACCGCTGGGCGAGCAATCATGCTGGCATCAGCCTGCCGAGCACGAGTCGCAACTGCGCTGGATCGACGCATACCGGGCTTGCGATAAACTGGCGAGCCGTCGCAGTCGAACCCACCCAGATCGCGATCCACCGGGAACTTCGCCAACCACATCTGGTGGTTGACCACGCGCACGGCCCGATCAACGCTCTCAGCGGCAAGCAACTGCTCAAGCGACCGCCGCCCCGTTGACTGTTCAAGCTCGCCCTGTTCCAGCAGTTTACTCGAGGCAGCGGCTATGCCTTGCATACGTAGCTCCTGAGTTCTGCGATCACATCACGCATGGCCAGCGGCTCGCCGTCCATCACCCAGTGAGAGCTTCCAGTCTTCTCGCCCAGTTCAAATGCCATGTGCAGGCGGCCACCTAGCGTCGTATTCTCCCTCGGAGGGATGTGTCAGACGCGTCCATTTGCGTGCTCCTCAGAGAAGATGAGTGTGCGAATCCTCCTTTACACCAGTCGGGCTTACTGCCGCTGCCTTCTCTAATTGCATCGAGTTAATTCATCGAGATTTGCAACTTCGAGCAGGGGCTTTTAGAGGATAGATGCGAATCGGACGACGGAGCGCGGTCATACCTGGGTGCTGTGGAAAACTAGGTTCTGTTCACATTTTCATCAGCGGTCCAAAGGCACAGGCAAGCGAAGCGAAGGCGAGATAGTTCCCTGCGAGTTTGTCGTAGCGAGTGGCGACACGACGAAAATGTTTGATACGACTGAAAAAGCGTTCGACGATGTTCCGGGTCCGATACAGCACACGGCTATAGCGACGCTTGGTCTTGCGGTTCGAACGCGGCGGGATTACGGCCTTCGCACGCGTAGTGCGGATACTCTCCACAAAGGCGTTCGAGTCGTAGCCCTTGTCAGCGATGACCGCACCGGTGCGCAAATGCTCAACCAGTTCATTCGCGCACGAAATATCGGAAACTTGTCCCTCGGTGGCAATCAACCGCAGGGGGCGTCCGGCGTCATCGACGGCCAGGTGCAACTTGGTGGTCAGTCCACCTCGCGAGCGACCGAGCGCTTGCGGACCGTTTTTTTTGAGCTCCGGACGAATGCTGGTGTGCGCGCACGATGGTCGAATCGATCAACACATGCTTGATCTCGGTTTCGTCGGCCACGGCGAGGATCACGCGTTCCCACACACCCTTGCGACGCCACCTGGAGAAACGCATGTACACCGTATGCCATCGGCCGAACGCCTTCGGCAAATCGCGCCACGGGCAGCCGGTCCGGCCGATCCAGAGGACAGCTTCGACAAACCAACGATTGTCGGTCGCCGTTCGCCCTGGATCGCCTTCTTTGCCCGGCAAGACGGATTCGATTCGGGCCCATACTTCATCGCTCAATAACGTTCGAATCATCTTGGCCCGCTCGCGCAAAAGACAAGATGTAAACACATTTCATCGAATGTAAACAGCCCTTAGTCAAAAAGTCGTGCGGACCGCACTCTGCCGAGCGGCCGCGCACGATGGCCCACGTCGAGGGGCTGGGCAAACCAAGCCTAGGCAACAACCATTCTGCCATCAGCGAACAATGTCATAACTGTAATCAGTCTTCGCAATATCGACCGTACTCGCGTCGAGCTTTTCGAAGAATTCGTCCAGTAGTGCTAATAGAACGCGCAATCCTCCCTCATACCCCCACGTCGGAAAACGGTGATAGTGATGCCGGTCAAAAATAGGAAACACGAGTCGCACTAGCGGTGTCCCCGTATCACGCTCCAGGTACTTCCCATGAGTGTTGCCGATCAGGAAATCGACTGGTTCGGTAAATAGCAGCGAGCGCAGATGCCAGAGATCGCGCTTCGGATGGGCGTTGCATCCCGCACCGTACGGCGACGCGTCCAACAACGCCTTGACCTTCTCTGCCCAGCCGTCGTTACCGTTTGTCGACACAACATGCACCGGCTCTGCACCGAGCTCGAGCAGGAATTGCGTGTAACCTAGCATCTGATCGGGATCGCCGTAGAGTGCATAGCGTTTGCCATGGAGAATAGCCTGACTGTCCGCGATTGCATCAACGAGTTGCCCCCGCTCCCTTTCCAGTTCAGGTGGAATCGGTTGGCCCGTGACACGTGATATCTCCATGAGGAAATGGTCGGTACCAGCAACGCCGACTGGCGAATTAAGCACAATTACCTCTTGGCCATGTTCAGCGATAAACTTCGCCGTCTTTTCGCAGCAATACCCCTGGAAAATGAACGTTGCTTTCGCATTCAGTGCACGTTCAACTTCTTCCTTCGTGGTCCCACCATCGTACATGCGGAATTCGCCATCCGTCGGTGTATTCCATGTGTCGGAAGGATCGCAGATGATGTTGACGCTCACGCCGAACAGATCGAAGATACGTCGAACCTCCTTGATGTTGCCCACCACGAAACCGTCAAAGCCACCGATAAAGTTTACGCTCTCGTCCTGCACACGTATGAGTGGTGTTGCGGTACCGGCCTTGCCGTCCCAGAAGTGTTTGAGAATGCCCAGTAGAGCATTGTCGTAACCCGTCACGTGACTGCCGACAAACGCGGGCGTATGAGCGAACGGCACATCGTAGCCTTGCGGAACGCTCCCCTTCTGCTTACTATTCTTGATGAATGCATCGAGGTCGTCACCGATGACCTCTGCCATACAGGTCGTCGATACGGCGATCATCTCGGGCTTATAAAGGTTGTATGCATTCGCCAGACCGTCGATCATATTATTGAGGCCCCCGAAGACCGCCGCGTCTTCGGTCATTGACGAACTCACGCACGACGTCGGCTCCTTGAAGTGCCGCGAAAAGTGTGAGCGATAATAGGCCACGCAGCCCTGAGAGCCGTGCACGAACGGCAGTGTTTTATGAAAGCCGTTTGCCACGAATACCGCCCCAAGAGGCTGGCACGCCTTCGCTGGATTGATGGTTAGCGAGTCGCGCGCGAAGTTTTTCTGCTTGTAGTCTTCAGTCTTTGTCCATTCTGCAACCTCCCTCACTGCCTCATCAGAATGGTTGAACTCAAAATTTTGCTTCTTGTTGCGCAAAAGCGCCTGATATTCCGGCTCGCGAAAGAGCAGCTCGTGATCGAGAATGTTGTCGCTTGATTGGGGCATGACTCGCTCCTGAATCGATTTCCTGAAGAGCCTTCCGGCGACACGGCCGTATCGCCAACGGCCCGCCTAGCTCACGCTGCTTTTTTCCACGGCGCCTTGGAAAGAGTCCAGACAGGACTCGAAATTGCCATGTCCATGTCGCGCGCAAAGATCGCGAATCCGTCGTAGCCGTGGTACGGTCCTGAATAATCCCAACTGTGCATCTGGCGGAACGGAACACCCATCTTCTGAAAGACGTACTTTTCCTTGATTCCTGAACCGACGAGGTCCGGCCGCATGCGTTCGACGAATTGCTCGAATTCGTATCCGGTCACGTCGTCGTAAATTAGCGTGCCGTCGTGAATGTGATGTGTAGTGCGCTGATAGTCATCGTTGTGGGCAAACTCGTAGCCGGTGCCGACGACTTCCATGCCGAGGTCTTCGTATGCCCCGATGACGTGGCGCGGGCGAAGGCCGCCTACAAAGAGCATCACTTTTTTACCCTCGAGGCGTGGTTTATATCTCGCGATCACCGCATCCATCAGCGGGCGGTATTTGGCGATCACCTTCTCGGCATTGGTCTTGATCGTGTCGTCAAATCGGCTCGCGATCTCTCTCAGGCTCCGTTCAATCATGGTAGGACCGAAAAAGTTGTATTCCAGCCAAGGAACACCATACTTCTCTTCCATATGCCGGCTGATGTAATTCATCGACCGGTAGCAGTGGAGCAGGTTAAGCTTTGAGCGCGGCGTATTCTCCAGTTCAGCGAGCGTACCATCGCCCGACCACTGCGCAATAACGCGCAAACCCATCTCCTCAAGGAGAATGCGGCTTGACCACGCGTCGCCAGCGATATTGTAGTCACCGATGATCGCAACGTCGTACGGAGTTGACTCGAGCGCGGAATGTTTATTCGGATCGACCCGGTCGAACACGCAATCGCGAATCGCATCGTTCGCGAGATGATGCCCAAGCGACTGCGATACGCCGCGAAATCCCTCGCAGCGTACGGGTACGATTGTGTGCCCGCCATACTGGGCGCTCTTCTTCTTCGAGACCGCCTCGATGTCATCGCCGATTAGACCGATCGGGCATTCGGTTTGAACCGATATGCCTCGGTTGAGCGGAAACAGCTCCTGAATCTCATCGACGATTTTGTCGAGTTTCTTGTCGCCACCGAACACGATGTCCTTCTCCTGAAAGTCAGAAGTGAACTGCATCGTGACAAACGTATCGACTCCGGTTGTTCCGACATAATAATTGCGGCGCGAACCCCACGAATACTGGCCGCAGCCGACCGGTCCGTGACTGACGTGAATCATGTCCTTGATCGGTCCCCAGACCACGCCCTTCGAACCGGCATATGCGCAGCCGCGAATCGTCATCACACCAGGCAGCGACTTTATGTTGGACTTCACCCCACAGTCTGGCCTGCCCTGCTCGAAAGTGCCCAAATGCTTGGCCCGTCGCTTGGCCATCTTTTCGGGGTAAGCTCGCAGCACTTCATCAATGAGAGCCTTGTTAGCCGCCTTACGTTGTTCAACCGTTTCGGTCATTGCATATCCATAAGTGGAGAAATATGATTGCCGGAATCGGTTGCCGTACGCCGCACGGCAACCGTCATCCCCGCAGCCGTCAGGCGGTCGGTTCAGCCGCTGTCTTGCCAACTTTCGACTCATCGACCTGCACTATGATTCCTTTTTCCATCAGGAGATCTTCGAGTTGGTCCATCGTGATCGGCGTTGGGATCACGCCATTGCCGGCGTTGTTATGCACCTTCTCTGCAAGCGCGCGATACTGGGCGGCCTGTGCACTCTCTGGCGCGTACTCGATCACCGTCATGCGGCGTAGCTCCGCATGCTGCACGATGTTGTCGCGCGGCACGAAGTGGATCAGACGTGTGCCGAGCATCGCTGCGAGCGATTCCGCAAGCTCGAGTTCCTTGTCGGTCTTGCGCTCGTTGCAAATGAGGCCGCCCAAACGCACACCACCGCTGTTGGCATACTTGAGAATCCCTTTTGAGATATTGTTTGCAGCGTACATAGCCATCATCTCACCTGACATCACGATATAAATCTCCTGTGCCTTGTTCTCGCGAATTGGCATTGCAAAGCCTCCGCACACCACGTCGCCCAGCACATCGTATGAGACGTAGTCCACTCCGTCGTAGGCGCCATTCTCCTCCAGGAAATTAATCGATGTAATCACCCCGCGACCCGCGCAGCCGACACCTGGCTCAGGACCTCCCGACTCCACACAGCGTATGTCTTTGTAGCCAATCTTCATGACATCCTCGAGTTCGAGGTCCTCCACAGAGCCGGCCTCCGCCGCGAGAGAGAGAATTGTGTCCTGCGCCTTCGCATGCAGTATCAACCGTGTCGAGTCTGCCTTCGGATCGCAGCCGACAATGAGGATCTTTTGCCCGAGGTCGCTGAGCGCCGCGAGCGTGTTTTGCGACGTGGTCGATTTTCCAATCCCGCCCTTTCCGTAGAAAGCGATCTGCCGAAGTTGAGCCATCGTGGTACTCCATTGAGATAGAAGGATTAAACCAAGGTTGCCAATCAAGGCTGCAAAGCCGCGATCATGCGCTCAGCGTGCAGTGTCCATATGATCTTCTTCTGTGGAGTCACGCATCGGCCGGATGGTGTCCGCGCGAATCGCTGTAGAGCAGTTTCTATGCCAACGCTCCAGAGTCGTTGAAATGCATTGCAAATCGCGCTTTCAGCAAGCGTGCCGGCATGGCGCCTACCGACGTCCGCAGCGTCGGCTTCCTGACAAACCGTGCGTTGTTGTCGCAAACCAGATTTGATTCGGCCCGCCTCGGTCAATGGCAGTGGGCCACTAAGAGAGGGATTGGTGGTACGGAAGTTGCATACGAAACTCCGTGCTTCTTGACCAAATACGAACTGTCACTGCCATTTCACAAGCTATACAAACTTGAGAGGAAAACCTAATGAACTATATGACTATCGACAAGGAACTTGACCAGACTGTTTTCGCCCGCTTGCAGCTCGAGGGCCGTTTACTCAATGCAGTGTTCAAGGGCCCCACCAGTACGCCTCGGCGCATCGGTTTTCGCGGCGAACTCGCGCTGCGCTTCGGACCGCAACTCGCTGACGAAGCCCGCCCGCCTGAGCTGTCTTGCGAGCAGGTCACGGCAGTGGCCGACCTCGGCGACCCGCATCTCTTATTTTTCGCGGGGTGGCTATTGAGTTTCGAACATCTGAAAGACGTCGCCGAAGTGTTGGGAGACGCCCTCTCGCCAAACGGAAAGTACTTTCTGTTCTGCGACAACATCGATCTTTCGAGTCGCTATCAGGCGCACTATCAGGGCGCAGTATTCTATGTCCTGCCTATCGTGGAATCGACGGTCTACAACGAAACACTTGAACTCCTGTATCTCGATAAGGCAGAGCTGAAGAAAAAGGACACTGCGGGAAAACTCGATGCGGTCGCCGACGCAGGGTCGAAGTTCGACTTGTGTTTCGATCCCATCAGTTACGCGCAGGGACTCGAACTGATGGGTCCAGTCCGTGATCCTAACGAAAACAGACCGGTTTAAGTTGTGTTTCGCCACGGCGCCTCCTCATGAGGACGCCCCCATGCACACAAGCTATCACAACGCTCACGCAATCTAACTGGAGAATTTCCATGGCATTGCTAATCGATGCTGCCGCCCGTCGAAAAGGGAACGGTCAAAGCCTCCCGCACGCTGATGAAGGTCTGCAAACTCGTGCACGTTCGTCAGTCGCTAGATGGCTGTCGGCGCACGACTTTCCGGATGCCCATTCCTGCAGCGTTGACGGCATAACGCCGCTGATGCTCGCAGCGATGCATGGGGAATACCGTATCGTCGCCGCGTTGCTCGACGAAGGTGCACCCGTCCGTGCGCTCGACGACGACGGAAACGATGCGCTATGGTACGCATGTCTATACGGAACGCCCGAGCCGATTCTACTGTTGGTCAGTGCCGGTCTTAATGTGGATCATGCCAATGCGCACGACGTCACATGCCTGATGCAGGCAGCAGCCAGCGGCAGAGTCGACGTCATGTGGTTGCTAATATCCCTTGGTGCGAGTGACAGCTTGGTCGCGCCAGATGGGCGAACTGCTTTCGACATGGCCACGGATTTTGGACTACAGCTGCTGCTAACGGTAGACCGACTCAAAAACGCCATGCGCGAATCGTCGCGTTTCGCCAATGATGCTCCGTCGCACAACCTTGCGCATTGAGGAAAACGTCTCATGCCTCTTTACGACTATGTATGCCGCAACTGCAATTTACGGTTCGAGACACTCGTACGCGCCAATTCGTTGGCGTCCTGTCCGCGTTGCAGCGGTAATGCGCTGGATAAGGAGGTCAGCGCACCGTCCGCCCCTCCACGCAACAAGGCACTCATTACGGCAGCACGCCGCCAGGCCGCTCGTGAAGGGCATTTGAGCAATTATTCCGCGGCTGAGCGCGTACAATTATTGCATCGACCTTGAAGCGCTCCCAAGGAGCTGGCGCCTGCAATTCCATATCTGCCTTGCAAAAAAGCTAACTCCAAGGAAAATTATATGTCGACGCGGTCTATTTACCTCAGCATACAAGAATTCCCCGCTGTAAGTCCCGGCAACGACAAACAACTCGGTAGACTTGCAAACACAATTCAGTATGTGTCTTCTGTGTGTTTGGCCGGGATATTGACATGGACAATGCCCGCATACGCGCAGCGCGTGGATTCCCATATTGAATCATTTGACAGATTCATGGCTGACACGAGAGCTGCGGCCGCTCAGGATTTTATTGGTCGCTCTTGGCCCGAATCAGGGGCGTTTCTTGGGTCAGATCATCAACCCCCAATATCGCGTAAATACAAAATCAATGATCCGTCTGCTTTCGAAGGGATGCGCCAAGCGATTATTGAACGTTACAATGGAGTACACGTGTCAAAGAGTTTTCTTGCGAACGACCAAACCTATGACTGCGTTCCGGTGATGGAGCAACCTGTTGTCCGGAGATATCAAATAAGGCAAATCGCGACACCTCCACAGTTAGCGTCAGCGACAAACCTCAACCGTGACCTATCCAGCCGATCGATAGGGTCGTCTGAACAGTTGCAAAATGGTGTGAATATGGGAGGCTGTGGTACGGGCAGCGTCCCCTTGAATAGAGTCACATTGGAAGAGCTTAGTCGATTTACGACAGTAGCTGCATATCACAGAAAGGCGCCTCCACCGATGACTGGTAGTGATACCTGGTGGTATTCAATAATACAAACTTTGGGCGACCGTGATGAGAGAAGACGTCGACGAATTTGACGCGTATCTGAATCATCTAGCGCAGGCGTTGGGGCACGCCGATCGCCATGCCGGCCTCAAGGGTTACTGTTCGGGCCTGGCAATGCCGTTGTCACGCAAGAGCGTCGAGCCAATGGCTGCGCATATTGCTCCCCTTCACGCGAGCGCGAAACACCAGTCACTCCACCATTTTGTGGCCAAGGCAGAATGGTCTGACCGGGCGGTTCTGCATCGGGTGCGCGAATGGGTGATGCCCGCCTTGGGCCTGCACACTGCTGAAGAGGCTGGCTATTACTGGATTATTGACGACACATGCTTCCCGAAGAAAGGCAAGCATTCGGTCGGCGTAGCGCGGCAATATTGTGGGCAATTGGCCAAACAGGATAACTGCCGGATCGCCGTGAGCCTGTCGATCGCGACGCAACGCGGCAGCCTGCCGATTGCCTGGCAGCTGTATGTCCCCAAGGAATGGATTGACGACCGGGAACGAGCGCGTCGCGCGGGCATTCCTGACGATCTCACCTTCGAGACCAAGCCACAGATTGCGCTGGCCCAACTTCGAGAGGCTATAGCATCCGGCGTTGTGCCGGGCATTGTGCTCGCCGATGCCGGGTACGGCGACGAAACCGCTTTCCGTGAAAGCGTAATTGAACTGGGTTTGTTGTATGCGGTAGGGATCCGGCCGGGCACCTCTGTTTGGGCACCTGGTACTGCGCCGCTTCCACCCAAGCCCTGGAGCGGGCGCGGCAAGCCACCGGCATTGCTGCGCCGTGCGCCCGGCCACGAGCCGATTGTGGTGAAGGAGCTGGTCATGCAATTACCCGTGGACGTCTGGCAGACCGTAACCTGGCGGGAAGGCAGCAACACGGCACTTTCCTTACGCTTTGCCGCCGTGCGGGTTCGTCCCGCACATCGCGACACTTGGCGAAGTGCCGTTCGCGACGAAGAATGGCTGCTTATTGAATGGCCTGATGGCGATACGAAGTCGCTCAAATATTTTCTCACTACTGCACCCGAGGAGGCGACCCTCGAGCAGCTTGTGTTCGTGACCAAGATGCGCTGGCGCATCGAGCGCGACTATCAGGACCTGAAGCAGGAGTTCGGGCTCGGTCATTATGAAGGACGAGGCTGGCGTGGCTTTCACCATCACGCCACACTGAGTATCGCTGCGTATGGGTTTCTGATGGCTCAACGACTCAGAATGCAATCAGGTGGGACATGGTAAAAAAACTTCCTTGAACGCGCGCTGCCTGCCCTTCCCTCGGATTACATCCCCCGGGGCAGTCCAGCGCGCTCAGCGCCACGTTCCTGATTCCATTACTACATTGCGCATCCTGCTTGGACAAGGGCTCATGCAACGATGGCTTTCTTGCTGTACGACAGTAGTGACCGGACCAACTTCTATCCGTGCCGGCACGAGACCGGGCACCACATACCGCATGCGCAAGGCGCTGGAACCACCCCTTATGGACGCGCCCCATCTAGAACTACGGTTACCTGCGAAGGTAACCCGCTTACTGTCCGGGCGCGCCGAACCTTCAAACGCTGTTGCCGCTCGACGTTGGCTACTCAGGTCGCTGTCACCTTCTTGGCAGGGGGCTTGAGGGTTGCCCCGAGGGGAATCTCACCGAATTCCAGATAGCGCCATAGCGCGACCGCCAGACGTCTGGCAAGTGCCACAATGCCGATGCGTCGCATACGCTTGCCGCCGCCTGCAAAGCGCTCGTTGAACCAGTCGCTTAGCTGGCTGCTGCGCTGGAAGCGCAACCAGCTCCACGCCAGTTCCACCATCAGCCATCGGGCTCGCTTGTTGCCGATCTTGCTGATGCCCTGCTCAACTTCACTGGTGCCGCTGGCATAGGGCGTCGGGGCCAGGCCCAGGCAGCCGGCCACTTCACGGCGGTTGTGAAACTGCCGCCAACCGAACAGTTCCCTGATCAGGACCCATGAACTGCCGGTGCCGATACCCGCAAGGCGCGCGAGCCGCGCAATCGCGGGTTGCGCACCGCTGCGCACCTCGCGCTGCTGCTGTACCTCGAGCGCCCTGATCTGCCTGGCAGCGAGCAACAGCCGTTCGAATTCGCGTTCGATCTCGGCGCGCAGGGCTGGCAACAGCTGTGTGGTGTGCTGCGCCCACCAGAGCGCCCACGCGCGGCCACCGATTCGCTCGGGCCGCAGGTTGTGGAGCACCAGCAGCGA
>NZ_JAMBPR010000139.1 GCF_024206475.1 Paraburkholderia sp. CNPSo 3274
TTCTCCCAAAAGGAGCAACCTTAACCGCCGGCCGATTGAGCCATCCGCAGTACCGCCAACCAAAACCGCGCCTTTCGTTTCGGCTCACCGAACACGCATTTCGGCGGAGTGAACAGCCGTTTCGGCGGGCTGAACACCGATTTCGGGAAGATGAACACGCGTTTCGGAGCGCCGAACACCGATTCCGGAATACCCCGAAACCGTTCGACTTCAACCGAAATCCGTGTTCGACTTCGCCGAAATACGCACTCACGTTCCAGGCGACGGCTCGATTGAACCCGGTTCAGGTAGCCGTAGATATAGATCTTCAACAACACGGCTGGGTGATAGGACGGGCGCCCTGTAGTCGATGGCATCGCGCCATCGAAGCTCAGTGATTCAAGGTCAAGCTCTTCAACGAACGCCTCGATGATCCTCACCGGAGTGTCCTCAGCGACAAAGTCGTCAAGGCATTCTGGAAGCAGCGTCACCTGCTTGCGATCTTCACCTTCTATGAATCGCTTCATCCGGTCACCCACGCTGAATGAGTTAATCCAGTTTAGGCGATCACCGCGTTTTCACACAGGCTCGACCCGATGCGACCCTTCGACCTGCCCGGGATTTAAGGGCGGCTACCAAGGTACAGCGGCCGTTCATGCGGGAATGCTGGACGGTGGGTGCTCGACTATAACTGGCATTATGCAGTTGACGAAGTAGCCGGTTGCGAGCGTATGCTTTTAAAAACTTGAATTCGCATTGACAGGATATCAGTTACTAGCTGGTGTCTGTTGCTTGGGTAATTTGCTAGGTGCAGACAAATGGGACTTTCAATCGTTCGAGTAGCGTCGGTCGACTAGCACCCGACAACGTCTCACGTCGACGATGGCTTACCCATACCCTGCGCAGCTTGTTCGCGTATGCCAAATTTTCTCGCAGTCTAAGAGACGGATTCAAAAAGGCTGCTCCGTCCGTCTGAAGATGTTCCAGCGGACGAGGGAGCAACCGAATTTGCGAAGTGCTTCGTGAATGTCGGCCCGACGTTCGAAGCGAATGCGACGACGACGGAAGTTGTGAAGCCACGCATGAGTACGTTCGACAACCCAGCGGAATTTGCCCAGACCACTGCCGTGTTCTCTGCGGCGCTTGGCAATCACCGGCTTGATGCCGCGCTCGCGAATCTTCTGGCGATGTGCCTCGGAGTCATAGCCACGGTCTGCGTAGATGACCATGGGCTTCTGAAGCGGCCGGCCGCGTACGCCGCGAATCGGTGGAATGGCGTCAAGCAGCGGCAGCGGCTGGGTGACGTCGTTACGATTCGCGCCAGTGAGGATCGCGCTGACAGGAACGCCATTGGCGTCTACGAGGATGTGGTGCTTGGAGCCTGGTCGCGCGCGATCCGTGGGGTTCGGACCAGTTTTTCGGCCGCCCCAACGGCTCGCACAGATGAAGAGTCCACGGCTGCTCGTGAGAAATCGAGTTCGCCTGCCTCGCGTAACTTCCCCAGCCGTAGCTTGTGCAATCGCTTCCACACGCCGGCCTTCTGCCAGTCGCGCAACCGTCGCCAGCAGGTTGAACCCGATCCAAATCCCAATTTGGTCGACAAGTCGCGCCAGCGGATACCGGTCTTGAGCACGAACAGGATGCCATTCAGTGCAGCTCGGTTCGCAACCGGCAACCGGCCTGGATTCTTCTTGCGCCGGGGTTTGGGCGAGGGCAGCCATGGCTCGATCAGTGTCTACAGTTCGTCATCAACAATCGGCGCGCCCATCCTTGGTTCCAGTTGTTCAGGTGGCCAAGGTTAACCTTGCCGAAAAGGTTAGCAGCCCCCAACGGGTCTTTTTGATTCCGTCTCTTAGCTCCCTGAGCCAACCTATCAATATTGAAGTATCCCCCGTCCGCTGCGCCCGTGATTCATCGCATGACAGAACAATTGAACGAGACTCAGAAGCCGTGCGTCAGCCGCAACGTCGCGACTGTGATGTGCGGCCAAAGGACCTTATTGAATACCAGGATGACAACCTGTGAGTACTGAAGCTGGAGGAATACGTCCTGGCCGTGAAACATGGTTAGGTCGTGCAGCGGACCGTGCGGGGGAGCGTCGAATGGATGCCCGCCGTGACCGCGATCCGGACCCCCATGTGGCAATCGGACAAATTCAATCCAAAAGGTGGCGCGTGCTGACTTCACGAGTGCATTGTTGCTCGCGATGGCATGAGCGCCCGTGTCCCCGACGAGCTGCGGAATGCCAAGAAACGGGATATTTCCGATCGAATTGGCAACGTTTGCACTGTTCAGTGCGTCAGCAGCAAACTCGCTGGTCAGCTCCAGTGTGATGTGGCCGAGCACGTCCTGCGCGGCAATGGCGTCCTTCAACAGTTGGTTGGGATTGTCTACAGCGCGCTGAAACAACGCCGAATTGACCCCACTCGTCGCATCATATGGACCGTTACTCTGTGAGCCAGGGACGTCATTCGCGAGGACGACTTCGGGGACCGCGTGAAGTGGGGGATTTGCCGCCGTATAAGGCCCCAAGTTCGCCGGCTGAATACCACGACCGGTATCCATGGGGGGGAGGTTCGGCACGAATGCGGGGAGTTCGGGGATCGGGTAGATGTCGGGAATATTTGGCGGGCCAGCCACCGGCATAGCGCTTGGCGCAACACCCTGCATGAGTACTGTGACGCCGTGAGGGATACTGCCCAAGCGCACGATTGTCGGGGGCAGCACATTGCCATTTGCCACCGCGGTGCCATCGGACTTTTTGCCGCTCGCGGGGACATTCAAGAATAGTCCAGGTTCGATATGCAACGCCTCGCCATGGTTCGGAAACTCTTTCGGGTCGCCGTCGTTGATGCTCTGAAGGTAGTGTAGCCCGTAGATTGTGATGTCCGGCTGGTCGCCGACGCCGCGATTCGGGATAGGCGTCGGGATCGTGGTGAAGGTCGTCGTCTCGACCGTCTGGTTGAGCTGGAGAAAGCGCCGTGTACCGGTCGGGTTGTCTGATGCCGGGTCCGTATTGTCTGGGCGCCACATTTGGCTGAAGCCCTTGCCTTTCCAGGTCCCAGCGAGGTTGCCAAGCGGCCCGAGGTCGATTGCGGTCGTAACCAAGTCGGCGGCATAGCGTGGTGCCCCGATTTTCTGCAGCCGGGCGGCGGGATCTTGCTGCACACCGCCGTGCGAAGTGTGTTCGTTCATGCGGGTCTCCTTGGTTTAGCGAACAGAAGCAATATTCGATATTTCAGGTGGAGGACAAATTAATTACTAAGTATAACTAACAGAGCGGATGGTAGAACGGAGAAATGGCACTGCCGCAGTTATGATCGTACGCAAGATCAATCGATTCGGCCTCCATCATTTGATGGAGTCTGCAACAAAAATAGGAAAATTAAGGATGTCGTTCTTCCCGAAATACCACGAACTCTCGCGGTTCAACTGCGGTGAGAGTTTCGCCGCGCAAGGGGGAGCCTACCCTAGCAAGTTTGGGTACGTTCAACCTGACGATTGACTGTTCAATCGCTTGAACAGAGCGTCACTCTCAACTCGGGACGCCTCGAAGACGGCTTCCCGCTCAACGAAATAGTTAAAGTAACCAGCCGGCGTCGTGGGTTCGACCTCAAGAAGGTCCACGATTTTGAACTTCTTTGGATTATTGTTGTCCAGAATGTAGCCGTCACGGAGGAGTTGATTGATCCGTTTCATGGCATCGACCTCGGCCTTGTAGCCAACTGAAAACCACATCTCACATTGCCAGTCTTGTACGTCGAACCAACTACGCGGGAGCCGCGACTTTAACCAACCATTTGCAAGTGGCCTGACAACGATTACTCGACTGAAACTGTGAAGCTCGGACACAATGCACGAACGGTGATACGCGCCGTCCATCCTGCCGCCAGGTAGGCCGTCGAAACCATAGAGAGACAGCCAGAGCGCCGACTTAATCGACTCCGCAGTAATCGGGAGGATCTCATCTTCGGTTTTCCCTTCAGGGGCATACCTGACGTCCGTCGGGCGATCTTTGGGAGGAATTGGGATGGAGCTTTCCTTTTTAATGTGGTCGCGTGCGACATCATTGCCGTAGAGAACCCCAGTTCCCGAGGCGGGATCATACGCGTTGAAGACCGCGCCAATGTCGCTGGAATTAAGAACACCAACGACATCTTCTATAACGTAATCGGGCCTCGACGGGACATACTGCTGCGCGGGAAACAGCCTGTCTGAGAAGATGTCTATGAGACTATCAGAGAAAGATGGAGGTGCGAGGAGATTCATGTATGCCTCGCGAAAGGCTGGCCTGAATACTCCTTTGTAACCGAACAGGGCTGTTTGCAGTTGCGCGAATGGGTCGCTTGCGAGGCCCGGTTGGATCAAGCCGTCGCGCAGATTCTTTTTGCCGGCTAGGTAGTTCGCAAGCACGAGTATCTGGCCGCTCGTAGCGGTAATCAAGTCGGGCCTGTATCGATTATCTAGCGCTGCTTGAAGGAATCCGGCTCCATGCGCATTGAAGCCCCCGAGTCCTGCAAGCGCGAATGCCGTGTCGATAGTCATGTGAGTTCCCGGTGTCAGCTTCTTGAACAAGAAATGAACCACGGTTCAGCGATTTGTGGAGCTACGAATCTACACAAACTTAGCAATAGCTGAAGTCATGGACTTGTACAAACGCACACAGCTTCCAGCGCAAATCGAGTTACACGAGACCGACGAGAACGTGGTATGGGAATACAAGGTCGGTCATGCGTTGCAAACGTTTTTTGTTCATTCAGTATCGTGCGCCAAGGGGCGAAACTGCCGAGGCGGCGCACTGAATTGGTGCTTGAATTAAGCGAATCCGCCAACTCTCATCCTTGAGGAAAAACGGACCGCCCCCGCGCAATGAAGAACATCATTGACCAATGGTTCTCAAGTCGATTTGAGGAGTCTATTTCGGATGCTGCATTGAAAAATTTGGATGCTTAATAAACGAGCGATTTCTTTAGAAGATGGTGAAGTGGCGTTGCTTCAAACGACCTCTGGTCGGCGCGAGCGGCGCGCCATTGCTAGCGCCATGGGGTGAACACGGTCCAGCAGACCGTCTCTGATCCAAGCCTGATGCAAACGGTTCCGCTTCCGCCTTCTTTGACAACGCTGCTATGCGCGGATAGTGCGAAGTGTTTGAGAGCCTCGGGGCCATCTAATTCAAATGTCTTTCCATCCGGCAAGTGCGCACTCACTGGAAGGCCGAGTTTTGCTAACTTTGTGAGGGAAGCGCCAGGTGTCTGGCCAACGCTGGGGAACTGGTCGCGCATGTGTGAAACTAAAGCTAGCGCAAGCAGGTTTGTCGTTGCGTTTTCTCCAGTCACTGCTTCATTCGGGGGAGGGTCGCCGCCGTAAATTGCTTTCAAGAGTGCCATGAGCCAAGCAGCATCCATGGTGTGACCAAAGTGCCTCAATTCGATCTCGTTCATTTCGATACTCCCGATTAGTTAAAGAAAGTTCCGCGGACATGCAAACAAGCCAGCCAGCTATCAATGACTCGGCGTTGACTAACGTGTACCTAGTACAAAGCCGATGGGACTTCGCTGAGCTCGCCTATCGAAGGCTAGATTACGCAGGTACGCTTATCAAGCGTCGTGCGGCTTGCTGTACTTGGACAAGGTCATCTCTGATTGGTAACCTTGGGAAGTTTGCGGATGACGTTTGGAAACTGGCTGTTGAACGTCGAAATCCGCCTCACCGGTAATGTCGCTTTTTATGACAGGATGGGGGGCGGCAGGCGTGCTCTTGTCGCTCGCGCCTTGTTCGTGTCGCGAGGCTCCCGCTGGACGTCATGCCACCCTTTGAGCTATTGACCATAATATTTTGTCCAGGAGGCGCTGCCACGCGCCGCGATTAGCGCGTGGGAAGCGGGTTCGACGCGATGTCCACCACTTCGAATACACGAGGCAGGAAGACTTATTTCACTCCTCTGTAAAGCTTCTGAAGCCGCGCGGCTTCGGCATCTTGTTGCGTGTACACGCTATCTCGATGGACCGTAGTTCCGATCTTGCTATCGAGCACAGCGGGACCGCCCGACATCGTGCTCCCTGACATGTCTGGTCCTTCCGAATCGCCCGCTGACACTTGTGGCATCGGCAATGGATTCGTTTTGGTTTCTTGGGCGCTGACTTGCCCGGCCAAAATGCAGAGTAGTCCAGTGACCAGTAGTAATGTGATCCTCATTTCCTTCTCCTTTCGAGAATGGTGGCGTATTTTCCGGTCGTGCCTATTACCGGATCGAAATACAGATGCAGCCCCCGACGTGAACGAGGCAGGTCAGCGCAGCCAGCAGAGTAAATGAGCGAGGCGCCAGCGTTGTCGATCTGGAGGGAGCAATCGACAGATGCAAGAGGTTGAACTCAGTATTGGTTTTGACCGCTGCATCGTCAATATGACTTAAGTGATAGCCGGTCAGAGTGAGGCATGTACCGTGGTCGGTTCGCCATCGCCATTCCAAACGGCCTGGCTTTTCGGCGCGGCTCGCGCGACTATGCGACCTACAGTTTCACGCATGCGCTCGTCGGCGACGTGGCCTACGAGTGCCTGCTGAAGAACCGCCACCTGCAGACCCACGCGAGCTTTGCGCAGGCGCTGATCGGTGAATTCAGCGACTCGTGTGCAGCCAAGCTCTGAACCGCTCGCGCCGCAACCACTCGCACTGGCATGCTCGATCGAGCGTTGCCTCAATGGCTGGCGGTCGCGCGCGCGACCATCGCGCGCAACCGGCCGAAAACGCGCGGCTTATGCCGCTGCTGCATTGACGGGTGCGAAGCGCCAGGGCATGCCCTTCTAATAGGGGGCGCTCAACGGAACGCGGTCGAACCGGATCAGGCAAGCACAGACGCGTACTCACCAGCTCACGGAATCACTTAGCGTCCCTTTTCTAACATGCGCTGTATCTCGGGACCACTGAAACCACAATCGTCGCCCTGCATACAGGGCGCAAATCAAGCTCTCTACGAGCGACGCAAACGCGACTTATCAGATTCCAGGCGGCGGGTAATGAGGTGAATCAGATAGGTCGCAAACTCCGGGTCCTGATAATGGAGTCGCATGGCGTCGGTCGCGGAGACCACCAACAGGTCACAGTCACTCTTGCAACATGCAGTACAGGTGCGCCGGTGATCAGGGGAGAAGAGTCCGATCTCGCCTAATATCGTGCCAGGGCCCACGTTGATGCCAATCTCTAGAATGCCGACTGTCCCGCGTACCAGGTAGTAAAGCGCATCGCTCGGATCATCCTTGTGAAATAGGACCTCGCCGGATTGGTGGTGGCTTGGTATCGAATAGGCGAGCAGTCGTCCCATCGAAAGCTGACCGTCCAGCGCACGGGAAAGCTGGGTGTCACGTACCTTCTGCAACCGCGCTGCGGCCACACTGGCCTGGCCCCGACTATCGACCTTCAATGCCCTATACACCGCATACAGGTGAACTTTCACAGTTCCTTCCGTGATTTTCAACTCACGTGCGATCGACTTGTTGGACTCGCCGCGCGCCGCGAGGGCAAGCACCTGGATCTGGCGAGGCGTGAGCAAGTGAATATCGGTGTCAGTTACCGCATTAGACTTGCGCTGCGCCTCTGAAGATGTCGCGCCCCAATCCTTCCCGAAATCGAGCGCAACCGACGGCGAATACCTTTCACCCGATATCAAAATGCGCAGTGCTTGAAGCAGGGAATCGGCCGACTGCGATTTTTCCAGGTGCCTTGCTACGCCGGCAGAGAGGAATTTTTCGACGATGTTTGGGGCCACTGCGGTAAGAAGCACGAGAACCGGCAGACCCGGCGATAGGCGACGTGATGCGCGCACGGTATTGAGCGCTTCAGACATGCAGTCGCCGTCGAGCACAAGCACGTCAGCCGTTTGCGCACCCTCGAACACCCTAGTTGTATAGTCGGCGCAGGCTACTTCGACGCGGTCCGCCAGGTCACCGAGAATATGGGCGACACCATCGCGAAACAAGCCCGCGGGAGCGACGAGAAGGATCAACGTTGGCCTCATTTGCTATCCAATTGACCGATCCTCTGCCTTGTCTCCATCGAAGGATGCGCGGCAATTCACCAGGAACAAAGCGCAAGGCGTGCCAAGGCATACGTGTACATTTAACCTTTATAGATGACACGGGAAGAAGAGTCACGCCGCGTTGAGACCTTCATCGAACGTGGCCTTTTGTGCGTCCGAAATTTCAGGAGGAAGGCCAAACGCGAGGCAGTCGACCATCGATTATCCTGCGGCTTCTTTTTGGCCGCTCGTGACGCCAGAGCAGCGAATCGAGACACCAGCCACACAGCCACAGCAATCAGGAAAGTGAAACTAATTGCACGGTAAAAGTGCTGTCACGAGAAAATCGTGCGGCGTGACAGGGGACCTATTAATCTGACTTGTTCTCTCCATCAAATGATGGAGGCGGTCCCTCCTGAATGGGAACTTGTCTGCGAGCAAGGTCGACGGTCCGAACCATGTCTCTCCCGACTTCGCGCGAACCGCACTCGATTGACTTCTCAAAAGCGGTTTTCCGTCTCTCGCCCGCTGGATTCGACGGAGTGCATGTGCCGCACTGGATTATAAAGTTATCCGAAAAAGCTGATCCTAGGGATGATCATCAGCAGGTTCACGACCCGCGCGAAGTGATTGTCCGATAGCCGTTTGTAGAGCGTCATGCCGTCTGCGGTTCCGAGCAGCGCCCCGGAAATGCACAGCAGAATGACAGGGTCGAAACCGTCCTTGCCCGTGGAGTGGCGCACCGGGCTGATTGTCGCTAGCGCCGCGACCTGGGTGATCAGGATGAAGGGCTGATACATGGCACGCTGGCGGTCTTTGTTCCAACCCTTGAACCCGCACCAGATGGTCACGAATGCTCCAGGGAACCCGGCCGCGCCACCCGTAGACCAAATTAAAGATGTCACAACTTCGCTAATAAAGATGTCACTTCGCGGATTAATCGCGAAGGCTGCCGAAAAATCGCCGTAAGTTCAAGGGAGCGTTAAAAACCCTGGGGTAGCGACTCAGACGCGCGTCGGAATTTGTCGAGGAAGACGGCGACCTCGAGAGATAGCGGTTTTGGACGCTGCCTGATCATTTCAAGTCTCTCGTCCAGGTCGCCGTTTATCACGGCGCATCGGACCTGAGCGAGAAGTTGAGCTCCTCTCGGCGACCATCGCATTTGTTGACGCTTGCACATGCGTTTGTTCAGGATCTGGTTGACCGCCGACTCGGCCATCGCAGTCGAGATCGGTTCGCCTTCTCGATACAGTTTCCCGTAATTAATCGTCGATCCACCGTTGGCTTTAACGTACGCAACAAGCTCGCGCACCCTGTATCCCAGCTGTGCAAGACTATCAGCAGCCTGTGGTGTCTGAGGGACAACGGAACGGCAGATGGTCAAGATTTCCCGCATCCGGCTCGCCGCCTTTGCCGCATTGCCGTGCCAGAAGCACCAACGAAGCTTTCCAATGCGAGCCGTCAACTTGTGCTTTGCTGCGTTCTCGGGTTCGGAAGTCGCGCGCAGGCCTTTGGCAATCTGTTCAAGATACCGCACGCGCATCGAGATATGGAACCAGTCGAGTACAGACTTGGGCGTGAACGGCAATTGGTCTGCGATAGTCTGCAGTCCATTGGCGCCATCTGTGATTACTGAGAGTTTCGGGTGTTCGCTGTTTGTGATGGATCGCACGAGTTGGGCAAGCCGATCGACCGCGTCGGGCAACTCTCTTCTGACAGACGCAAAAGCCCGCGGCGGATGGCCCTTTGCTGTAAGCCGCCCGGTGAGAACTTCGAAACTCGAACACTCGGAATTGCGTCGACCACGAACAAAGCCGCCATCGATTGCCAACGTCCATCGAGCGTCGGGACGCGCATCGTCACTCGCCGTTAGCTCATCGCCGTCTATGCGTGCGGCTGCACGCAGGGCCCTGTTTCTCACCGTGACATGGTTCAACGTATCGCTGACCGGCAGAAACTCGCGCAATGTTTGAACAACCTGACGGTAAGGCGTCCTTGCTGAAAGCTTCGCCTGGAGCGCGAGCAATTCCGGCGTCGCCCGCTCAGGGACATATTCCGACATAGGACCGTAGGGCCCCTCGAAATGAAACGGCGGTACACATGCGCAAGATATGACTCGCGCGCTACGAAAGCGGACCGTGCCAAAGACCGTATCCACCTTGCGGATCCGTCGGTCCTTCAGGTCGAGGAAACGGTGACAACGATCGCAGAAACGTCGCAGCAAGCAGACTTCTTCTGCCTGCGCTGCCACCACGATCCTCTGCAGCCAGTGCAGGACGTCTTTCCCTTCAGCCAATGACAGGCCGATCCTCGCCGGGTCGAGTTCGCGGTAGGGACGTTCAAGCTGACAGATTTCGAAGGACTCCGTCTCGCCATAGTCCATGGTGACATCGACGCGAATTGTGACTTTCATTTCTACCTCCGACGGCCCTGCCTGTCGAAAGCCTAGCAGGTTGCTGAAGTACCGCTGAAACATGTCATCGCGCAGAGTTCGTGAAGCGTTGATAGATGAACCACCACTTACCCACTGGAGATCATGCGCGGCGCCGACACTTTCACCGAGAGTTTGTTTTCCGTGCGCAAGCTGGACGACTTCGTCCCCAAGTCGCATCCGTTGCGTTCGATCCGCGTAATGGCGAACGAAGCGCTGGCGAAGATGGATCGACTGTTCGCCGAGATGTACGAAGCGGACAT
>NZ_JAMBPR010000140.1 GCF_024206475.1 Paraburkholderia sp. CNPSo 3274
TGCGCAGCAGGTTGGCGTTGATCTCGTGCTCTTGCGCAATGCGCGCCACCGACACGCCTGGGCGCAATGCAGCCTCGACCAACGTGCGTTTGCCGCTTTCGTCGTAGCGGCGACGGCCATCCCTGCTTTGCCGAACCACCCTCAACCCTGAGTCTTTGTCAGCCATAGGTGTCCACCTCCAAATAGGTGGACACCTATGCTCCTCGCTCAGAGTCGCATTGGGTAGACGTCGATAATGGATCGCTTACTTCCTTTCTTTCAGCAACAAGGAAGCCGCGCGAAGGGAGTGACGACGACGTCAGATCGATGAAGGCGTGCTGTCAGTCGCAGACGAGGGCGCGTGGCTGCAGCCGTGGGTGTGGGGGGGCACGCGGAGGCCTGATATGCATGCGACGGATGCATCTGGCAGACAGCGCACCGTGAACCGATTCCAACGCGAATGACTGCCGTCCCGCGAGGATTGACCGCCTGAGTGTCTATCTGCTTATGCGGGCGAACGTCAGGAACTGGCCGTGTTCTGGCCGAAGGCGACTGGGAGCACCTGGCCGCCACCGCGCCGTCGGCGAGTGGACCAAGTCGGCCGTTGCTGCCCTTCGGGTACTCTCGGCGACTGTCACTACCGCGATTCAAGGCGGCCTTCCGCCTCACGCCGCAGGGTCGGACGCAACCGGTGTAACCCAGCTTCGGGTTCAGTGCCGACAGCTGCTCAGGGCTTTCTGGCGGATGCGAGCACACACGGCATCGGAACTTGCACCTCACCGTTGGTCGTATACGATGCGACGTCGTCGGCCACTGCTTTCTGGATCGCAGCCAGCGCCTGTGGCGACTGCGCCCTCAAGATCGCAGCGACGCGCACGCCGCCGCGCATCAGGACGTCGAAAGGCGTTTCGGGTGCGCGAAGACGCAACGTCTGACTGACTACCTTAATGCAGGGTTCAACGAAGCCCGCTTCAAGCAGCGCACGTTCCGACTCGTGCGAATCGCTGAAACGGAAGAACGGAGGCCCAGGCGGTAGCTGGACATCCATGCGGCCGTGCTCCTCAATGGCCTTGAGCACCATCCGGAATCCAACAGTCTGGTCAGGCGACGCCCAAACAGTGAAAGCGATTCTGCCACCCGGGCGCAGCACCCGAAACGCTTCGGTGAGCGCAGCCTCGGGACGAGCGAAATGGAGCATTCCGAAGCTGATGCCGACCGCGTCAAAACTCATATCCTCGAAAGGCAGGTTTTCGGCGCCCCCGGGACGGAACGTGAGGGAGGGAAAAAGCCGTCTCGCTTGCTGGACCATCGCGTCCGCGAAATCGACGCCTACTACATCGGCGCCACGATGCGCCGCCGCTGCCGCTAGATAGCCAGGGCCCGACGCGACATCAAGGAACTGGACGCTGGCACCGACGTCAAGCGCATCGAGCAGCGCATCATTGGACTGCGTCGTCAGTTCACCAAAATACGAGTGATATGGCTGCGCGACTGTTTCCCAGCCCCGAAGCTCAAAGACGCTGAATTCGTCATGTTCCATGGCAAACATCCATCACGGCTCGGCCAGGTGCATGCCGACATCGGGTCGAAGCGTTCCCAGTCGACGCATGCTGAATAGGTTAGTGTCCCTCGGCCGGTTATACAAGGCTGAATGGGGGTTCAGCAATTCGCCCTGACAGGCGGAGACCTTGGAGCAATACAGTGAACCTTGTCGTATGTGAAGTCGTGGCCGGAAGGCTTAGTGTCCGCAATACGCTCCCACTCTCCCACCTTAAACGGACGGTCGCGAGCATGGATCGGGTGGCCCCTGCTGGTCGCGTCCTGCGTGCTGGGGAGCGCTGGCTCATGGCTGCTGCCGTCCCGTCGGCGAATGCGCAAAACCGACCCACTCCCGCCGTTCGACCCAGCGCCGCCTCGACGGCGGGTTTTAAACGTCAACGGACATTCACGCGATCACGTCGGCCGGCGGTTGCTCTTGAGGTTTGTTCGGCGCCTGCCACTTTTGCAGGCCCAGAAGCGGTCGGTTGATGGAAATGGATTGGGCGTTAAGTTCCTGCCCCGACATCACATCAGGCTCTGTCGGATCGCCGCCAAGCCCAGTTACTGCCCGCCAAAAGGCTTTTTGACCGTCAACTTGTTGGTAACGGATGTGACGCCCGGAACGCCTTTCGCAATCTCGCTGACTTTGTCGATCTGCGATGCATCGACCACGGTTCCGTCGAGCGTCACTGCGCCGCCCTTCGCGATGACGCTGATATTGCCAGCGTTGATCTCCCTGTGCGTGACGATCGCGGAGTAGACCTTGCGGCGCAGCGCGCGGTCCGCTTTCCGGATGTCTTTCGCCGTTGTGCTGCCCGAGGCCGCCACCGCTGTTCCGTTCGAAGCGGCGCTCGCTTCGCTTGCGCCCGCCTGCGCCCAGACATGAACCGATGCCGAGGCGATCAATACGCCGCCCGCGATCCCGAGCGCCCAGTTTCTTTTCATCGCATGCTCCACTTGTTGTCTGTATGTGGGGAATCAGAAGCTGTGCCGGATACCGGCCATCGCCGCCGTGGTTGACCTGCCTTCCGGAACAGGCGCACCGTAGGTGATCGTCTGGCTCATGTTGCCGCGGTTGTTGACATAGCCGACCTGCGCGTAGGCGAGGGTGGTTTTGGACAAGTTGTATTCGGCGCCCAGCGCGAACTCGTTCGATTGATTGGACGAGTGGTTACGATCCTTCAGGTAATAGAAGCCCGAGGTGACCTTGAAAGCCGGGCTGAACTTGTAGCCGAGCCCACCGGAAATCATCTCGAAGTTGGCGTGGCCACTGTTCGCGGGGTTCCTGCCGATGCTGTATGACGTCGACACGGAAAAATCGTGGAAGGTGTACTGCGCGCCCAGATACCAGAAGCGGTTGTTGGCCTGGCCGGTCGAGGGCGCCGTGACGATTGTCGCGGGGCCGGTCTGCGTGAATGGATTCGTGTCGTGCCCGTTGTAGTAAACGGCCGCCAGGTTCAGGCCATAGTTCGAATACTGCAGTACGGCGGACTCGCGCGTGCCGCCCTGGAACTGGCCCGCAACGCCGCCGGGCGCATACTCGAGCGCAAGCGACGCGCCATAAAATTTCGGCGACCGGTAGACGATTGCGTTGTCGTCGTACAGCGCGCCGATAGGGCCGTTCGTGCTGAGGCCCTGCCAGCCCGCAGCCTGGTTCATGCCGAGCCATGCGGTCAGGATACTGCCGAAATACTGGGCGTTCCGTACGTCGGTATCCGCCATCGCGTAAATCATCGGCACGATCTGTCGGCCCATGTCGATGGTGCCGAACGGGCTCGACACGCCCACCGTCGTCTGCTGGTTGAATTGCGCTGTGGCGCCCGGCGTGTCGGACAGCCCGGGCTTGCCGTTCGAACTGTTGAACGACCCCTGCAACCTGAAATTGACCTTGTAGCCGCTGCCGATGTCTTCGCTGCCCTTGAGACCCCAGATGCTCGAATAGATCCCGCCGTCCTTGAGCTCATAGACATGGCCGAGATTCACTCTCGACTGAAAGTTCGCTGCATTCGCGCTCTGATACAACAACCCCGAATCGATGACGCCATACAGCGTCACCGATGACTGTGCGTACGTGGTGCCTCCCATTGCAGCCAGCACAGCTGCGACCAACCACTTCAGTTTCATTTTGTCTCCTGTTTGGTATATCTAAGCAACCAGCAACTGCATTTGCAGCATCAAACCTTGCATGACTTCTCCCTTCATTTCGACAGTCCATTCTTGATAGCGCAGTCGCCGGTCAACGTCATCCGCGACATCCTTGTGTTGCGACGGCACTCGATCAATGCGACGACGTCGGCCTTCTGTTGCTCGTTCATCTGATCCCAGAGGCCAATCTCACGGAGCGTTCTCCAGCACCCCTGGCAGAACTGACCGTCAGGGTCCATCCTGCAGATATTGATGCACGGGTTGATGATGTGATCGCTTCGGATCAGGTGGCGCTCCGGTCAGATCACTGCCCCGCCGTTCGGGCTGATCACCTGGCCTACCAGGTAGTGGTCACCAGCCAGGTAGGTCACCATCGAGGCGTATTCTTCCATCGTGCCCAGGCGCCCGGCGGGTATCAGTTGCCAGAACTGGTTGCACTTTTCCTCGCCTGCGGCCTCGAAGTATTGGGTGAATTCGGGCGTGGCCACGCCGCCTGGCGCCATCGCGTTGACGAAGATGTTGGCGCCCGCCACCTCGGCAGCAACCGACTTCGTGAAAGCAATCACGGCACCCTTGGTCGCGCAATAGTGCGGACTGTGCGCGCTCATTGCCGACATGCCGGCGATTGAAGCAATATTGATGATCCTGCCGTCGCGCTGCGGCTCCATCAGCCTGAGCGCTTCGCGTGTGCAGTAGAAGAGGCCGTGCACATTCACATCCCAGTAGCGATGCCACTCCGCATCGCATATGGTGCTGGTAAAGCCCAGCGACTGCCGCGGCACCGGCGTGGTGATATAGGCGTAGTGCTGGTTGCGGCGTTCGCTATCGACCGACGTATTCGGCACGAGCGCAGCATTGTTGACGAGGATATGCAGCGTGCCGAAGCGCCCGGCGATAGCGGCAAACAGCCGGGCGACTTCGCTGCTCGACGAGACATCGCAGCGTAGCGCGAGACACTGCGCGCCGGCTGCTTCCACCGCTGCGCACGTTGCTTCGAGCGCTGGCATGTCGATATCGCAGATCGCGACATCTGCTCCCGCGCGGGCCAGGTCGATAGCGATAGCGCCGCCCAGGCCACGACCGGCACCCGTAACAAGGGCGATACGCCCTGCCAGATTCTGACGCTGGTTTTGCATTCTTAATTTCTCACAGGTTGAATATTTTCGGTTGAGGGAAAGCGCTGCCTGCCTGCGGCGCGCGCCGCAAGGGCGAACCACAGGGCCGAGCTGATCGCCAGCACGTCGTTGACGAACAGGACGCCCGTCAATGGAGCGGCGCTGCCTGCCCGCTTCAGATGGTCAGCCAGCATGCCGATGACCACCGTGCCAATGGCGAGCGCAAATACATTGATCAGCAACATCGTGAAGCCAGTCACCGTCGAGCGCATCCTGGCCGGCGTCATGCTGGTGATGGCCGTCAGGGCTGAGCCATAGGCCGCCATCGGCAGGAAGAATCCGGCACACATGCCGATATAGAACAGGGGCGAGCCGGCCGGTACGAATCGATATGCCAGCATCAATGGCGCGCAGACCAGGAGGAGCAATGCCATGAAGCTCGCGTGTCCTCCGCGCAGACGCCTCGCCGCGCGATCCCCCACTGCACCTCCCGCTGCCGCGCCAAGCGTGCCGAATACCAGCTGCAACGCCCCGATCCGTGTGGCAATACCGGCCGCATTCATGCCCCGCTCGTCGACGAGCCAGAGCTGCGTGAAGGAGAAGCTGGCAAAAACCAGGTGCACCAGCACGAAGCCAGCAATCGTGAAACTGAGCGCGCGGTTACCGCCAACGGTGCGCAACACGGAGAGCGCCTGCCCGAGGAATGGTGCTCCGCGTTCCTGCGGTGCGACTATGCTTCGGTCTTCCCTGAGCAGTGCCAGGGGCAGCGCAATCGCAATGCCAATCACGCCCAGCGCATGGAACGTGGATCGCCACCCGAGCGTGGCGCCAAAGCTGCCAGCAAGCAGGAAACTGCAGCCGACGCCCAGCGGAATACCCATGAAGAAGAGCCCCATTGCCGTGCCACGGCGCTTGCCGGAGAAGAGCTCAGCCAGCAGGGCCACCGCGGCAGGGACCAGCGCCGCCTCACCGCTGGCGACAAAAAACCTGGCCACCACCATCTGCTCGAAGCTCTGGGCGTGGCCCGGCGCCAGAGTGCAGGCGCTCCAGATCAGCACCCCGGCGGCAATGATCCGGGGACGGCTGAATCGATCAGCGAGCGTACCCATGAACATCGCCATCACGCCGAAACTCAGTACCCAAACCGCACCCGCGAGAAACCCGTACTGCGTATGGTTGAGCCGCAGATCCCCAATGATCTGCGGCGAAAACCCGAGCAGCATGTTGCGGTCGATGTGCGCCAGCAGATGAACCACCAGCAGGGTCGCCAGGACGGCAGCGGGGCTTTTCTTCCAGAACATCATCTGTCTCCATGCATAATGGAATGGACGCCCCCGCCCGAAACGGCATCGGTGTGCCAGAGTGGAAGAGTGTCAAAGCGACCACTTAATCGAGGAGTGCACGCATCATGAAGATTTCGACGATTGGCATCGATCTGGCAAAAACCGTCTTTGCGATACATGGTGTGAATGAACATGGCCGAGCGGTCTTGAAGAAGGTGCTCAAGCGTGATCAGATGGCGGCGTTCTTTGCCAACCTACCGGCGTGTCTGGTAGGAATGGAGGCGTGTGGTAGCGCCCATTACTGGGCTCGAAAGCTGCAGGGCATGGGACATACGGTACGCCTGATTGCACCACAGTTCGTGAAGCCGTATGTGAAGACAAACAAAAATGATGCGGCTGATGCCGAGGCAATCTGCGAGGCCGTCGCGCGACCGAACATGCGCTTCGTGCCGATCAAAACCGTTGAGCAGCAGTCGGTGCTGTCGCTGCATCGCGTCCGTCAAAGTTTCGTTCGGGCTCGCACCGCGCAAGCTAACCAGATACGTGGCTTGCTAAGTGAGTTCGGGCTGGTTGTTCCACAAGGGATCCACCAGCTCGCAGGGCGAGTGCCGAGCATCCTCGAAGATGCGGCCAACGAGTTGACGGGATCCTTCCGGCAACTCATTCAGCGTCTCCTGGAACACATGAAGGAACTTGACCGCCAGGTCCACGACCTGGAAGTGCAAATCCGGGTATTGCACCGCGAGAACGAGGTCAGTTGCAAGCTCGCTCGGGTGCCAGGCATTGGTCCGATTACCGCGAGCGCGCTAGTTGCCTCTATCGGCGATGGCAAAAGCTTTGCAAGCGGGCGCCAGCTAGCTGCATGGCTGGGCCTGGTGCCCAGGCAGAGTTCCAGTGGTGGCAAGAATGTGCTGCTGGGGATAAGCAAGCGCGGCGATACTTATATACGGACCCTGCTGATACATGGAGCGCGTTCAGTCATCCGTGCGGCCAATCGGAAAGAAAACAAGGAGGGCTGGTTATATAGCCTGCTACAACGACGCAATCCGAATGTTACAGCAGTTGCACTCGCGAATAAGAACGTGCGCATCGTATGGGCACTCCTGGTTCACGCACGCGAGTTCCGAAGTGACTACATGGCGACTCCGACTGCAGCGTAAGCTTCGCGACACCAATAGACTAAGACGAATAGCAGGACACTTCAGCCGATTGCGCAGGCAATCATGATGTGATGGCGATATAGGTAAGACCGTGGTCAGGAAAATCTGATTGATCCAGTGTGCGTAAGAGCACGGCCAACTGACGAGATCTTGACCAGCAAATTCCATCAGGGACCGCCGGCGTGCGCCGGGTGCGAAGTCCGAATGCATGGCTGCAATCTTGACCTATAACCTGTCGCAAAATGATGGCTTGGCAAACCGGGGGCGTCCATGCATGATGGATTGGACGGCATGCGAGGTGCAACGCGGTATGCTGCCGCGCTGCACGTCGTCATGCTGGTCAGGCAGCCTTGCGTGCCGGTACGCCGCCTGCTCGGGTGCCCGGTTCGGCACCATGCGCAGCTTGTCCAGCGTCTCGTCAACCGACTTCCATTGCGTGCCGATCTGGTAGATGCCGCGTGCCTCCTGCGCACTCGCGACGTCACGATTGAGCTCGTGCGCAATGCGCACCATCTGCTCGATCTGCTGCACGGAGCTCGCACGTTTGCCGTCCGGACCAATCAGCGTGTCCTCGATGCCGACGCGCACATGGAGGCCCAGCGCGATGGCCATCGTGTTCATCGGCACAACATTGCGGCCCAGCGTTTCGATCGTGAGCACGGCACCATCCGGCGTGCGGCGCGCGAATTCCAGCATGTCGGCCGGATGCAGCCCTGCTGCGCCACCACCGATGGCCACGTAATTGAGGTTGAGCGGACCGGTATAGACGCCCTTGCGGATCAGCCGCTCGAGTGTTTCGAGTTGCGTGAGATTGCCCAGCATGAACTGCGGCTGGATGCCGGCGGCAAACAGTCGCCTGATGTGCTCGACATGCCACGACGGATTGGACGGCGAGATCATGTCGCGGTAAGCCGCCTGCAGCGCGGGGCTCATGAACGAGGTGCCGGCGATGTCGACCTCGGTCAGCAACTCCATGATGTTCATCTGGCCCGTGTTGATCGCGACGGTCACCTGTTCGGGACGCGGGTCCAGTTCCGCGAGCATGTGGCGCGTGTCGTCGTTCGCCCATTTGGCCATCTCGCCGTCGCTTTCCGGCGCGAACGAGATCGAGCCGCCGACCTGCAGGATCATCTGCGGCACCGCTTCGCGCAGAAGGGCGAGCATCTCATTGAACTTCGACAGACGCTTGCTGCCCTTGCCATCCTCTTCGCGCACGTGCACGTGCAGCACCGTCGCGCCTGCGTTGTAGCAGTCCACGGCCTTTTGCACCTGTTCATCCATCGTGATCGGGATATCGTCCGAATCGCCTGGGGTCCATTGCGGCCCGTACGGTGCCACCTGGATGACGAGTTTTTCCTGATTTTCAGGCAGCAGCGAGTCGTCCATGAAATGCATGATGTGTATTCCTTATTAAGAATGGGATGGGTGTGTTGGTGGCGTCAGGCGGCGGCCTGCGCACCCTTGTTCTTTGCCTGCTCAAACGCGGCCAGCTCCTCCAGCAGGATTGGTGCGCCGAGACTGGACGAATGAATGCCGAGGACACTGACGGCCTGCAGAACCGCTGCGATCTCTTCCTTCGTGGCGCCCAGTTCGAGCGCCTTGCGGATATGCCGGCGCGTGCCCGGCGCGTACATATGCGTGCAGGACGAATCGACTGCGATGGCAAGGAACTCCAGCACCTTGGGTTCGAGCACACCTGACATCATGGTGTGTGCGCCCATCGTCATGAATTTCTCGGCCCATACGGGATCGAGTTCGGCAATGGCATCCCACGCAGGATTCCAGTTGCCTGTGGCGCGCAGCTGATCGCACATTGTCGTCGCTCTGCGGTTCGTCTCTTCGCTCATTGCCTATGTCCTCGGTATTCCTGAAGGAATCAAAACATTGCCCTAGTCTAGTGGTGTGCCAACGGAGACAAGTATCCGGGTTCGGCAAGAAGACGTTTGACGCATTGGGACAAATAATTTACATTCTGGGACGCTACGGGAAAACGATATGTCCTATCTGCTTCGCAGTGCAGCCCTCACCAACTACGTCGAGGTGGCCCGGTCGGTGGGTCTCGATCCCTATCAGCAGTTGGGCGACGCAGGAATTGAGCGGTCTGTGCTGCTCGACCCCGACATCATGATTCGGGCCGAGGCGGTCGCGCGGCTGCTGGAGACATCGGCCCGGTCCGCCGCGGTTGAGGATCTGGGGCTGCGCATGGCCGAAACCCGCCACATCTCGAACCTCGGCGCGCTCGGCTTTGTGATGCGGGAACAGCCAACGCTGCGAAAGGCACTGGAATCCGCGTCGCACTACCTTCGGCTGCAGAACGAGGCGGTGGTGATGCGCATCGAGGAATCGGAGGGCCTGGCGGTCATCCGCGAGGACATCGTGGGCGGCATACCGGGTTCGATGCGTCAGGCAACGGAGCTGGTTCTGGGGGTCCTCTACCGCGTACTGGGCATGGTGCTGGGCGCCGCCTGGAAACCCCGTACCGTCTGTTTCACGCATCATGCTCCGGCCGGTACGACGATTCATACGCGTGTATTTGGCGTGACCGTCGAATTCAACCAGGATTTCGACGGCATTGTGTGTCTCGCGTCCGATCTTGACGCCGCGATCCCTGTCTACGATCCGGTCATGGCGCAGCAGGTGCGCCGCTACCTGGATTCGATGCTGCTGCAGTCCAACTCGACGATGCCCGACAAGATCAGGAAGCTAATCGTTGCGCTACTGCCGTCAGGTACCTGTTCGGTCGATCGGATTGCGCAACATCTGGGCATGGATCGCAGGACCGTGCACCGCCATCTCGCACCGTACGGCGAGAGTTATCTGTCGATTGTCGATTCGGTACGGGTAGAGATGGTGAAGCGGTATGTTGGTAGCGGCAACAGGCCGCTTTCTGAAGTCGCCACGCTGGTTGGCTTCTCATCGTTGAGCGCGTTTTCCCGCTGGTTCAGCGGACGCTTTGGTTGCAGCGTTTCGACGTGGCGCCGCGAAGAGGCACAACGAAGCGCGAGTGCCGATGTTAAGTTCGTCTAGCGCTGCATGCGCATTGGTCTGCGAATCTTGAGCAGCACGGCCGGCTTGATTGAGGATTCGACGCTCCTGATCATCGATGGAAGGTCCGTTACCCGCGCTGAGCCGACGTTTGAATGTCCGCCTGAAAGCGCGCTCGAATGGCCGTTGGTGGCCCAGACTGTGTCAAAACGCCTGGCCAGAGGAGATTGACAAGATCTGTCTCGGTATTGGCCGCGGCATGTGAATTGCGGGAACACCAGCTTCAAACCATGGCCACGCATATTGCAAAGGCTCAACAACCCCGTGCGGGCATCATGCTCGCATCGCCTTCATAGCCATTTCCGAGCCGATCAGCTTGATCACCCGCTTCATGTTGTACGCGAGCACATGCAAGCTCATCTCCGTGCTCACCCGCTCGA
>NZ_JAMBPR010000015.1 GCF_024206475.1 Paraburkholderia sp. CNPSo 3274
ACCGGCACGCAGATCACGGCCTTCACGCCGAGCTTCGCCGCCGAAAGCGCCACGCCCTGCGCGTGATTGCCCGCCGAGGCGGTGATCACGCCGCGCTCGAGCTGCGCGGGCGTGAGATGCGCCATCTTGTTGTACGCGCCGCGCAGCTTGAAGGAGAACACCGGCTGGTTGTCCTCGCGCTTGAGGAACACGGCGTTGCGCAGGCGCGCCGAGAGATTCGGGGCGCGCTCGAGTTCGGTCTCGCGGGCGACATCGTAGACGCGGGCGGTGAGGATTTTCTTCAGGTAATCGTCGTGGGAGGCCATGCGAGGGCGCGCCGGGCGCGGGTTTAGGGCGGGAAAGCGTAAATGATAGCGCCAACGGCTCCGGCGCTGGCGGCGCGGGCAGGCGGCTGGCGCTCGATGCGGCAGCGCTATTCACCGACCGGCCGGAAGGCAAATCATCGTCAAAGCGCGCGCAATCCGGCGCGAATCACCCGTCTACGCAAGTGAATCTTGTGTGTTCACCAAGTTCCTACGCCGCGTCAGCGCGGGTGCGGATCATGCGGTAAAATCCTTTTTCGAAACAAGGATCGGATGATGCACTGGCAACCTCGGAGAGCCCATTTGATGCCCGCACGGCGCGTGACCCGCCCGGCGGCGCAGCGGCACGCCCGCCACGCACGATCGTGTCGCTAAATCCGAGCGCCGGGGAACCATCGGCGTGAGCGTTGCCGCCATGTGCCTCCCCACCCCTTTCGTCCGCAGCCTGCCACAGGCGGACACGATTTCAGAATAGCGCCCCACGCGCCCCGTCAGTATCCGTCGCAGCGGCCGCGAGCCGTGCGCGGGACTGGCCCAAAGAGTCGTCCAACCATGAACGCACCTCAAGTTTTCGATCCTCACGGCGCCCCCGCCGCCGTGGCCGCCGACATCGAACCGCGCCTGCGCGAGATTCCCTATAACTACACGTCCTTTTCGGACCGCGAAATCGTCATCCGCCTGCTTGGCGAAGAGGCATGGAACGCGCTCGCCGTGCTGCGCGCGGAGCGCCGCACCGGCCGCTCGGCGCGCATGCTCTACGAGGTGCTGGGCGACATCTGGGTCGTGCGCCGCAATCCGTATCTGCAGGACGATTTGCTCGACAATCCGAAACGCCGCGCGCTCCTGATCGAGGCGTTGAACCACCGCCTCGGTGAAATCGAGAAGCGCCGCCGCGCCGACCTGCAGGAGCATGCAGACAAGGAAGGCGTGGACCGTGCCGCGCGCGTGGAAAAGCTGGTCGGCGCCACGCGCCGCGCCATCGACGCCTTCGCGGGCGAGTTCGAGAAGGTGGCCGACCTGCGCCGCCGCTCGACGAAGGTGCTCGGCAAGCGCACGGCCAAGGACAACATCCGTTTCGACGGCCTCGCGCGCGTCTCGCACGTGACCGACGCGACCGACTGGCGCGTGGAATATCCGTTTGTCGTCCTCACGCCCGATACCGAAGCCGAAATCGCCGGCCTCATCAAGGCCTGTTTCGAACTGGGGCTCACCGTGATTCCGCGCGGAGGCGGCACGGGCTACACGGGTGGCGCGGTGCCGCTCACCCCGTTCTCGGCCGTCATCAACACCGAAAAGCTCGAGCAACTTGGCCCCGTCGAGATGACCGAGCTGCCGGGCGTGAACCGCAAGGTTGCGACCATTTTCTCGGGCGCGGGCGTGGTCACGCGCCGCGTGACCGACGCGGCCGACGCGGCGGGCTTCGTCTTCGCAGTCGATCCGACTTCGCTCGATGCGTCCTGCATCGGCGGCAACGTCGCGATGAATGCGGGCGGCAAGAAGGCGGTGCTGTGGGGCACGGCGCTCGACAATCTCGCCTGGTGGCGCATGGTCGACCCGCAGGGCAACTGGCTGGAAGTCACGCGCCTCGACCACAACATGGGCAAGATCCACGACATTCCCGTGGCGCGCTTCGAGCTGAAGTGGTTCGACGGCGAATACGCGCCGGGCGAAAAGCTCCTGCGCACCGAATCGCTCGATATCGAAGGCAAGCGCTTCCGCAAGGAAGGTCTCGGCAAGGACGTCACCGACAAGTTCCTCGCGGGCCTGCCGGGCGTGCAGAAGGAAGGCTGCGACGGGCTCATCACGTCCGCGCGCTGGGTGCTGCACAAGATGCCCGCGCATACGCGCACGGTGTGTCTGGAGTTCTTCGGCCAGGCGCGCGAGGCGATTCCGAGCATCGTCGAGATCAAGGACTACCTGTTCGAAACGTCGAAACAGGGCGGCGCGATTCTCGCGGGCCTCGAACATCTCGACGAGCGCTATCTGCGCGCTGTGGGCTACGCGACCAAGAGCAAGCGCAACGCGTTTCCGAAGATGGTGCTGATCGGCGATATCGTCGGTGACAACGCCGATGCCGTGGCTACCGCGACTTCGGAAGTCATCCGCATGGCGAACGGCAAGAGCGGCGAAGGTTTCGTCGCGGTGTCCGCCGAGGCGCGCAAGCGCTTTTGGCTCGACCGCAGCCGCACGGCCGCGATCGCCAAGCACACCAACGCATTCAAGATCAACGAAGACGTCGTGATCCCGCTCGACCGCATGGGCGAGTACACGGACGGCATCGAGCGCATCAACATCGAGCTGTCGCTCAAGAACAAGCTGCAACTGGTCGACGCGCTCGAAGCGTTCTTCAAGGCGGGCAAGCTGCCGCTCGGCAAGACCGACGACGCAAACGAGATTCCCTCCGCGGAACTGCTCGAAGACCGCGTTCAGCAGGCGCTCGACCTGCTCAAGCGCGTGCGCGAGCGCTGGACCTTCGTGGGCGAGAAGCTCGACCTGTCGCTGCGCGAGGCGCAGCACTATCTCGTGCAACTGGGCTACGAGGCGCTGGCGGAGAAGTTCGCCGACCGCGTGGACGCGCAGCCGGACGCCAACGTCTTCCACGTGACCCAGGACCGCACGGTGCGAATCTCGTGGAAGCAGGAGATCCGCGCGGAACTGCGCAAGATCTTCAATGGCGGCGAATTCAAGCCGATCCTCGACGAGGCCCAGGCGATCCACAAGAAGGTGCTGCGCGGCCGTGTGTTTGTGGCGCTGCACATGCACGCCGGCGACGGCAACGTGCACACGAACCTGCCGGTCAACTCCGACAACTACGAGATGCTGCAGGACGCGCATGTCGCTGTGGCGCGCATCATGAAGCTCGCGCGTTCGCTCGACGGCGTGATCTCGGGCGAGCACGGCATCGGCATCACGAAGCTCGAATTCCTCACGGAAGACGAGATCGCCGAGTTCCGCGCCTACAAGCAACGCGTCGATCCGCAAGGCCGCTTCAACGCGGGCAAGCTGCTCGAAGGCGCCGACCTGCGCAACGCCTACACGCCGTCGTTCGGCCTGATGGGCTACGAGTCGCTCATCATGCAGCAGTCCGACATTGGTGCAATCGCCGATTCGGTGAAGGACTGCCTGCGCTGCGGCAAGTGCAAGCCGGTGTGCGCGACCCACGTGCCGCGCGCGAACCTGCTCTACAGCCCGCGCAACAAGATTCTCGCGACCTCCTTGCTGGTCGAGGCGTTCCTGTACGAAGAGCAGACGCGCCGCGGCGTGTCGATCAAGCACTGGGACGAGTTCAACGACGTGGCCGACCACTGCACGGTCTGCCACAAGTGCGTGACGCCGTGTCCGGTCAAGATCGACTTCGGCGACGTGACCATGAACATGCGCAATCTGCTGCGCAAGATGGGCAAGAAGAAGTTCAACGCGGGCAACGCGGCCGGCATGTTCTTCCTGAACGCCACGAACCCGCAGACCATCAATCTCGCGCGTACCGCGATGATGGGCGTGGGCTACAAGGCGCAGCGCCTTGGCAACGACCTGCTCAAGAAGGTCGTGAAGAAGCAGACGGCGCATCCGCCCGCATCCACGGGCAAGCCGGCCGTGGTCGAGCAGGTGATCCACTTCGTCAACAAGAAGATGCCGGGCAACCTGCCGAAGAAGACGGCGCGCGCGTTGCTCGACATCGAAGACAACAAGATCGTGCCGATCATCCGCAACCCGAAGACGACGAACGTCGATTCGGAGGCGGTGTTCTACTTCCCCGGCTGCGGCTCGGAGCGTCTGTTCTCGCAGGTGGGTCTCGCCACCCAGGCCATGCTCTGGGAAGCGGGCGTGCAGACGGTGCTGCCGCCGGGCTACCTGTGCTGCGGCTATCCGCAGCGCGGCTCGGGCCAGTACGACAAGGCCGAGAAGATCGTCACCGATAACCGCGTGCTGTTCCATCGCGTCGCGAACACGCTCAACTACCTCGACATCAAGACCGTCGTGGTGTCGTGCGGGACGTGCTATGACCAGCTCGCGGACTATGAATTCGACAAGATTTTCCCGGGATGTCGCATCATCGACATCCACGAGTTCCTGCTGGAGAAGGGCATCAAGCTCGACGGCGTGACGGGCACGCGCTACATGTACCACGACCCGTGCCACACGCCGATCAAGACGATCGATCCGGTCAAGCTCGTCAATGAGCTGATGGGTTCCGAAAAGGACGGCTACAAGATCGAGAAGAACGATCGCTGCTGCGGCGAATCGGGCACGCTGGCCGTTACGCGCCCGGACATATCGACGCAGGTGCGCTTCCGCAAGGAAGAGGAAATCCGCAAGGGCGCGGCGAAGCTGCGCGGCATTCCGATCGTCGGCAACGGCGCGAACGGGGTGCAGCCGGCGACGCAGCAGGAAGCGGGCGGGCAGGGTACGACGCAGGACGTCAAGATTCTGACGAGCTGCCCGTCGTGCCTCCAGGGTCTGTCGCGGTACAACGAAGACGCCAACATCGAAGCCGACTACATCGTGGTGGAAATCGCCCGACACCTGCTTGGCGAAAACTGGATGGCGGACTACGTTCAGAACGCGAACAATGGCGGAATCGAGCGCGTGCTGGTCTAATGGCAGCGCTCAATTTTCCGTGAACGGGTTCGGGGACGACGATGACATGCATATTCTGCAGTGAGGAAGGCGGCGATGTGCTGTGGCAGGACGAGCGCATGCGCGTCGTGCTCGCGACTGCCGAGGCCGACTATCCCGGCTTTTGCCGGGTCATCTGGAATGCGCACGTTGCCGAATTCTCGGACCTGGGCGCGGCCGACCGGGAACATCTGATGCGGGCGGTGTACGCCGTCGAGCGTGCGCTGCGCCGCGTCATGCATCCTTCGAAGGTGAATCTGGCGAGCCTCGGCAACCAGGTGCCGCACGTGCACTGGCACGTCATTCCGCGCTTTACGAACGACGCACATTTCCCGCTGCCCGTCTGGGCGCCGCGCCAGCGCACGGTGTCCGAGGCGATGCTGGGCCAGCGCCGCGCGCAGGCCACGCTGCTGCGCGACGCGTTGCGCCAGGAAATGGAGCAGGCTTAAGGCCTGAAGGGGTGGGGGCGGTGAGCGTCCAATGCGCGTCCAACAGCAGGAACGATCATGAGTGGACTGAAATCCGATACGCCGGTACCGACCGGCGTCGTGGTGCACGCCGTCTCGCGCGTGCTGGAACTCCAGTATGCGACCGGGGAGAGCTACCGCGTGCCCTTCGAGCTGATGCGCGTGTTTTCGCCCTCGGCGGAGGTGCGTGGGCACGGCCCCGGCCAGGAAACGCTGCAGACCGGCAAGCGCGAGGTGACGATTACGGCGCTTGAAGGTGTCGGCAACTACGCGCTGCAGCCCACGTTCTCCGACGGCCACAACACCGGCATTTACTCGTGGGACCAGCTCTACGAGTTCGCCACGCGCCAGGACGAACTCTGGGCGGAATATTTCGCCAAACTGAAGGCGGCGGGCGTCGAGCGCGACGCACCCATGGCGGCGCCCCCTGCAGCGCATGGCCACTGCCACTGACGCTTCCTGTTACGATCCAGCCCCGCCGCTTCTCTGACAGACGCGGCGCAGCACTCCAATAGAACACCCTTCCGCGAAAGGACGAGCGCGATGAGCAAAACCCACTTCGGCTATCAGACAGTCGACGAACAGGACAAGGCGAAGAAGGTGGCCGGCGTGTTTCACTCGGTCGCCTCAAACTACGACCTGATGAACGACCTGATGTCGGGCGGGCTGCACCGCGCGTGGAAGGCGTTCACGATCGCACAGGCGAACATCCGGCCCGGCGCGAAGGTGCTCGACATCGCGGGCGGCACCGGCGACCTTTCCATGGCGTTCGCGAAGAAAGCGGGCCCGACGGGCGAGGTCTGGCACACCGACATCAACGAGTCGATGCTGCGCGTGGGCCGCGACCGCCTGATCGACAACGGCGTGATCACCCCGGCGCTCCTTTGCGACGCCGAGAAAATTCCCTTTCCGGACAACCACTTCGACGTGGTGACCGTGGCTTTCGGCCTGCGCAACATGACGCATAAGGACGCTGCGCTCGCCGAGATGCGCCGCGTGCTCAAGCCGGGTGGCCGCGTGCTCGTGCTCGAATTCTCGAAGGTCTGGGAGCCGCTCAAGAAGGCGTATGACGTGTATTCGTTCAAGGTGCTGCCGTGGCTTGGCCGGCGCTTTGCGCAGGACGCGGACAGCTACCAGTACCTCGCGGAATCGATCCGCATGCATCCGGATCAGGAAACACTCAAGACGATGATGGAACAAGTCGGCCTTGAAGCCGTCAAATATTACAATTTGTCAGCTGGCGTGGTAGCCTTACACGTCGGCACAAAGTATTAGTGTTCCCAACTTACTGTCTTTAAAGGAATTTCCGCTATGTCTGAGCCCCGAATCGATGCTTCCAGAAAGCTTTCAGCGTCATGGGCCAGACGAATCGGCGTCCTGGCTCTTGCCGGCGTGATGATTGCTGGCAGCCTCGCGTCGTTCGATGCGGAGGCTCGCCGTATGGGTGGCGGCCGCAGTTTCGGCAAGCAGTCGTCGGTCGCCTCGCAGCGCAGCACCACGCCGCCGCCGGCCCAGCCCGCTCCCGCGAATCCCGCGCAGCAGGCTGGAGCCCAGCGCGCTCCCGGCACGCCTGCGCCCACGCCTGCGCCCGCACCGGCGCGCAATCGCTGGCTTGGGCCTATCGCAGGCCTCGCGGCCGGTCTCGGCATCGCCGCGCTGCTTTCGCACTTCGGTCTTGGCGAGGCGTTTGCCGGCATGATGGCCAACATGATCGTGATCGCGATCATCGCCTTCGTCGCCATCTGGCTGATCCGCAAGTTCATGAGCCGCCGCCGTGCCGCGGAACCCGCGTACCAAACGGGCGGCGCCGGCTATTCGCACGCGTCGTCGAACAGCCTGAACCCGTCGTCGGGCGGGTATCAGCCGCTGGAGCCGCGCTACACTGCGCCGCCCACGGGGCAAGACCTCGCGCCTGAAGGCAATCCGGTGAGCACGCCGCATGTCGATACGCCGTCAACTGCAGCTGCGTCAATTCCGGCCGGCTTCGACGCGGAAGCCTTCGTGCGTAATGCGAAGGTCTACTTCGTGCGCCTGCAGGCCGCGTGGGACGCCGGCAACATGGACGACATCCGCGAATTCACGACGCCCGAGATGTTCGCCGAAATCCGCGTCGATCTCGCGGGCCGCGGCGCGCAGCCCAACCAGACCGACGTCGTGCAACTCAACGCGGACCTGCTCGGCGTGGAAGATCGCGGCAGCGAATACCTTGCGAGCGTGCGCTTCTCCGGCCTGATTCGCGAAGCCATGGGCGAGCCGGCCGCGCCGTTCGTCGAGGTGTGGAATCTCTCGAAGTCCAGCACGTCGGGCGAAGGCTGGCTGCTCGCGGGCATCCAGCAGGTCGAATCTCACTGAGTCGGTACTGAGGCCGCGCGTCTCGTGATTTGATTCAGATCACGGAGTGCGGCGCCTTCCAGCCGCCGCGCCGCATTGGACAGGGCAGGACGGCGGCGCGATCCTACGGCTCGAACGTTACAATAGGAACCCGCCCGGGCTTGTGCCCGTGCGGGTTTTCTTATTCCATGCCGATGACTCTTGCCGCCAAGCCCTTTGCTGCTGCCGTGAATCACCTGCTCGCCCGCGAAACGTGGGCACGTGAGCGCCTCGCCCCTTATGCCGGCAAGACGGCGCGTCTCACATGCCCGCCCATCGTGCTCACGCTGCTCGTGCAGCCGGACGGCTATCTGGGCGCGGTCGAGGACCACGATGCGGGCGACGTCGATGTCACGCTGTCAGTGCCCGCAGGCGCGCTCTCGTCGTTCATGCAGGGCGGCCAGGCGGCCGTGATGAAGCACGTGAAGATCGAGGGCGACGCCGAGTTTGCGCAGGTCATAGGCAAGCTCGCGGAGCATCTGCGCTGGGAGCCCGAAGAGGACCTCGCGAAGCTGATTGGCGACGCGCCGGCTTCACGCATCGCCACGCTCGCGCGCGCCGCGGGCGAGCAGGCCCTGCGCACCGGGCGCAACGTGCTCGGCTCGGTCACGGAATATCTGCTCGATGAAAATCCGCAGCTCGTGCGGCGCGCCGAGCTCGACGGCTTCAACGAGGAGCTGTCGCGCGCACGCGATGCGCTGGCACGTGTGGAAAAGCGCATCGAGCGACTCGAACAAAAATCACAGGCCAGCGGCGGGAGCCAAAGCGCTGCGCCGCTCGGCTCGCGCTAGTCAACAGGCCCCCCAGACATGCGTTTTCTGCGTTTCCTCAAGATTGTCTTCACCGTCATCCGCTTCGGCCTGGACGAGATGATGTTGAGCCGGATCAACGACCGGCGTGTGACGCTGCTCCTGCGCATCACCACGATCGGCCGTCGCTTCGACGACCCGCCCGGCTTGCGTCTGCGTCTCGCGCTGGAAAGCCTCGGCCCGATCTTCGTAAAATTCGGCCAGGTGCTGTCTACGCGCCGCGACCTGCTGCCGCCCGATATCGCCAACGAACTTGCGAAGCTGCAGGACCAGGTGCCGCCGTTCGATTCGAACGTGGCGATTGGCCTGATCGAGAAGTCGCTGGGCGCGCCGGTCGACGCGATCTTCGACGAGTTCGAACGCGTGCCGGTGGCGAGCGCGTCGATTGCACAGGTGCACTTCGCCAAGGTGAAGTCGGGCCAGCACGCAGGCAAGCCGGTGGCGGTGAAGGTGCTGCGCCCGAACATGCGTCCGGTGATCGATTCCGACCTCGCGCTGCTGCGTGACATCGCCGTGTGGGCCGAGCGCCTGTGGGCCGACGGCAAGCGCCTGAAGCCGCGCGAAGTGGTGGCCGAATTCGACAAGTACCTGCACGACGAGCTCGACCTGATGCGCGAAGCCGCCAACGGCAGCCAGTTGCGCCGCAATTTCGCGGGCCTCGACTTGTTGCTCGTGCCGGAAATGTACTGGGAATTCAGCACGGCCAACGTGCTCGTGATGGAGCGCATGGTCGGCGTGCCGATCAGCCAGGTGGACAAGCTGCGGGCGGCGGGCGTGGACATTCCGAAGCTCGCGCGCGAGGGCGTGGAGATCTTCTTCACGCAGGTGTTCCGCGATGGCTTCTTTCACGCCGACATGCATCCCGGCAACATTCAGGTGAGTCTCGATCCCGCGCATTTCGGCCGCTATATCGCGCTCGATTTCGGCATCGTCGGCGCGCTGTCTGACTTCGACAAAAACTACCTCGCGCAGAATTTTCTCGCGTTCTTCAAGCGTGACTATCACCGCGTCGCGACGCTGCATATCGAATCGGGGTGGGTGCCGCCCCATACGCGCGTGGAAGAACTGGAAAGCGCGATTCGCGCCGTGTGCGAACCGTATTTCGACCGGGCGTTGAAGGACATCTCGCTTGGTCAGGTGCTGCTGCGCCTCTTCCAGACCTCGCGGCGCTTCAACGTGGAAATCCAGCCGCAGCTTGTGCTGCTGCAAAAGACCATGCTCAACGTCGAGGGCCTCGGGCGCTCGCTCGATCCGGAGCTCGACCTCTGGAAAACGGCGAAGCCTTATCTCGAGCGCTGGATGACCGAACAGATCGGCCTGCGCGGCTGGTACGAGCGCTTCAAGATCGAAGCGCCGCAATGGAGCAAGACGCTGCCGCAATTGCCGCGCCTCGTGCACCAGGCGCTGCTGCACCGCCAGGAGCCGGGCGGTTTCGCGAACGACGAGACGATCCGCGCGATGCTCGCCGAGCAACGCCGAACGAACCGCCTGCTGCAGGGCCTGCTCGTGTTCGGCGTGGCCGTGGGCGTGGGCATGGTGGCGGCGCGCCTGTGGCTCGCGTTCGCCTACGGCGGCTGACGGCCACGAGAACAAGGAGTGAGACGATGAGCGACCCGACCCTGCCGCCGCAACCGGGCGAAGCGCCTGAGTTCGAAACCCGCGACCCAGCGTCGCCCTCGTTCTGGGACGAGCGCTTCGTGCGCGGCTTCACGCCGTGGGATCAGGCGGGCGTGCAGCGCCAGTTTGAAGCCTTCGCCACGGCACACCCTGAGGCTGCCGTGCTGATTCCGGGCTGTGGCAACGCCTGGGAGGCACGCTGGCTCGCCGAGCGCGGCCGCACGGTGCGCGCCATCGACTTCGCGCCGGCCGCGGTCGCGAGCGCGCGCACGGCGCTGGGGCAGTACGCCGGTGTCGTCGAAGAGGCGGACTTCTACGCCTACACGCCGCCGTTCACGGCGGCCTGGGTGTTCGAGCGCGCGTTCCTGTGCGCATTGCCCAAGGCGCAGCGCGCGAGCTACGCCACCCGCATGGCCCAGCTGTTGCAGCCCGGCGCATTGCTCGCGGGCTACTTCTTCATCGGCGAGACGCCCAAGGGGCCGCCGTTCGCCATCGCGCGCGACGAACTCGACGCCTTGCTCACGCCGTACTTCACGTTGGCCGACGATCAGCCCGTGGCTGACTCGCTGCCCGTGTTCGTCGGGCGCGAGCGCTGGCTCGTGTGGCGCCGCAACGACGTCGCGCCTTCGCACGCTTGAGCTGTCCCAGGCGGCACGCCATGCGCTCGCCGCCTTGCATGGCCGCGCGCGCTCTTGATGTGCGCGCAACCTGCCCTCATCTGAGTTGAGGCGGCCGCAACCCTCCGACCCTCCCTGCTGGACACCCAAGCCCGGTAAATGCCAGGGGCGATCCTGGTTTGCGGCTATAATTCAAGGCTTTGCAAGCAATTATCAGATTTTCATCAGGATAGAGACCATGCCGATCTACGCTTATCGCTGCGAGTCGTGCGGCTTCGACAAGGACGTGCTCCAAAAGATGAGCGATGCGCCACTGACGCAGTGCCCGAGCTGCGGCGCGGACACATTTCGTAAGCAGGTCACCGCAGCGGGCTTCCAGCTGAAGGGTTCGGGCTGGTACGTCACCGATTTCCGCAGCGGCAACGGCGGTAAGAGCGGTGCGGCGACTGGCGCGCAGGCGGCTGGCGAAAACGCGTCGTCGTCGGAGGCCAGCAAGCCGGCCGGCGAGGGCGCCGCGAGCGCTTCCAGCGATGCGAACGCAGCCGCGCCCGCCGCGAGCAGCCCAGCGAGCACGCCCAGCCCGGCAGCCTCGACCTGAAAAACCTGCGGCGCGATTCCTGCATCTCCGGGGACACGCGCCGCGCCGAAGCCGCGCCGGCAGCCCGTATGCCGCGCGCGGCCCGCATGGCGGTGTACATGACGATCAAGAAAGCGACGTTCAAATCGGTATTCCTGACCGGCCTGCTGGTGCTGGTGCCGCTGGCCATCACGCTGTGGGTGCTGAACCTCGTCATCGGCACGATGGATCAGACGCTGCTGCTGCTTCCCGAATCGTGGCGGCCGGAGCGCATGTTCGGCGTGCGCCTGCCGGGCCTCGGCGCAGTGCTCACGCTCGCGTTCATCTTCGGGGTCGGTGTGCTCACGCACAACTTCATCGGCCAGAAGCTGGTGGAGTGGTGGAACGCGCTGGTGCGCCGCATCCCGATCATCGGTCCGCTGTATGGCAGCATCCAGCAGGTTTCCGATACACTGCTTTCGAGCAACGGCAATGCATTTCGCAAGGCGCTCCTGATCGAGTACCCGCGCAAGGGTTCGTGGACGATCGCGTTTCTCACCGGCATTCCCGGCGGCGACGTGGTCAACCACCTGCAGGAAGATCACGTGAGCGTGTATGTGCCGACTACGCCAAATCCCACGTCGGGCTTTTTCCTGATGGTGCCAAAGAGCGAGGTGGTCGAGCTGGACATGACCGTCGACGCCGCGCTCAAGTATATTGTTTCGATGGGCGTGGTCGCGCCGGCAACCTCTCCACGCCGCCCCATCGATCCTCCGCTTTAAATACCGGACGACGCGCTACCGCGCGCCGCTCCCGTTCATTCATGCAAAACGAAAGACGAACATCATGTCGATGAGATCTGAATACTGCGGTCTGGTGACCGAACAGCTGCTGGGCCAAACTGTTTCGCTGTGCGGATGGGTGCAGCGCCGCCGCGACCATGGCGGCGTCATCTTCATCGACCTGCGCGACCGCGAGGGCCTCGTTCAGGTCGTCTGCGATCCGGACCGCGCGGAAATGTTCAAGATCGCCGAAGGCGTGCGCAACGAGTTCTGCGTGCAGGTAAAGGGTCTCGTTCGCAATCGTCCGGAAGGCACGGTCAACGCGAACCTCACGAGCGGCAAGATCGAAGTGCTGTGCCACGAACTCGTGGTGCTCAACGCGTCGGTCACGCCGCCGTTCCAGCTCGACGACGACAACCTCTCGGAAACCACGCGCCTCACGCATCGTGTGCTCGACCTGCGCCGTCCGCAGATGCAGCACAACCTGCGTCTGCGCTATCGCGTGACGATGGCCGTGCGCAAGTATCTCGACGCGCTCGGCTTCATCGACATCGAAACGCCGATGCTCACGAAGAGCACGCCGGAAGGCGCGCGCGACTACCTCGTGCCGTCGCGTACGAACCCGGGTCAGTTCTTCGCGCTGCCGCAGTCGCCGCAGCTCTTCAAGCAGCTCTTGATGGTCGCGAACTTCGATCGCTACTACCAGATCGTCAAGTGCTTCCGCGACGAAGACCTGCGCGCCGACCGTCAGCCCGAATTCACGCAGATCGACTGCGAAACGTCGTTCCTCGGCGAGCAGGAAATCCGCGACCTGTTCGAGGACATGGCGCGTCACGTGTTCAAGGAAACGATCGGCGTCGAGCTCGATGCGAAGTTCCCGGTCATGCCGTACTCGGAAGCCATGAGCCGCTTCGGTTCGGACAAGCCGGACCTGCGCGTGAAGCTCGAATTCACCGAGTTGACCGATGCCATGAAGGACGTCGACTTCAAGGTGTTCAGCGCACCGGCCAACACGAAGGACGGCCGCGTCGCGGCGCTGCGCGTGCCGAAGGGCGGCGAGCTTTCGCGCGGCGACATCGACGGCTACACGGAATTCGTGCGTATTTACGGCGCGAAGGGTCTCGCGTGGATCAAGGTCAACGAAGCGGCGAAGGGCCGTGACGGTCTGCAAAGCCCGATCGTCAAGAACCTGCACGACGCCGCGATTGCCGCGATTCTCGAGCGCACCGGCGCGCAAGACGGCGACATCATCTTCTTCGCGGCAGATCGCGCGAAGGTCGTGAACGACAGCCTGGGCGCACTGCGCCTGAAGATCGGCCACTCGGAGTTCGGCAAGGCCAACGGCCTCGTCGAGAAGGGCTGGAAGCCGCTGTGGGTCGTCGACTTCCCGATGTTCGAGTACGACGAGGAAGAAAACCGCTACGTGGCCGCACACCACCCGTTCACGAGCCCGAAGGACGAGCACCTGGAATACCTCGAAACGGATCCGGGCCGCTGCCTCGCCAAGGCTTACGACATGGTGCTGAACGGCTGGGAAATCGGCGGCGGCTCGGTGCGTATCTATCAGGAAGACGTGCAGAGCAAGGTGTTCCGCGCGCTCAAGATCAATGCGGAAGAAGCGCGCGCGAAGTTCGGCTTCCTGCTCGACGCGCTGCAATACGGCGCGCCGCCGCACGGCGGTATCGCGTTCGGTCTGGACCGCATCGTCACGATGATGGCCGGCGCCGATTCGATTCGCGACGTGATCGCGTTCCCGAAGACGCAACGCGCGCAGGATCTGCTCACGCAGGCGCCGAGCCCGGTGGACGAGCGTCAACTGCGCGAACTGCACATCCGTCTGCGTCAGCCCGAGCAGAAGACGGCGCAGTAAGCGGTACTCCTGCTGCGAAGGCCCATCAGGGCTTTTGCATCGCAACAACAAAAAAGGCGCATCGTGCGCCTTTTTTGCTTTTTGCGTTAAATTACCTTGAGACGCGCCGCAAGCGCGCAGCGCGCGTTCCTCCCCACGCTCCCTCACCATGCAGAAGCCGCCGAAGATTCCGGAATCCGTACTCGTCGTCATCCATACGCCGCAATTGGAGGTTCTGGTCATCGAACGCGCCGACCGCCCGGGTTTCTGGCAGTCGGTCACCGGCTCGAAAGATCGCCCAGGCGAGCCGTTCGCCGAAACCGCCGTGCGCGAGGTGGGCGAGGAGACCGGTATCGCTGTCGGCGCGTTGGGCGTTCCGCAGGCGGCGCTGCTCGACTGGCACCACGAGATCGAGTATGAAATCTATCCCGTGTGGCGCCATCGCTATGCGCCCGGCGTCACGCGCAATACCGAGCACTGGTTCAGCCTGGAAGTGCCCACGGGCACAGTCGTCACGCTCGCGCCGCGCGAGCATACGGCTTATGTGTGGCTGCCATACGAGCAGGCGGCGGCGAAGTGCTTCTCGTGGTCGAACCGCGAGGCCATATTGCAACTGCCCGAGCGGTTGCGTGGAGCAAGCAAGTGAGCGAGACCCAGCGCGAGCGCCCCGATCCCTTCGCGGACGAGAACGGCCGCGAAGTCGAGCCGCACCGCCTGGTTCGGTTGCGCGAGGCGCTGCTTGGCCGGCGTTATCGTTCGCGCTATCGCTTTACGAGCGGCAACGACGTGCGGCTTTTCCAGTCGGGCACGGCTCTCTTCTCGGCGATGATCGAGCGCATCGACGCGGCCCAGCGCGATGTCGCGCTCGAAACCTACATCTTTTGCCATGACGATACCGGCCAGGCCGTGTCCGACGCGCTCGTGCGCGCGGCGGGGCGCGGTGTGCGCGTACGAGTGATCACCGACGGCGTGGGCACCGAGAGGCTGGATCTTTTCAACGAATGGCCTGCCGCCGGCGTCGAGCATCGTATCTACAACCCGCATATCTTTGGGCGCTTCGGCTTCTCGCGAACGCACCGCAAGCTGGTTGTCGTCGACGATCTTTACGCGTACTGCGGCGGCATCAACGTCGTCGACGACATGTTGAACGACGGCAAGCCGCTGCCGTTTCCGCGCTGGGATTTCGCGGTAGAGCTGACGGGCCCGGTCGTCGTGGATGTGCGTGAGGCCGTCGAACTTCAATGGCGGCGTATCCGGCTCGGCTATCGGCCGCCGCTTGCCGCGCCGGGGTCGCCAACCTCGCTTTCGCCGGGCGTCCCCGCGAGTGCCGGCTATCTCGCGCCGCATCCAACAGGGCACACCATCGGCCGGCCAACCAAGGCCGTCAATGAAATGCTGCGCGAACTCGCGCCCGTCATGCGCACGGGCCGTGCGCGGCGCATTGTCGAGCGTTTGCGCGAGCGCCTGCGCGCGGGCGTGCCCGATCCGCGCACGGCGCACGTGCCTTGCGTGGCGTTCGTGGCGCGCGACAACGTCGTGAACCGCCGCGCGATCGAGAAGGCCTACCTCGAAGCCATCGGCGAGGCGCGCAAGGAAGTGCTGCTCGCCAATCCGTATTTCATGCCGGGGCGGCGGCTGCGGCGCGCGCTCGTCGAGGCGGCCACGCGCGGCGTCGACGTGAAGCTTTTGATCGGACGAAAAGAATTCAAGGTGCTCGACTACGGCACCCCCTTCCTTTATCACCAGTTGCTCAGCGCGGGCGTTCAGATTGCTGAGTACGAGAAGACCATGCTGCACGGGAAGGTGGCCGTGGTCGATTGCCTGTGGGGCACGGTCGGTTCGTCGAACCTCGACGCGCTTAGCCTGGTGCTCAACAACGAGGCCAACGTCCTGCTCGTGAGCCATGCGCAGATCGAGGAGCTGCGCGACGCCATCCTCGCCGCGTTCGAGGAGTCGCCCGAGATCGACCGCGCACGTTACGAATCGCGCCCGTGGCACGTGCGAGCGGTGAGCTGGTTCGCTTTTTCGCTGTACCGTGCGGTCATGAAACTCATCACCATCGGCGGCTACGACTAGCATCGCTCGCGGGCTGCCGCGCGGCATGTCTGCCATACGCCCCCCCGCACGTGCAATCGAGAGAATGTCGGCTTGCGCGCGGCGCACGAACCCCGAAAATTAGAGTGCCGGTTAGAAATCGGTTTCTAATAAAGTCCTTGTTTCGCGGACGGCTGTCCTCAACAATAGTACGGCCGTTCGATTTAATTCGGGTCTTGATGTAAGCAGTTGACGAGTAGTTGACGGCAACATCGCGGCCACATCGTTACGGTAAAGAAAGCTATGCGAAAAGGCGAACAGACACGAGCCGCCATTCTGGATGCAGCACTCGACCTGGCAGGTCGCGATGGCCTTGAAGGCCTGACCATCGGCCTGCTCGCCGAGCGCATGCAGATGAGCAAGAGTGGCGTCTTCGCTCACTTCGGGTCTCGGGAAGACCTGCAGGTCGAGGTGGTCCGCGAGTACCACCGTCGATTCGAGGAAGAAGTCTTCTTTCCGAGTTTGCGCGAGCCACGCGGTTTGCCGCGTCTGCGTGCGATGCTGTCGCGATGGTTTGAGAAGCGCATTCACGAAGTCACGACCGGCTGCATCTACATCAGCGGCGCCGTCGAGTACGACGACCGCGCGGACAGCCAGGTGCGCGAGACGCTGGTCGCGAGCGTGTCGATGTGGCGCTCGGCGCTCCTGAGGGCCATTTCGCAGGCAATCGAAGAAGGCCATTTGCGCAAGGAGACCGATCCCGCGCTGATGCTCTTCGAACTGTATAGCGTGACGCTCGGCCTGCATCATGACGGCCGCTTCCTGCATCTGCCGGACGCGGTCGAGCATACGTGGGCCGCGTTCGAGAAGCTGATTGTTTCGTATCAGAGCGAGACCCAGTAGCGCCTAAGCCGCAACATCGAAGTCGCGGCGGCGCGCGAGGGACCCGAAGCTCAAATTTTGGAGAGAAGACATGGGACAGTACACCGCGCCGCTGCGCGACATGCAGTTCGTTCTGCACGAACTGCTGAACGTGGAAGGCGAAGTGAAGCAGATGCCGAAGCACGCCGACCTCGACGCCGACACCATCAACCAGGTGCTCGAAGAAGCCGGCAAGTTCTGCTCCGAGGTGCTGTTTCCGCTGAACCAGGTCGGCGACCGTGAAGGCTGCACCTACGCCGGCGACGGCGTCGTCACCACGCCTGCTGGTTTCAAGGAAGCGTACAAGCAATACGTCGAAGCCGGCTGGCCCGCGCTCGGCTGCGATCCCGACTACGGCGGCCAGGGCCTGCCTGCGTTCGTGAACAACGCGCTCTACGAGATGCTGAACTCGGCGAACCAGGCGTGGACCATGTACCCGGGTCTTTCGCATGGCGCCTACGAGTGTTTGCATGCGCACGGCACGCCCGAACTCCAGAAGGCCTATCTACCGAAGCTGGTCGAAGGCGTGTGGACCGGCACGATGTGCCTGACCGAGCCGCACTGCGGCACCGACCTCGGCATCCTGCGCACGAAGGCCGAGCCGAACGGCGACGGCTCGTACGCGATCACCGGCACGAAGATCTTCATCTCGAGCGGTGAGCACGACATGGCCGAGAACATCATCCACCTCGTGCTCGCGCGTCTGCCTGATGCGCCGCCGGGAACCAAGGGCATTTCGCTCTTCGTCGTGCCGAAGTTCATTCCCACGGCAACGGGCGAAGTGGGCGAGCGCAATGGCATCAAGTGCGGCTCGATCGAGCACAAGATGGGCATTCACGGCAACGCGACCTGCGTGATGAATCTCGACGGCGCAAAGGGCTGGCTCGTCGGCGAGCCGAACAAGGGCTTGAACGCCATGTTCGTGATGATGAACGCGGCGCGTCTGGGCGTTGGCATGCAGGGCCTCGGTCTCACCGAAGTCGCTTACCAGAACTCCCTCACGTATGCGAAGGAGCGTCTGCAGATGCGCGCGCTGACCGGCCCGAAGGCGCCTGAAAAGGCCGCTGACCCGATCATCGTGCATCCGGACGTGCGCCGCATGCTGCTCACGCAGAAGGCCTGGGCCGAAGGCGCGCGAGCCTTCACGTACTGGTCGGCGCTGCAGATCGACAAGGAGCTCTCGCACGGCGATGAAAGCGAGCGCAAGGAAGCCGGCGACCTCGTCGCGCTGCTCACGCCGATCATCAAGGCCTTCCTCACCGATAACGCATTCGAGAGCACCAACCTCGGCATGCAGGTGTACGGCGGCCACGGTTTCATCGCCGAGTGGGGCATGGAGCAGTACGTGCGCGACGCGCGTATCAACCAGATTTACGAAGGCACGAACACGATCCAGTCGCTCGACCTGCTGGGCCGCAAGGTGCTGGGCGACATGGGCGCGAAGCTCAAGAAGTTCGGCAAGCTCGTGACGGATTTCGTCGAAGCCGAAGGCATCAAGCCGGAAATGCAGGAGTTCGTGAATCCGCTCGCCGACATTGGCGACAAGATGCAGAAGCTCACGATGGAAATCGGCATGAAGGCGATGCAGAACCCGGACGAAGTGGGCGCGGCCGCGGTGCCGTACCTGCGTACGGCGGGCCACCTCGTGTTCGCGTACTTCTGGGCGCGCATGGCGCGTATCGCGCTCGACAAGGAAAGCTCGGGCGATCCGTTCTACAAGTCGAAGCTGGCCACGGCGCGTTTCTACTTCGCGAAGCTGCTGCCCGAAACGGCCACGTCGATCCGCCAGGCGCGCGCGGGTTCGAAGACGCTGATGGAAGTCGACGAAGCGCTGTTCTAAAAGCCAACGGGCGCGCGTTTTTCAAGGGCGCGCGCCCCGTCAACACGATGTGCAGAGGCGGTGCCCGTTGACGCGCGCCGCCCTCACACCTCAATCCGCTCGACATTGCATACCCGCTGGAGGAACAACGTGAGCAACCTCAATATTCGCAAGGTGGCCGTGCTCGGCGCCGGCGTGATGGGCGCGCAGATCGCCGCGCACCTGATCAACGCCCGCGTGCCCGTGCTGCTGTTCGATCTGCCCGCGAAAGAAGGCCCGAAGAACGCCATCGCGCTGAAGGCGATCGAGACCCTCAAGAAGCTCTCGCCCGCGCCGTTCGGCGTGAAGGACGACGCGCAATACATCACGCCCGCGAACTACGAAGACGACATCGCCAAGCTCGCGGAATGCGACGTGGTGATCGAGGCGATCGCCGAACGCATGGACTGGAAGCACGACCTCTACAAGAAGGTCGCGCCGCACCTCGGCCCGAACGCGATTTTCGCGACCAATACCTCGGGCCTGTCGATCACCGAACTCTCGCATGGCTTCGACGATGCATTGAAGACGCGCTTCTGCGGTGTGCACTTCTTCAACCCGCCGCGCTACATGCACCTCGTCGAGCTGATTCCGACGTCGCAAACGAAGCCCGAAATCCTCGACCAGCTCGAATCGTTCCTCACGAGCGTGGTCGGCAAGGGCGTGGTGCGCGCGAAGGACACGCCGAACTTCATCGCAAACCGCGTGGGCGTGTTCTCGATCCTCGCGGTGATCGCCGAGGCGAAGAAGTTCGGTCTGCGTTTCGACGAAGTCGATGACCTCACGGGCGCGCGCCTTGGCCGCGCGAAGTCGGCGACGTTCCGCACGGCGGACGTCGTGGGTCTCGACACGATGGCGCACGTCATCAAAACGATGCAGGACAACCTGAAGGATGATCCGTTCTTCCCGGTCTACGAGACGCCGGCGGTGCTCGCGGGTCTCGTGGCGAAGGGCGCGCTCGGCCAGAAGACGGGCGGCGGTTTCTATCGCAAGGAAGGCAAGTCGATCAAGGTGCTCGACGCCAACACGGGCGAGTACGTCGACGGCGGCGGCAAGGCCGACGATCTGGTGGGCCGCATCCTCAAGCGTCCGCCCGCCGAGCGCCTGAAGCTCCTGCGCGAAACGCAGCATCCGCAAGCGCAGTTCCTGTGGTCGATCTTCCGCGACGTGTTCCACTACATCGGCGTGCATCTGCAGTCGATCGCCGAGAACGCGCGTGATGTCGATCTCGCGATCCGCTGGGGCTTCGGCTGGAACGAAGGTCCGTTCGAAGGCTGGCAGGCCGCGGGCTGGAAGCAGGTCGCCGAGTGGGTGAAGGAAGACATCGACGCGGGCAAGGCGCTGTCGAATGCACCGCTGCCCGCCTGGGTGTTCGAAGGCCCGGTCGCGGCGAACGGCGGCGTGCATGGTGCGGAAGGTTCGTGGTCGCCCGCTGAAGCGCGCTTCGTGCCGCGCTCGAATCTGCCGGTGTACGAGCGTCAGGTATTCCGTGCGGCGCTGTTCGGTGAAACGAGCGCACGCGATCCGAAGACCTACGGCAAGACGCTGTTCGAGAACGACAACCTGCGCGCCTGGGTGGACGACCGCGCGGGCGAGGACGACGTCGTCATCGTCTCGTACAAGAGCAAGATGAACACGATGGGCCCGGGCCTGCTCGACTCCCTCGTGAAGGCCATCGACATCGCGGAAGACGGCTACAAGGGCCTCGTGGTCTGGCAACCGACGTCGCTCAAGCTCGGCGCGCCGGGCGGTCCGTTCTCGGCAGGCGCGAACCTCGAAGAGGCGATGCCCGCGTTCATGATGGGCGGCGCGAAGGGCATCGAGCCGTTCGTGAAGAAGTTCCAGGACACGATGCTGCGCGTGAAGTACGCGAACGTGCCGGTGATCACGGCGGTGTCGGGCATCGCGCTCGGCGGCGGCTGCGAAATCATGCTGCAAAGCGCGAAGCGCGTGGCGCATATCGAGAGCTATGTCGGTCTCGTGGAAGTGGGCGTGGGTCTCGTGCCCGCTGGCGGCGGCCTCAAGGAAGCGGCGATTCGCGCAGCCGAAGGCGCGCAGGCGATTGGCGCGGTACCGAGCGATCTGCTCCGGTTCCTGCAGAAGTCGTTCGAAAACGCCGCGATGGCGAAGGTTTCGGCCTCGGCGCACGAAGCACGCGCAATGGGCTACCTGAAACCTTCGGACACGATCGTCTTCAACGTGTTCGAACTGCTCGATACGGCGAAGAAGGAAGTGCGCGCACTGAGCGCCGCGGGCTACCGTCCGCCGCTGCGCGCGACGCAGATTCCGGTGGCGGGCCGCTCGGCGATCTCGACCATCAAGGCATCGCTCGTGAACATGCGCGACGGCCGCTTCATCAGCGATCACGACTTCCTGATCGCGAGCCGGATCGCGGAAGCGGTGTGCGGCGGCGATGTCGAGGCGGGCAGTCTCGTCGACGAAGAATGGCTGCTCAAGCTCGAGCGCCGCGCCTTCGTCGATCTGCTCGGCACGCAGAAGACTCAGGAACGCATCATGGGCATGCTGCAAACCGGCAAGCCGGTGCGCAACTAAGCGGCACGACGCACACCAGATACTGGAGTAAGAGATGAGCAAACAGTTGCAGGACGCATACATCGTCGCCGCGAGCCGCACGCCCATCGGCAAGGCGCCGCGCGGCGTGTTCAGGAACACCCGCCCGGACGAGCTGCTGGTTCACGCGATCAAGTCGGCCGTGGCGCAGGTGCCGGGCCTCGACACGAGCGTGATCGAAGACGCCATCGTCGGCTGCGCGATTCCGGAAGCTGAGCAGGGCCTGAACGTGGCGCGTATTGGCGCGCTGCTCGCGGGTTTGCCGCAGAGCGTGGGCGGCGTGACCGTCAACCGCTTCTGCGCGTCCGGCCTCACGGCGCTCGCGATGGCCGCGGACCGCATCCGCGTGGGCGAGTCCGACGCGATGATCGCGGGCGGCTGCGAGTCGATGAGCATGGTGCCGATGATGGGCAACAAGCCGTCGCTCTCGCCGCATATCTTCGATCGCAACGAAGACGTTGGTATTGCTTACGGCATGGGTCTGACCGCCGAGAAGGTCGCGGAGCGCTGGAAGGTGAGCCGCGAAGCGCAGGACGCGTTCTCGGTTGAATCGCATCGCCGCGCGCTCGCCGCGCAACAGGCCGGCGAATTCAAGGACGAAATCGCGCCGTACACGCTCGTCGAGCGTTTCCCGGATCTCGCAACGGGCGAAGTGAAGGTGAAGGAGCGTTTGATCGAGCTGGACGAAGGCCCGCGCGCCGATACGACGCTCGAAGGCCTCGCGAAACTGCGCGCGGTGTTCGCGAACAAGGGCTCGGTCACGGCCGGCAACAGCTCGCAGACTTCGGATGGCGCGGGCGCGCTGATCGTCGTCTCCGAGAAGATGCTCAAGCAGTTCAACCTCACGCCGCTCGCGCGTTTCGTGAGCTTCGCGGTGCGCGGCGTGCCGCCGGAGATCATGGGCATCGGTCCGAAGGAAGCGATTCCGGCGGCGCTGAAGGCCGCGGGCCTGAAGCAGGACGATCTCGACTGGATCGAGCTGAACGAAGCGTTCGCCGCGCAGTCGCTGGCGGTGATCCAGGACCTCGGCCTCGATCCTTCGAAGATCAATCCGCTTGGCGGCGCGATTGCGCTGGGCCACCCGCTCGGCGCGACGGGCGCGATCCGCGCCTCGACGGTCGTGCACGGCCTGCGCCGCCGCAACTACAAGTACGGCATGGTGACGATGTGCGTCGGCACCGGCATGGGTGCGGCGGGCATCATCGAGCGGCTGTAAGCGTTCGTCTGATCAGCGCTTCGGCGTTATCGACACGGTTCGCAGACTTCGCGGTTTGCGGACCGTTTTTCGTATCACGATTGGGATTCGAGGAGACAGCCACATGAGCAACGAAATCCTTGCAGCACACGAAAACGGCGTGCTCACGATCACCATCGACCGGCCCGCGCGCAAGAACGCGCTCACGCCCGCGATGTATCAGGCGATCACCGACGCGCTCACCGGAGCGAACGAAGACGCCTCGGTACGCGCGGTGCTGTTGCGCGGCCACGCCGAGATCTTCACGGCCGGCAACGACATCGAAGACTTCCTGAAGGGTCCGCCCGCTGGCGCCGATTCGCCCGTGATCCGCTTTCTCGACTCCATCGCGGCTTTTGAGAAACCGCTCGTCGCCGCGGTAAAAGGGCCGGCGATCGGTGTGGGGACGACGCTGCTGTTGCATTGCGACATGGTCTATGCGGCCGACAACGCGCGTTTTGCCGTGCCGTTCGCGCAACTCGGGCTGTGCCCCGAAGCGGCTTCGTCGCTGCTGCTGCCGCGCATTGCGGGCCACCAGGGCGCGGCGGAAAAGCTGCTCCTCGGCGAGACCTTCGATGCGGCGGAAGCGCATCGCATGGGCTTCGTGAACCGCGTGCTGCCGGCGGCCGAACTCGACGCGTTCGTTAGCGGCCAACTGGCGAAGCTCGTGGCGCTGCCCGCCTCGTCGCTGCGCGTGACGAAGTCGCTTATGAAGCGCGCGGATACGCACGAGATCAAGACGCGCATGAGCGAAGAGTTCGTGCACTTCGGCAAGATGCTGCTCGCACCCGAAGCACGCGAGGCGTTCACGGCTTTCCTCGAAAAGCGCAAGCCGGATTTCCGGCAGTTCGACTAAGCCGCGCCTCGCGACTCAGGCCGTTTCGTAATCGACGTACCCGGACTCGCGGCAAAAGCTCACGAGCCGCAGTCCGGCGCGCTTTGCAATGGCGATGGCAAGCGAGGAGGGCGCCGAGATCGTCGCGACCATCGGAATGCCCACGCGCGCGGCCTTGCGCACCAGTTCGTAGCTCGCGCGGCTCGAGAGGAAGACGAAGCCCTGCTGCGTGTCAGCGCGTTCCATCACGAGCTGGCCGATGAGTTTGTCGAGCGCGTTGTGGCGGCCCACGTCCTCGAAGGCGCGCAGGATCGCGCCGTTTTCGTCGCACCACGCGGCTGCGTGGAGGCCGCCGGTGAGCTTCGTGAGCGCCTGATGCTGCGGCAGTTCGCGTGCGGCGCGCGCGATGGCGTCGGGCGCGAGGCGCGCGGCGAAGCCCGTATCGGGCACCTGCTCGGGTTCGAGATCGAGCAGGTCGATGCTCTCGATGCCGCACACGCCGCAGCCGCTGCGCCCGGCGAGTGCGCGGCGCTTTTCCTTCAGTTCGACGAACGCCTGCTGCACCACCGTGAGGTGAACTTCGGCATGCGGCAGATCCGACTCTGCATGCCAGTACACCTCGATGTCCTGAATGTCCGCGTTGCGCCCGACAATGCCTTCGGAGATCGCGAAGCCCACGGCGAACGCTTCGAGGTCGCGCGGCGTGCACATCATGACCGCGTGCGAAATACCGTTGAAGACGAGCGCGACGGGCCATTCCTGGCCCACGTGGTCCTCACGCGTTTCCACGCCGCCGCCGCGGTGCCGATGCACGCGCAATTCGATGGCGCCAGGCTGGCCTTCGGTTTCGAGGGGATGCACCGGCGGATTCGTCGTCGTGATCTGCGGCCGGTTTGCGGTGCTCATTGGCGTGGGGGTTGGGGTGGTCAAGCGCAAAACTCCATTGGTCCTTGTGCGGCGCGGTACCGCAGCGCCGCCGGGGGACAGCGGGGCCGCGCCGCGCGCGGAAGGTTCTAAAATACCTCAAGCGGGCCGCCCGCGCTTATGTCCGCCTCGCGAGGATACCGTCATGGCATTGAACGAAGCTCCGCTGCTTTTCCGGTTCGAGGTCGACTCGTCGGAAAACCTCACCTATATCCCGATGTGCGTGCGCTTCAACCTGGATCGCTTTGGTCTGCGCATTTCTCTCGCGCAATGGCAGTTGCTGCCCTATGAGGACCGCCGGCTGCTGGCGTGTTTCCCCGTGGACGAGGACACGCAAATCGAGCCCAATTTCGACCACGCGCTCTTCGAGATGATGCGCACGCACGCGAACGTCGAACCCGAATGGTTCGCTCCCGAAGAAGCGCCCGCCTGGCGCGACGTGAACGCGGTGCCGGGCGGCGTTGCGCTTCAGTCCGAGCTTGCCAGCCTGCAGGCGCCCGGCCTCGAAGACTGGGCGCAGCTCGACCCGTTCCAGCGCTACGTGCTTGCGAAGCTCGCGCGCAAACCCGAGAGCAATCACGACTTCGCGCCGGCGATGCACGAGTTCGGGCTGGCGGTGTCGCGGTGATTTTTACCGGCTGCTTCCCGCCGATCCTGCCCGCCACGATTCACCGCCGATCCATACCCGATTCCCGCTAACCGCGGCTGCCTCGCGCGCCGCCGCGGGTTTTTTCCGCTCCTTTCTCCACATTTACCCTCAAGACCAGGCCGGCCCTGCCGTTATTTCGGGTTGGCGCGTCAGGCGCCGACCGGTCGCGCGCAGTCGTGACCCATCATCCCGCGCTCACGGCGCGGGCGCGAACGACGCTCGGCATTCATGAACCTTCTTTTTTCGAAGCGCCAACTCATCAATCTGGTCGTCGTCGCGGCGGCCGTTGGCGCGAACGCTTTTGTCGCGTGGACGCAGATCGACGGTCAGCGCCAGATCGACCTGCGCGCGAGCCAGGCTGCGACGATCCGTCACGACCTCGACCGCTATCGCGATGCGCTTGGCAGCGGCGTGAGCGCGCTGGGCCGTTTCGCAGTGCAGGGCCAGCCGGAGTCAGCCGCCGCGCACGACGCGCGCGCCGCCGTGCTCGACGCAACCGCCCGCGCACTGCGCGCGGAGCTGGCCGGCAACGCCGACCTCGCAGCCCGATTCGACGCGTTCGCAGGACAGGCCAGCGCGATTGCGAGCGAGATCGACGTGACGCTTGCGCGCGCCGAGCAACGCGTTGCCGACGAGAGCGGGCAGGCTGCCGTGGCGGCGGGGGCGAGCGGGACCGCGGCAGCACAGGCTGTGCCGGCTGAAGGCGCGGCCAGTCAGGAATTCGGCACGGCAATGCCCGCGAATGCCGCGCGCTCGCCCGCGGCGCCGTGGGGCGCGCGCGAGGCGCTCGCCCACAACGCTGCCGCCGCGAAGACGGTTCAACTCGGGAGCGCCGCAGACGCGCGCATGGCCGGTCATGTCGTGACCGGCACGATCTTGCCGCTGCACGCCGCGGCGGATGGGGCGGCGAGCGCCGTGACGCTAGATACGCTCACGGTGGCGCCGACTGTCGAGAACGGCGCGGCAAACGGCGCGGCAAACGGCGCCCAGAACCCCATCGCGGCGATCGCTGCGCTGCCTGACCCGGCAACGCCAACGCCCGCCGCAGTGCCCGCAGCCGGGGCCGCAACGCCGTCGCCCGCGACTGCCGCGTGGCTCGCCGGCGAATACATCCGCATCGACAACCTCGTGGACCAGCTCGACGGGCAACTCGCGTCGCTGCAACGCGCGGAGGATTTGGCCCTCGCCGCCGCGCTCGCCGACTCGGCGCGCTCGGGCGGCCGCGCGCTGTTGCTGCTGATCGTGACGATGCTCGCGGGCGCGACGCTCCTCATCTACACGTTCGGCGCGCGCGAGAGCGCTGCACGCGAGAAGCTGCGCGCCGTGAGCGGCATGCGCCTGCGCAGCGAGCGCTTTCAGGGTCTGTTCGACGCGCATCCGGTGCCGATGTACGTGTTCGACCGCGAGACGCTGCGCTTTCTCGCCGTGAACGCCGCCGCGATCCAGCAGTACGGCTACAGCGAGGAAGAGTTCCTCACGATGACGATCCGCGCTATCCGTCCCGCTGAGGATGTCTCGCGCCTCGAGCAACACCTCACGCGTTCGGACATGCTCACGCAGAACGTGCGCATGATGGCCGGCATCTGGCACCATCGCCGCCGCGACGGCTCGATCATCAGCGCCGACATCTCGCATCACTCGCTCACCTTCCTCGGCCGCGACGCCGTGTTCGTGCTCGCCGACGACGTGACCGAACAGATCAAGGCCGAAGCGGAGGCGCAGCGCTCGAACCAGATGCTCGAGTCGGTGATCGACAACATCCCGCAGCGTATCTTCTGGAAGGACGCACAGTCGCGCTATCTCGGCTGCAACATGACCTTCGCGCGCGACGCGGGCCTCGCGTACCCAGAACAGATCATCGGCAAGTCCGACGACGATCTGCCGTGGCGCGCCTATGCCGACGGCATGCGCGAACAGGACCGCGAGGTGATCGACTCGGGGCTGCCGCGCATCAACTACGAGGACAACCACACGATCGACGGCCTGCACCGCACGACGCTTACGAGCAAGCTGCCGCTGCTCGACGGCGACGGCCGCGTGATCGGCGTGCTCGGCTCTTACTCGGACACCACCGAAAGCAAGCGCGCCGACCTCGCGCTGCGCCTGCAAAGCCGCGCGCTGGACGCGTGCGTGAACGCCATTCTGATCACCGCGCCGGGCCCGGGCGGCAGCAATCTGATCGAGTATGCGAATCCGGCGTTTCGCCGCATCACGGGCTTCGATCCGGCCGAGGTGATCGGCCAGGACTGCCGCCTCCTGCAGCGCGACGACCGCGATCAGGACGGCCTCATCGCCGTGCGCAAGGCGCTGCTGTCCAATCGCGAAGTGAGCGCCGTGCTGCGCAACTACCGCAAGGACGGTGCGCTCTTCTGGAACCAGCTGCTGATCGCGCCGGTGCCCGATCTCGATGGCCGCATCACGCATCACATCGGCATCATCAACGACGTGACCGAGCTGATCCGCTACCAGGAACAGCTCGAATACCAGGCGAACTACGACAGCCTCACGCTGCTGCCCAATCGCAACCTGCTGCGCGACCGTCTTCAGCACGCCCTGCTTGCGGCGCAGCGGCACGACACGGGCGTGGCCGTGGTGTTCATCGACCTCGACGGCTTCAAGAACGTCAACGACAGTCTCGGCCACAGCGTGGGCGACCGGCTGCTGGGTGTGGTGGCCGAGCGGCTCCAGCGCTGCACGCGCACGACCGACACGGTCGCGCGCCACGGCGGCGACGAGTTCGTGATCGTGCTCACCGACACCATCGACGAGAAGTCGCTGATCGGCTGGATGGAGCGCGCGCGCGCGCTGATCTCGGAGCCGGTGTGGATCGACGGCACCGAGCTGTATGTAGGCTGCAGCATGGGCGCGAGCGTCTACCCGCAGGACGGCAACGATGCCGAAACGCTCATGAAGAAGGCCGACGTCGCGATGTACCGCGCGAAGGACATGGGCCGCAATACGTTCCAGTTCTTCGAGCCCGAAATGAACGCGAATGTAGGGGCGCGCCTGAATCTGGAGCGGCGCCTGCGCCGGGCGCTGCGCGACAGCGAGTTCCTGCTGCACTACCAGCCGCAGGTGGAGATCGAGGGCGGGCGCATCATCGGCATGGAGGCGCTCGTGCGCTGGCGCGATCCCGAGGTCGGGCTCGTCTCGCCTGCGCAGTTCATTCCCGTGGCCGAGGAGAGCGGCCTGATCGGCCCGCTTTCCGACTGGGTGTTGCGCGAGGCCTGCCGGCAGAATCGCGCGTGGCAGCTTGCGGGGCTGCCGCCCGTGCGCGTGTCCGTGAACTTCTCGGCGAAGACGTTCCACCAGCGCGACATTGCGCAACTCGTGAAGGACGTGCTGCAGGAGACCGGGCTGGAAGCCTGCTGGCTCGAAATCGAGCTGACCGAGAGCACGCTCATGCGCAATGCCGAAGAAGCCGTGTCGATGTTGAACGAGCTGCACGCGCTGGGCATCGGCATTGCCATCGACGACTTCGGCACCGGCTATTCGAGCCTGAGCTACCTGAAGCGTCTGCCGGTGGACCGGCTCAAGATCGACCGCTCGTTCGTGGCCGACATCGGCACGAGCAGCGACGACGAAACGATCACGGCGGCCATCATCGCGCTTGCGCACGAGTTGCAGTTGCAGGTGATCGCGGAAGGGGTGGAGACCTCGGCGCAGTTCGCCTTCTTGCGCGAGCGCGCGTGCGACGAGCTGCAAGGCTACTTCTTCGCGCCGCCACTGCCCGGCGACGAGGCGGCGGCGCTCTTGCGCGCAAGCGCTACGTACGAGGACGCGCCTGGGCTTGCGTGGACGGTTTGAGCCGGGTTTGAGCCGGGTTTGAGCCGAGTGCAAGCGCCGGGGGCGCTTGCGGCCTGGTTATTCGATCGGCGGCAACTGACGCGGACGGCGGTCCGTGCCGGTCGCGACATAGGTGAGGGTGGCTTCCGTCACCTTGACGACTTCCTCCTGGAGGCGCATACGCTGCGCGTACACCTCGACCTCGACGGTCACCGAGGTGTTGCCGGTCTTGACGATATCGGCGTAGAAGCTCAGCAGATCGCCCACGAACACCGGTTGCTTGAACACGAACGAGTTCACCGCGACGGTCGCGACGCGTCCGTTGGCGCGGCGGCTTGCCGGAATCGAGCCGGCAATGTCGACCTGCGCCATGATCCAGCCGCCGAAGACGTCGCCATGAACGTTGGCGTCCGAAGGCTGTGGCACGACGCGCAGCGCAGGCGATTTTTGGGGGAGCGGGAAGGAGTCGGTCATCGGGCTTCCATGAAAAGGGATCGAACGGCGGATGGTGCTGCGGTGCGGGCCTGGGGCCGGCGTGGGACGCTCAGCGGCGCGCGCCGCCTTCTGCGACAATACGTTGATCAGGAATTGTACGGGAAAGCTTAAGGCGTGGCGGGCGGGTCGATTAGCGCCCTCCACCTTTGCGAAACCCGTCGCCTGGAACCTCACATCAGCCCCACATGACTCGCCGTGCCGCTTGCGCCGCGCCAGGTTCCGGTCCCCGAACCGGACTTCGTGCACCGCATCGCACAGGCATCTCGCCGCTCGCCCCATGCGCCGCTTTCCCGCTTCCAACGAACCCGCGCTGCCCGCCACCGGGCCGCGCAACGACTGGCAGACGATCGTTTCGCTGCTGCCTTACCTCACCGCTTACCGGTGGCGCGTGGCGTTCGCGCTCACCTGCCTGATCGGCGCGAAGGTGGCCAACCTCGGCGTGCCGATCGTGATGAAGCATATCGTCGACGGTCTTGCCCCGGTGCGCCATCTCACGGCGCTCGGTCGTGCGGAGCACGCGCCCGGCATCGTGCTCGCGGGCGGCATCGGACTGCTCGTGGTGGCGTACGCCGTCGTGCGTCTCTCGACGTCGCTTTTCACCGAGCTGCGCGAAATCCTTTTTTCGAAGGTGACTGAGAGCGCCGTGCGCCAGCTGGCGCTCAAGGTGTTCCGCCATCTGCATGCGCTCTCGCTGCGCTTTCACCTCGAACGGCAGACGGGCGGCATGTCGCGCGACATCGAGCGCGGCACGCGCGGCATCACGCAGCTCATTTCGTACTCGCTCTACAGCATCCTGCCGACGCTCGTGGAAGTGGGCCTCGTGCTTGGCTTCTTCACGGTGAAGTACGAGGCGTATTACGCGATCGTCACGCTTATCGCGCTCGCTGCGTACATCGTGTTCACGGTGAAGGTGACCGAGTGGCGCACGCATTTCCGCCGCACGATGAACGAGCTCGATTCGCGCGCCAACGCGCGTGCGATCGATTCGCTCATCAACTACGAGACTGTGAAGTACTTCGGCAACGAAGAGTGGGAGACGAAGCGCTACGACGAAAACCTGCACCGCTACCGGCAGGCCGCGATCAAGTCGCAGCACTCGCTTTCCGCGCTCAACTTCGGGCAGCAGGCGATCATCGGCACGGGGCTCGTGTTCATCCTCTGGCGCGCCACGCAGGGCGTGATGGCGGGGAGGCTCACGCTCGGCGACCTCGTGCTCATCAACACCTTCATGCTGCAACTCTATATTCCGCTGAATTTTCTCGGCGTGGTGTATCGGGAGCTCAAGCAAAGTCTCACCGACATGGACCGCATGTTCACGCTGCTCACCGTCGAGCGCGAAGTGGCCGACGTGCCCGGCGCGCAGGCGCTTGCGGTGCGCGGCGGCGAGGTGCGCTTTTCGCACGTGAACTTCGCGTATGAGCCGTCGCGCCAGATTTTGCACGACTTGAGCTTCACGATTGCGGCGGGCACGACCACGGCCGTGGTGGGGCATAGCGGTTCGGGCAAGTCCACGCTCGCGCGGCTCTTGTTCCGCTTTTACGATCTCGATCGCGACGATCCTGGCAAAAGCGGTGGAGCGATCACCATCGACGGCCAGGATATCCGCGATGTCACGCAGGATTCGTTGCGCGCCTCGATCGGCATCGTGCCGCAGGACACGGTGCTGTTCAACGACTCGATCTACTACAACATCGCCTATGGCCGGCCCACGGCGAGCCGCGAGGAGGTGATCGCGGCGGCGCGCGCGGCGCACATTCACGCGTTCATCGAGAGCCTGCCCAAGGGCTACGACACGTCCGTGGGCGAGCGCGGCCTCAAGCTTTCGGGCGGAGAGAAGCAGCGCGTGGCGATCGCGCGCACGCTGCTCAAGAATCCGCCGATTTTGCTGTTCGACGAGGCGACGTCAGCGCTCGATTCGCGCTCGGAGCGCGCCATCCAGCACGAGCTCGACCAGATCGCGCGCGAGCGCACGACGCTCGTGATCGCGCACCGGCTCTCGACCGTCGTGCACGCACAGCAGATCATCGTGATGGATCACGGGCGCATCGTCGAGCGCGGCACGCATGCGCAATTGCTGCACGCGGGCGGACACTATGCGCAGATGTGGGCGCTTCAGCAGCAGAAGGCGAGTGAGGCGCCCCAGTCACAACAGGGGCAAGTAGAGTTGCCGGCGGCGGGCGGCAATTGAAGCGCGCCGCGCCGGCGTTTGCGCGGCGCATTGTGTTGCCGGTTTCAGCCGTGGTGCGCGTGGGTCGAATTTCGCAGCGCGGCGTCGAGCGCCGCGAGCTGCGCGGGCGTGCCGATGTTTTCCCATACGCCGTCGTATAGTTCGCCGCTCACGCGTCCTTGCGCGATCGCCTCGCGATAGTACGGCGTGAGCGCGCGCTTCGTGCCGGGCGCGAGATCGCGGAACATACGCGTGTCATACAGGCCGATATTGCCGAATGTGTAGCGCGGCGCGCCTTCGAGCGCGAGCCGGCCGTCGACGCTCAACGCGAAGTCGCCCTTCGGGTGGAATGGCGGGTTCGGCACCATCACGAGATGCATGCCCGGCTGCGCTTGCGCCGCGAGCACTTGCGCGTGCACGTTCAGGCGCGCGAAATCGTAGGCGCTGTAGACGTCGCCGCTCACCGCGAGGAACACCTCGGGCGTGCCCATCGACTCGATGAGCGACAGCGCCTGGGCAATGCCGCCCGCCGTTTCGAGCGCGTCGTGCTCGGGCGAATAGTGGAGCGTCACGCCAAAGCGCGCGCCGTCGCCGAGCGCGGCTTCGATCTGCGCGCCAAGCCATGCGTGATTGATGACGATGCGCGTGTAGCCCGCCGCGGCGAGCCGCTCGATCTGCCACACGACGAGCGGTTTGCCACCCACGGCGAGGAGCGGCTTCGGGCAGGTGTCGGTGAGCGGGCGCATGCGTTCGCCGCGTCCGGCGGCGAAGATCATCGCGGTGCGGCCGTGGCCCGCCGTGGCCGGCGTGTGATTCGATTGGGTCATGACGGCCCGCTTCAGAAGGTGTAAGCGACTGCGACGGCGCTGCCCTGCAGCTCGTCGATGAGCCGCGCGAACGGCGCGAGCGGGCGATAGCGGTGCGCGACCTTGCTCGCGTAGCCGAGAAAGCGCGGCAGGTCGGCCATGTAATGCGGTTTGGCGTCGCGATAATTGATGCGGCAGAACAGGCCGAGCACCTTGATGTGCCGTTGCAGGCCCATCCACTCGAGCTGGCGGTAGAACTCGCCGAAGTCGGCATCGACAGGCAGTCCCGCCTTCTTTGCGCGCTCCCAGTAGTGCGCGAAGCAGTCGAGCTCGAACTCCTCGTCCCAGCTCAGGAACGCGTCGCGCAGCAGCGAGACGACGTCGTAGGTGATCGGGCCGTACACGGCATCCTGGAAGTCGAGCACGCCGGGGTTCGGCGTGGCGATCATCAGGTTACGGGGCATGAAGTCGCGCAGCATGAAGCTTTGCGGCTGCGCGCGGGCGCTCGCCACGAGGAGGGCGAAGGTGCGATCAAGCACGCCGCGCGTGGCTTCGTCCACCTTGCGGCCCAGATGGCGCTCTAGATACCACTCGGGCATCAGCTCCATCTCGCGGCGCATGAAAGCTTCGTCGAAGTCCGGCAGCACGCCTGGCCGTGAGCTGAGCTGCCAGCGGATCAGCGCGTCGATGGCGTCGCGCATCAGCTCGCGCGAGCGCGCGTCGGGGCCGGCTTCCTGCAGCGTTGTCAGGTAGGGCGCGGTGCCGAGATCGGTCACGAGCATGAAGCCCGCGTCGAAATCGGCTTCGAGCACGCGCGGCACGTGGACGCCGGCCGCCTCGAGCCACTGCGCGATCTGGGCGAATTCGCGGCTTTTTTCGGGCGGCGGGGCGTCGACGGCAATCAGCGTCGCGCCGTGCGCGCCCGCGCTAGCGAGGCGGAAATAGCGCCGAAAGCTCGCGTCGGCCGAGGCCGGGGCGAGCGTTGCGAGGTCGAGGGCGTACTGTTCGGCGAGGCTGCCGAGCCAGGCGACGAGCAGGTCGCGGCGGCTGTCGGTCAGCGAAGCGGCCGGGGAGTCGCCAGGAGAAGCGGCGGGAGAATGCGCGGCGGAAAAGGTCATGAAAGCCAGAGGCAAAATCAGTGGATCAACGTCTTGCCATATAATACCCCACGACTTTTTTGACGCGACTCGCGCCAAAGCCCGCATGACGGTTCGCTCGCCGCATTCATCGTTGCTTCAGGGTTCGATGAATTGTAATTAATTGTTTGCAGCCCGGCCTCGATCCGGTTCATCGGGAGGCGGGTGTCCAGGCGGGCCACCATCATGGAGAGGGCAGGCGGCCGGGCCGATTCGCCAAAACCATACATGCCGCCCAGACAGTTTTTCCAGACGATCTCTCATAGTGACGACGGCGTGCCGGGCAAGCGGCGGCTCCTCGCGGCACTCCTGGCCGTACCGGGTCTGGTGCCCGCGCTCGCGCACGCCCAGCTCTCGGGCGCGGCCGCGCAGCCTCAGCAGCTGGACGGTCCGTTGAGCCTGCGGCTCGCGCCGCAACTCGAGGATCACCCCAATGCGTCGGGCCAGCACCCGGCAACCTTCGTGCTCGGCGATTCGACGACCGGCACGGTGGACACCGACCTCGCCGTGAGAGGCGCGGCGGAGTTGCGCCAGGGTTCGAACCTGGTGAAGGGCGACGCCCTGCACTACGACCAGGACACCGACATGGCCAATGCCTACGGCAATGTCGTGGTCGTGCAGAACGGCACGACGTTCTCGGGGCCCGAGGCGCATTTGAAAGTCGAGGCAAACGAGGGCTTCATGCCCGCGCCGAAGTACCATTTCACGCTCACCGGCGGCTCGGGCAGCGCCGCACGCGCCGACCTGCTGGACAGCGAGCGCTCGGTGCTCACGACCGGCACCTACACTGCGTGCCACTGCTCGACCAATCCGGCCTGGTACATCAAGGGCAGCGAGTTCGATTTCGACACCGGCAGCGATGAAGGCGTTGCGCACAACGCCGTGCTGTTCTTCCAGGACGTGCCGATCTTCGCGAGCCCGTGGCTGTCGTTCCCGCTTTCGGGTGACCGTCGCAGCGGCCTGTTGCCGCCGACGTTCTCGGTCAGTTCGACGAACGGCTACGAAATCTCGCTGCCGTATTACTTCAACATCGCGCCGAACCGCGACTTCACGTTCACGCCCGAGATTATCTCGAAGCGCGGCGTGTTCCTGCAGGGCAACTACCGGTATCTCTCGACGAATTACTCGGGATCGATTACCGGAACGTTTCTGCCGGACGACGCGATCACGAAGACGAACCGCTACGCGCTGTTCATCCAGCACAACCAGAACTTCGGCAACGGGTTCGGCGGTTACGTCTATTACAACAAGGTCTCGGACAACACCTATCCGTCGGACCTGTCGTCGCCGGCCAACCAGTTCCTGAACGGCACGCAGACGCTGTACCAGCAGGAAGCCGGCCTCACGTATAACAGCGGGCCGTGGTCCGTGCTGGGCCGCTACCAGCACTGGCAGACGGTCGAGTCGTCGACGCCGCCCTATGGCCGCGAGCCGCAGTTGAACGTAAAGTACGCGAAGTACAACGTCGGCGGCTTCGACTACGGCATGGAAGCCGACTATTCGCGCTTCCGCATCACGGAAGACAATGCGACCGAAGGCGATCGCGTCGTCTTCAATCCGTACCTGTCGTACTCCTTGATGGGGCCGGGTTACTTCGTCACGCCGAAGGTTCAGTGGCACTTCGCGTCGTACAACCTGAGCAACATCGGCCCGGCGGGCACGACCTTCGGCTCGCCTGTCGGCACGCCGAAGAGCTTCACCGAATCGATCCCGACCTTCAGCTTCGATACGGGCCTCGTGTTCGACCGCTCGGTGCACCTGTTCGGTCAGGATTACATCCAGACGCTGGAACCGCGCCTGTACTACGTGTACACCCCGTACCGCAATCAGCAGTTCGCGCCCCTTTTCGATACCGCCGAGTCGGACTTCGGCCTCGCGGAAATCTTCACGCCGAACACCTTCGTCGGTAACGACCGCATTGCCGACGCGAACCGCATTACGGCCGCGCTCACCACGCGCTTCATCGATCCGGCTTCGGGCGACGAGCGCGCGCGTTTCGTGATCGCGCAGCAGTACTACTTCCAGGATCAGCGCGTCACGCTCAACTCGGGCGAAAGCACGAGTCAGGCGACGCATTCGGACCTGATTGCGGGCGCCGCCCTGAAAATCGGGGCCGGTTTCGCTTCGGAAACGGCGTTCCAATATAATGCCGACAGCAACCAGCTCACGAAGGCGAGCATCGGTTTCGGGTACAGCCCGGGAACGAGCCGAGTGCTGAACGTGGCCTACCGCTATACGCGCGCGAACACCACACTCGACTTCCAGCCGATCAATCAGGTTCTGATCTCGGCTCAATGGCCGTTCTCGCACCGGGTGTACGCCGTGGGCCGCTTCAACTACGATCTGAACGGCCATCGGATCGTCGATGGCCTGGTCGGCATGCAGTACGACGCCGACTGCTGGGTGCTCGGGGTCGGCCTGCAGCGTTACGCGAACGGGCTCAATACGTCGGGCACGCCGAATTCGTCAACGCGGTTTCTCGCGCAGCTCACGCTCAAGGGACTGTCGAACGTCGACAACGGGCTGGTGGCGGCGTTCAGGACCGCAGTGCCGGGGTACACGCAGCTGCCGGCTCAGTCGCCGCCGGATTCGCGCTTCACTGATTATCAATAACGCGTGATCCGGAGCGCCTTGCTTGCGCGAGGCGCCTCGGGGCAACGCGGTGTCGGTTGCATAGAGACGGGTGAAGCGTGCCCGCCAACATTGGAGTATCTGTGGGAATCATGAAAAAGCTTCGCCTGGCAGCGTACGCTGCGAGTCTCTTCGCCGTCGCAGGCGTGTTGCCGGCCGCGCCGGCGCAAGCTCAAGGTCTCGCGGCTGGCAACGGCCAGACGGTCGACACGATCGCCGCAGTCGTCAATGACGGCGTGATCACGCAGCGCGAGCTCGACAGCCGCGCCGAAATGATTGCTCACCGGCTGCAGCAGCAAAACGCGCCGGTTCCGCCCGAGGGCCAGTTGCGCGCGCAGGTGCTCAACCAGATGGTGCTCGAGCGCATTCAGCTCCAGAAGGCCAAGGAAGACGGCATCACCGTCGACGACGCCGCCGTGCAACGCACGCTGGAGCGCCTCGCCCAGGCCAACGGCATGGATCTCGCCACCTATCGCGCGCGCATCGAGGCGGCCGGCGTGCCCTGGACTACGTTCATGCGCGATGCGCGCACCGAGCTCACGCTCTCGAAGCTGCGCGAGAAGGAAGTGGACAGCAAGGTCACGGTGTCCGACGCCGAAGTCGCGAACTACATCGCGAGCCAGCGCGGACCGAACGCGGGCCAGTCGAACGACCTGCACTTCCAGCATATCTTCATCAAGGCGCCGCTGAACGCCTCGGAAACTGACATCGAAGCCGCGCAGACGAAGGCCAATGCGCTGCTCAAGGAAGCCCAGTCGGGTAGCAAGTTCGAAAGCCTCGCGAAGTCGAACTCGCAGGCGAGCGACGCGGGCAAGGGCGGCGACATGGGCTTCCTGCCGCAGTCGAAGCTGCCGCCCGAATTCGTGACCGCCGCTTCCACGCTGCGTCCGGGCGAGGTGAACCCCTCGGTGATCCGCACCAACGACGGCTTCGAGATCGTGCGCCTCGTCGAGCGCCGCCAGGGCCAGGGCACGGCCGCCGACGCGCCCAAGCTCGTGCAAACGCACGTACGCCACATCCTGCTGCGCGTGGGCGACGGCATGTCCGAGCCCCAGGCGCGCCAGAAGCTGCTCGAAATCCGCCAGGAAATCGGGGCGGGCGGCGACTTCGCCAAGTTCGCGCGCACCTACTCGCAGGACGGCTCGGCCTCGCAGGGCGGCGACCTCGGCTGGATCAGCCCGGGTGAAACCGTGCCCGAATTCGAGCGCGCCATGAATACGCTGCAGGACGGCCAGTTGAGCGAGCCGGTACGCACCGAGTACGGCTACCACCTGATCCAGGTGCTGGGCCGCCGCGACGCCGAAGGCTCGATCGCGCAGCAAATGGAACTCGCGCGCCAGGCCATCGGCCAGCGCAAGGCAGAGCAGGCCTATGCCGACTGGCTGCGCCAGCTGCGCGACAGCGCCTACGTCGATTACAAGATCGCGGGCATGACGCCGCCGCACAACTAAGCGCAGTCACCAGGGATCGAGCCATGAACGCCTCCGCATCGTCGTCGCCGGCTCCGCGGAGGGCGGGGCCGATCCGCGTCGCCATCACCACGGGTGAGCCGGCCGGTGTCGGCCCCGAGCTGACCGCCGCCGCGCTGGCGGGCGCCTCGGCGCACTGGCCCGACGCGCAGTTCGTCGTGCTCGGCGACAGCGCGCTGCTCGACGCGCGTGCGAAGGCCGTGAGCGTCGACTGGGCCGCCGTGCTGGCGAACCAGCCCGTGCAGGTCGAGCATGTGGCGCTGGCCACGCCCGCCAAGCCAGGCAAACTCGACCCCGCGAACGGCCGCTATGTGCTGGCGCTGCTCGACCGCGCCATCGACGGCGCACTGGCAGGCGAATTCGACGCGATCGTCACCGCGCCGCTGCAAAAGAGCACCATCAACGACGCCGGCGTGCCCTTCACCGGCCACACCGAATATCTCGCCGAGCGCACGCACACGCCGCGCGTGGTCATGATGCTGGCGGGTACCGGCGCGCGCCCGTTGCGCGTGGCGCTCGCCACGACGCATTTGCCGCTCAAGGACGTGTCGGCGGCGCTCACTGTCGAGGGGCTCGTTGAAACCCTCGGCATCATCGACCATGACCTGCGTCATCATTTCGGCGTGCCGCTGCCGCGCATCCTCGTGACCGGCCTCAACCCGCATGCGGGCGAGAATGGCTACCTGGGGCGCGAGGAAATCGACACGATCTCGCCGGCGCTGGCCGCCGCCGCCGCGCAAGGCATCGACGCGCGCGGCCCGTATCCCGCCGACACGCTGTTCCAGCCGCGCTACCTCAAGGACGCGGACTGCGTGCTGGCGATGTTCCACGACCAGGGCCTGCCGGTCCTGAAATACGCGACGTTCGGCGAAGGCATCAACGTCACGCTCGGCTTGCCGATCGTGCGCACCTCGGTCGATCATGGCACCGCGCTCGACCTCGCCGGCACTGGCCGCGCGGACGCCGGCAGCCTGATCGCCGCCCTCGACACCGCCGTTTCGATGGCGCGCCACCGGCGCGCTATCTGATTGATTCCAGAGAAGATGTCCAACAGCAGCAGACAGCACCAGGGCCACTTCGCGCGCAAGCGCTTCGGCCAGAACTTCCTCGTCGACACGGGCGTGATCGATTCGATCGTCGACGTCATTCGCCCGCAGCGCGGCGAGCGCATGGTCGAGATCGGGCCGGGTCTCGGCGCGCTCACCGAGCCGCTCATCGAACGGCTCGCTACGCCCGAATCGCCGCTCCATGCGGTCGAACTCGACCGCGACCTCATTGCGCGCCTCACGAAAAAATTTGGCCCGCTGCTAGAACTCCATGCTGGCGACGCGCTCGCGTTCGACTTCGGCTCGCTCGCGGCGCCGGGCGAGAAGCCCTCGCTGCGCATTGTCGGCAACCTGCCGTACAACATTTCGAGCCCGCTGCTGTTTCACCTCACCACGTTCGCCGAGCGCGTGATCGACCAGCACTTCATGCTGCAGAACGAAGTGGTCGAGCGCATGGTGGCGGAGCCCGGCAGCAAGGCGTTCGGCCGTCTCACGGTGATGCTCCAGTACCGCTACGTGATCGACAAGCTGATCGACGTGCCGCCCGAATCGTTCCAGCCGCCGCCCAAGGTGGATTCGGCGATCGTGCGCATGATTCCCTACGCGCCGTACGAACTGCCGAAGGTCAACGACGCCGTGCTCGGCGAACTCGTGACGGCGGCCTTCTCGCAGCGCCGCAAGATGCTGCGCAATACGCTCAGCGATTACCGCGAGCGCCTCGATTTCGACGCGCTAGGCTTCGATCTCGCGCGCCGCGCCGAGGAAGTGCCCGTCGAGGAATATGTGAGTCTCGCGCAGGCGCTGGAAGGGGCTGGCGGCGCTTGATGTGCGCGTGGTGCGCCGCCTTGCCGGTGCGCCAGCCGCCGTTCAGGCAGCCTCGGCGCGCTGCGCCTCGTAGGCCTTGAGCTGGCTGTACACGACGCGCAGCACCGAAAGCTCGCTCGACGCGTGCTGTACCGCGCCGCCGCGCTGGATCAGGTCGCCGAGCACGTGATCGGCCTCGATGCGCGAACCGTTCTGCACGTCGCGCAACATCGATGCGGTGAGCGACGAACCCTTGGCGAACAGCATCGCGCGCGAACGCTCGAGGAAGCTGTCGCGCACGGCGTGGCCGTGTTCGGCTGCGATCGCGCGGCATTCGGCGAAGAGGCGCTCGATGATCGCGGCGCCGTCGGGCGTGGCGAGAATCACGCCAATGGGCGCGCGGAAAAGACACGTGCTGCCCGCGAGCGACGCGAGGAACACCCACTTCTCCCACATTTCCTGAAGGATGTGATCGCTCGCCTTCAGGTGGAAACCGGCATTGCCGAACTGATCCGCCACGGCTTGCACACGCGGCGAGACGCCGCCGCCGAGTTCGCCGAATGTGATGGCCTGCACGTCGTTCAGATGCACGATCTCGCGCTTGTCGTTGAGCGTGGACGCGATCAGGCAGACACCGCCCAGCACCGCCTGTGTGCCGAAGCGCGCCTGCAGGACTTCGAGATGACGCATGCCGTTGAGCAGCGGCAGGATCAACGTGTTCGGGCCGACGGCCGCGGCGAACGAATCGATGGCGTTGTCGAGGTCGTAGGCCTTGCAGCTCAGCAACACGAGATCGAACGGTTGGCCGCCTTGCGACTCGAGCGCTTCGCGTGTGACGGTCTTGACGTCGCGCAGCGTGAGATCGCCCGCCGGACTGCGAATGACGAGGCCCGCTTCGCGCAGTTGCGCGGCGCGTGCCACACGCACCAGAAACGTTACGTCACGCCCCGCAGCGGCGAGCCGGCCGCCGAAATAGCCGCCCGTCGCACCCGCACCGACTACCAGAATTCGCATGTCTACTCCTCGTTCTCGCGTTCATCGCGTAGGCGCCTTGCTTACGCGCCCGGCTTACGCTTAGTTAGCAAAATTGCCGCGGCAATTTCGGGATGGCGTCCATGCTAGAGCAAATCGGTGCATCTTGCCGGCGCCGGCAGGGCCGGCGCGTTTTTGGTACAGTCCGTTTTTTGACGACGGCAAAACGGAGTACACCATGCGCCTGCTGCACACGATGATCCGGGTCGGCGACCTCGATCGCTCGATCAAGTTCTATACCGAACTGCTCGGCATGAAACTGCTGCGCCGCGAAGACTACCCCGATGGCAAGTTCACGCTGGCCTTCGTCGGGTACACGGACGAGCGCGACGGCACCGTGATCGAACTTACGCATAACTGGGATACGGCTTCGTACGATCTTGGGACTGGCTTCGGCCATCTGGCGGTCGAGGTGGCGGATGCCTACGCTGCCTGCGCGAAGATCAAGGAGCAGGGTGGGACGGTGGTGCGCGAGGCCGGCCCGATGAAACACGGGACCACGGTGATCGCGTTCGTGACCGATCCGGATGGGTACAAGATCGAGTTTATTCAGAAGAAGTAAGGACGTGGCACGGGCTGGCAATCCAGCCCGTTTTTTGGGAAATTCTTTCGAAGTGCGAATCAACTAAAATTCGCGAACTTGCAATGGGGATATCACATCCCCGGCACCATCTCGGGCGGATGCTGCTTAAGCTGCTTCCTCGCCTCGCGAAACTCCGGAAAAATCGACTCCACTGTCTGCCAGAACCGCGGACTATGGTTCATCTCGCGCAAATGCGCGAGCTCATGCGCCACCACATAGTCCACAACGGAGAGCGGGAAATGAATCAACCGCCAGTTCAGGCGAATCCGCCCTTCGCTTGAACAGCTCCCCCACCGCGTCGCTGCCGAAGAGAGCGCATACGACCGAAACGAGACCTCAAGCTTCTCGGCATATACCTCAAGCCGCTCACCAAAAATCCGCGTCGCTTCACCCTGAAGCCACCCAGTCACGCGGTCCTTGATCTGCTGCGCGTCGGCATGCGGCGGCAGCGGCAACGCAAGCACGCGCGTCTCTTGATCGAACGCGAGCAAAGAAGCTCCCAGCTTCACCGTAATCGGCTTGCCGAGAAAAGGCAGCTCAGCCCCATCGCTCCATTCCACGCGCGGCAAGGCTCGCTGCTCCGTGCGCGTCTGCCATTCGCCGAGCTTGGCGAAGATCCACCGCTGCTTCTCGGCGATAGCGGTCTCGATATCGGAGATCGTGACCCACCTGGGCGCAGTGATGCTAAGCCCGGTACCGTCGATCACGAACCCGATCGATTTGCGTGACGACCGCTTGAGCCGGTAATGCAGCGTGCGCGCGCCAAGCGCGATAGTACGCAGCCGCGTGCCATCCGGCGCGAGCGGTGCCTTGCCAGGCTTTCCGTGCGGCGCAGCAGGTGCAGGTGTGAGAGAAGGTGAGAAGACATCAGGCGCCACAACAGGCGCCGGTTCAGCAAAGAGCGGCAAGTCGAGTTGCCGGTTGTCGAGTGCCGCGTTTGGGCGCGGCGTGGGGGACTTCTGCATCGTCAGGCCTGGTGCGGATGGGCGTGCGCGGCGTGGGTGTGCGCCGTTCGCGGGGCGTTTGCGTGCCGCGTTTGCCGGCGAGTCTGGCGCAGTGTTGCGCGGGGCGCTCAGCCGTGCGGCGAGCAGCGCCCACATCCGCGCCACAACGCTTCGCGCGACGCGAGCCAGCACGCCCTGCGCCTCAAATCCGTGCCGCTTTCGCCGCTGCGCCATCCGTTTCGCGATACGCCTCAGGATCGATCCGCCGCATTTCCGTTTCGATCCACGCTTCCACGCGCGTGTTCACTTCGTCGGGCGTGAGTCCGGTCGTCTCGATCGGCTTGCCGATCGACACCGTGACTATACCCGGATATTTGATGAACGAGTTTCGGGGCCAGACGTGGCCCGCGTTGTGCGCGATCGGCACCACGGGCGCGCCCGATTCAATGGCGAAGCGCGGGCCGCCGGTCTTGTACTTGCCCTGCTTGCCCACCGGTATGCGCGTGCCTTCGGGGAACATGATCACCCATGCGCCTTCGGCCATGCGCTGCTTGCCCTGGCGTATCACCGAGGTGAACGCGTTCTTGCCTTCCTTGCGGTTGATGTGAACCATCTTCAGCATGCCCAGCGCCCAGCCGAAGAACGGCACGAACAGCAGCTCGCGCTTGAACACGTAGCACATCGGCCGTGGCATGAGCGCAGGGAACGCCAGCGTCTCCCATGCGGACTGGTGCTTCGAGAGCAGCACGGCCGGCCCGTTGGGCAGGTTCTCCATGCCCTCGATGCGGTAGCGAATGCCATTGAGGTGGCGCGCGACGAAGAGCGTGGAGCGGCACCATCCCACGGCCATCCAGTAGCGCCGCGTCGCGTTCATAAACGGGAACGCGATAAAGCACGCCGTGGCGTACGGCATCGTGTAGACGATGAAATAGATGAACAGCAGCAGGGAGCGGAGAAAGCGCATCGGTCGAGCCGGTTTAATGTTCGCGTGAACCACCTGCGCCTTCACGCAGGGGCGTTCGCGAGAAAGTCGAGCGCAAAAGTGCGCAGGTCGTCGTGGATCATCGTGCCTTCGGGCAAGCCGCCTGCGGCGAGCGTTTTCTCGCCCTTGCCCGAACGCACGAGATGCGTGCGAAAGCCGAGCACCGCGCCTGCTTGCAGGTCGCGCAGCGAGTCGCCCACCACTGGAGTATCGGCCGGTTCGATCTCGAAGCGTTCCGCGATCATCTTGAGCATGCCCGGCTGTGGCTTGCGGCACTCGCAATGGTCCTGCGCCGTATGCGGGCAGAAGAACACTGCGTCGATGCGGCCGCCCACGGCTGCCGCCTGGCGGTGCATCTTCGCGTGCATGGCGTTGAGCGCGGCCATGTCGAACAGTCCGCGCCCGATGCCCGACTGGTTCGACGCCACCGCGACGCGGTAGCCCGCCTGGTTCAGGCGCGCGATCGCTTCGAGGCTGCCGGGTATCGCGATCCATTCGTCCGGCGACTTGATGAACGCGTCGGAGTCGACGTTGATCACGCCGTCGCGGTCGAGGATCACGAGTTTTCTGGTGTTGCTGGTCGGCATGGCGTCTCGCTCAGTTCCGCATGTTTGTGCTTATGCAGCCAGCCTCGAGATGTCCGCGACGCTGTTCATCTGGCGATGCAGTGCTTTGAGCAGCGCGAGGCGGTTCGCACGCAGCGCCGGGTCTTCGGCGTTGACCATCACGTCGTTGAAGAACGTGTCCACGGTTTCGCGCAGCGCCGCGAGCGCGGTGAGCGCGCCCGTGTACTCGCGTGCGGCGAGCTGCGTTTCCACGCGCGGCGCGACCTGTTCGAGCTGCGCGTAGAGCGCCTTCTCGGCGGCTTCGACGAAAAGCGCGATCTGCACGCCGGCATCTTCCGCACCCTCGGACTTCTTGAGGATGTTCGAGATGCGCTTGTTGGCCGCCGCGAGCGAGGCCGCTTCCGCGAGCGCTGCGAATTCGCGCACCGCGTCCAGACGCGAGACGATGTCGTCGAGGCGCGTGGGGTTCAGTGCAAGCACCGCATCCACTTCGGTGGCCGCGAAGCCGCGTTCGCGCAGCATGCCACGCAGGCGGTCCATGCAGAACTCGTAGATGGCCTGGGTCGACTCCGTCACGGCCTCGATGCCTGCAAATTGCGCGGAGGTGGCACGCAGCAGTTCGACGAGGTCGAGCGGCAGTTGCTTCTCGACGAGAATGCGCAGCACGCCCAGCGCGTGACGGCGCAGCGCGAACGGATCCTTTTCGCCCGTGGGCGCGAGGCCGATGCCCCAGATCCCGACGAGCGTTTCCAGCTTGTCCGCGAGCGCGACGATCGTGCCCGTCGTGGTGGCGGGCAGGGCGTCGCCGGAGAAGCGCGGCTGGTAGTGCTCGGAGCACGCAATCGCCACTTCTTCGGGCTCGCCGTCGTGGCGCGCGTAATAGGTACCCATCGTGCCCTGCAGCTCGGGGAACTCGCCCACCATGTCGGTCAGGAGGTCGGCCTTCGCGAGACGCGCGCCGCGTTCCGCGAGCGCGATATTGGCGCTGCACATCAAGGCAATCTGTCCCGCGAGCGCTTCGAGGCGCTCCACGCGTTGCAGCGTCGAGCCGAGCTTGTTGTGATACACCACGTTCGCGAGCAGCGGCACACGGTCGGCCAGCGGCTTCTTCTTGTCCTGCTCGAAGAAGAACTTCGCGTCGGCCAGACGCGGGCGCACCACGCGCTCGTTGCCCTCGACGATCTCGTCGGGCGTTTGCGTCGCGATGTTCGAGACAATCAGGAAGCGCGAGCGCAGTCGGCCCTGGTCGTCGGTGAGCGCGAAGTACTTCTGGTTCGTCTGCATCGTGAGGATCAGGCATTCCTGCGGCACTTGCAGGAACTCGTCCTCGAACTCGCATGCGTAGACGACCGGCCATTCGACGAGCGAATTCACTTCGTCGAGCAGCGACTCGGGCATGACGACCTTGTCGCTGCCAGCCTGTTCGATGAGTTGCGCGCGAATCGACTCGCGGCGGTCGGCGTAGCTCGCGATCACGAAGCCCTTGTGCTGGAGCGTGTGCGCGTACTCGTCGGCGTGCTGGATGGCGATCAGGCCTTCGGAGAGGAAGCGGTGGCCGCGCGTGGTGTCGTCGGCGTCGACGCCGAATGCCGTGACCGGCACGATCTGGTCGCCGTGCAACACCGTGAGGCGATGCACCGGGCGCACGAACTGGACGTTGCTGCCATCCGGGCGCTGGTAGGTCATGACCTTCGGGATCGGCAGCTTGCCGAGCGCTTCGTCGAGCACGGCTTGCAGGCCGTCGGCGAGCGTGGCGCCCGGCGCCGAGTAGCGCAGGAAGAACGCTTCGTTCTTGCCGTCGCTCGCGCGCTCGAGGTCGCTAACCGGGAAATCGGGGAAGCCGAGCGCCGCGAGCTTCTTCGCGAGCGGCGCGGTGGGCTGGCCGTTGGCGTCGAGCGCGACCGAAACGGGCAGCACTTTTTCGCGCACCTGCTTTGCGGGCGCGACGCTGCGCACGTTCTTGATCGTGACGGCCAGACGGCGCGGCGTCGCGTAACGTTCGAACGAGAGATCGCCTTCGATCAGGTCGCGCGCGGCGAGGCGCTGCGCGATGCCTTCGGCGAACGCGTCGCCCAGGCGCCCGAGGGCCTTCGGCGGCAGTTCCTCGGTCAGCAGTTCGACGAGGAGAGTGGCGTGATGAGCTTGCGTCATTGTTCTGGAGATCCGGTCAAGCCTCGTCGAACTTGCGTTCGACCTTCAGCGGCGGCGCCCAGGCGGGCATCGCGGCGTCCTGTTCGTCGGTGGTGAGGCCCGGCACGCCGTGCACGGGGTTGCCGAGCATCGGGAAGCCGAGCTTTTCGCGCGACTCGTAGTACGACTGCGCCACGCTGCGCGAAAGCGCGCGAATGCGGCCGATGTACGCCGCGCGCTCCGTCACGGAGATCGCGCCGCGCGCGTCGAGCAGGTTGAACGTGTGGCCGGCCTTGAGCACGAGTTCGTAGGCGGGCAGCGCGAGCTGCAGATCGATCATGCGCTTCGCTTCGGCCTCGTACGCGTTGAAGAACGTGAACAGCAGTTCGACGTTCGCGTGCTCGAAGTTGTAGGTCGATTGCTCGACTTCATTCTGGTGGTAGACGTCGCCATACGTGAGGCGGCGCATTTCCGGGCCGTTCGGGCCTTGCTCTTCCCATTCGGTCCAGACGAGGTCGTAGACGTTCTCGACCTTCTGCAGATACATCGCGAGACGCTCGAGACCGTAGGTGATTTCGCCGAGCACCGGCTTGCAGTCGATGCCGCCCACCTGCTGGAAGTAGGTGAACTGCGTGACTTCCATGCCGTTGAGCCACACTTCCCAGCCGAGGCCCCAGGCGCCGAGCGTGGGGTTCTCCCAGTCGTCCTCGACGAAGCGCACGTCGTTCTGCTTCAGGTCGAAGCCGAGCGCCTCGAGCGAGCCGAGGTACAGGTCGAGAATGTTGTCCGGCGCGGGCTTGAGCACCACCTGGTACTGGTAGTAGTGCTGCAGACGGTTCGGGTTCTCGCCGTAGCGGCCGTCCTTCGGGCGGCGCGAAGGCTGCACGTAGGCCGCGCGCCACGGCTCGGGGCCGATTGCGCGCAGGAAGGTGTGGACGTGCGAGGTGCCGGCGCCGACTTCCATGTCGATCGGCTGGAGCAGTGCGCAGCCCTGCTTGTCCCAGTAAGACTGGAGCGTCAGGATGATTTGCTGAAACGTGAGCATGTGTGCCTGCAGTGTCTTTCGGGCTTTCGGGGGCGGAATGCGGCGGCCCCACCAGGCGAGCGCGCCGGCGGGGCGGCGATTCTCCGCCTTGCCCCTTCCTCTTGCGTGGCCCGGGCCGGGAGGCGGCCAGGTGCTAAAACATTGAATTTTACCGGATTGCCGGAGCCTTGAAACCTGGACGGGGTTCGGGCGGCCGGCAGCGGTGTAGTTGCGTCGTCAGCGGGTCGTCGCGGGCGGCTTATTTTCCGTTCGTAGGCTTTGGTTTCTTCGCGCCCTTGAAGGCCGGTCCGAACGCAAAGCCGAGCGCCAGCAGCAGCAACGAAATGGCAATCACCGTGTTGTTGCCGCTCGTCACGTAGGGCGTGAAGCCGCTCGTGCCTTCCACCTTCACGTCGAGCGAGCCCACCGTGAACGTGGGCAAACGCGCGATCACGCGGCCTTTCGCGTCGATGGCGGCCGTCGCGCCCGTGTTGGTCGCGCGCAGCATCGGGCGGCCGGTTTCGAGTGAGCGCATGCGCGCGATCTGCAGATGCTGGTCGAGCGCGATGGTGTCGCCGAACCACGCGAGGTTCGTCGAATTGATCAGGATGCCCGGCGAGGTCGGGCTCTCGCGCACGGTGCGCGCGACCTCCTCGCCAAAGATATCCTCATAGCAGATGTTCACGGCCACGAGTTCACCGTGCACGCGGAAGGGCGGCTGCACGGGAGCCCCGCGCGCGAAGTCGCCGAGCGGGATGTTCATGAGATTGACGAACCAGCGGAAGCCCCAGGGCACGAATTCGCCGAACGGCACGAGGTGATGCTTGTCGTAGCGATAGAGGCCGTTCTGGCCCGGCGTGATGCCGAAGAGGCTGTTGGTGTAGTCGATCACGCGCCCGTCGGACGTGATCGTGCCGCCCACTGCGCCAAACAGGATGGCCGTGTTCGTGCCGTCGGCGAACGCGCGGATATCGCGGCCGAACTTCTGGGGAATTTCCTGCACGAGCACCGGAACCGCGGTTTCGGGCGTGACGACGAGATCGGCGGGCTTGTCGGTAATCAGCTTCTGGAACTCGTTGAGCGCGTCGATCGTGCCCTGCTCGGAGAACTTCATGTCCTGCTTGACGTTGCCTTGCAGCAGCCGCACGTTGAGCGGAGTCCCGGAAGGTTGCGTCCACGAGACGAGCGAGAGCAGCAGGCCGGCTGCGATCACGGCGACAGCGAGGAGCGCCGGCGTCGCCACCGCGCCGCGCCGCGGTGACGCGCCATACCCCTTCATGTCGCGCGCACGCAAAACCGCCTGCGCGATGAGCGCTGCGACGAGCGCGAGCACCCAGCCCACGCCATACACGCCCACGATCGGCGCAAAACCGGCGAGCGGACCGTCCACTTGCGCGTAGCCGCTCGAAAGCCAGGGAAAGCCGGTGAATACATAGCCGCGCGCCCATTCACCGAGCGCCCACGCACTCGCGAATGCGAAGGCGCCGTGCCACGTGGGCGAGAACGGCAACTCGCCGCTGCGTCCATTCTTCGCATGTCCCGCGCAAAACGACCAGATGAGTGAGGCGAGCGCCGGATACACACCGAGGTACAGCGAGAACAGCACGAGCGCCGCGCCCGCGAGCACCGCGGGCATGCCGCCGTAGAAGTGCATGCTCACATAGAGCCACCACACGCCGCTCACGAAGTTGCCAAAGCCGAACGCCCAGCCCGTGAAGAGCGCGCTCTTCCAGCCGGTGGTGCGCGTGAGCCAGAAGTAGAACAGCGCAAAGATCGCAATGGCGAGCCAGCCGCCGTGCGGCGTGGGCGCGAATGACAGCGTGTTGAGCGCGCCCAGCGCGGCGGCGGCGAGATAGTGCCAGAAGGGCAGCGCGCGGCGCGCGGCGCCGTTGGTGGTTTCGGTCGCGCGCGCCTCGGTGCGCGTGCGGGTATCGATCGGTTCGGCCATGCGGTGCTGTGGAATGCGATGGAATGTGCGCTGAAAAGCGCGAGCGCGGATTGCGCGACGAGCGCAACGATAGCACTTTCGTGCGTCGCTACCGGGACGCGCTCCTGGGGACGGATCAGAGCTTCTCAGTGCTCGAAGCAAAAACGCCAGCCCGAAGGCTGGCGTCGTCTGCGCATGGGAGGCGCGCTCGCGTTTCGTCAGGTGCCCGGCGGCTGCAGCGCGGCTTCGCGCTGTCCTGCCATCGGGTCGCGCTGCACCAGCAGCATGTGAACCTGGCGTGCGTCGGTGCGCAGCACCTCGAAGATCAGGTCGTCGATGCGCACCTTCTCCCCGCGATGCGGCACGTGCCCGAAGTGATTCGTGACGAAGCCGCCGATCGTATCGACTTCCTCGTCGGAGTAATGGGTGCCGAACGCGTCGTTGAACTGCTCGATTTCGGTGAGCGCGCGCACGCGGAACCGCCCATCGGGCGAGGCGATGATGTTGCCGCTTTCCTCGTCGAAGTCGTACTCGTCCTCGATGTCGCCCACGATCTGCTCCAGCACGTCCTCGATCGTGATGAGACCGGCAACGCCGCCGTATTCGTCCACGACGATGGCGATGTGATTGCGGTTCTGGCGAAAGTCGTGCAGCAGCACGTTCAGGCGCTTGGACTCGGGGATGAACACGGCCGGGCGCAGCATGCCGCGCACGTCGAATTCCTCTTGGGCGTAGTAGCGCAGCAGGTCTTTCGCGAGCAGCACGCCGATCACGTTGTCGCGGTTGCCGTCGTACACGGGGTAGCGCGAGTGCGCTTTCTCCAGCACGAACGGAATGAATTCGTCAGGACTTTCGGCGATGTTGATCGCGTCCATCTGGGCGCGCGGGATCATGATGTCGCGCGCGCAAAGCTCGGACACCTGGAACACGCCTTCGATCATCGAAAGCGAATCGGCGTCGATCAAGTTGCGCGCGTGCGCGTCCTGGAGGATTTCGAGAAGCTCGCTGCGAGAGTCGGGCTCGGGCGAGATGAAGTCGGTCAGCCGCTCGAGCAGGGAGCGCTTTTCCTGCGGTTTGTCGGTCTGGCGTCGACTGGGATAAGAGTCGTTCATGGTGGTGCGCCCTTTGCCGCTTGGGGCAGGGCGCGCTGTTGCGGAGGGTTAAGGATACAACATGCCTGTGGCGCGACCGTGTAATGCCACACGCAGGGCATACACCGGCAGATCAATCCTAACGCAGATGCGGCGTGGCCGCCCGGTGGACGAAAAAGCGGCGTGCCGTTACGCGAACCGCCGTTTGGTCAACGCTATAAGCGCAACCTCAAGCGCAGCGCGCGAGCAACCGCTCCAGCGCGCGGTCGCGCATGCCGCTCTCGCGCAGTGCATCGACGGTGCGGCGCACGTAGTCGAGCGTCGTGCCGTAGCGGCCAGACGCGCAGCCGAACACGGTGCGCACCGTGGCTTCGGAAAGCTTGCCGGTGTACGACGCCACATCGCGCCGCATGACGAATGCGAGCGCGGCGACGCGGCGGCCGTCTGCGAGCACGCAGGGCAGCCAGGCAGGGCGGTACGAGCCCATCGGCATCTCGCGGCGCCAGAGCGCTTCGAGGTGCGGCATCACGCCTTCGGCCGCAAGACGGAACGCGACGCCCGCGCACGAGCCGCCGCGGTCGAGCGCGAGCACGAGACCGGGCTGCTCGGGCGTGCCGCGGTTCACGCGCGACCACAGGTAAAGCCCGCGATGGTAGCCGTGCACGCGCGAACGCACGTTCTCGACGGTGGGCAGCCCCGGGTTCCAGATCAGCGAGCCATAGCCGAAGAGCCAGATGTCGTTCGCGCCGTCCCAGCCATTCACTTTCAGCGTGCAGGCGAGCGAGGCACGCAACTCGTCTTCGCTCAGGAGCCGCGACTCGCCGAGCGCCGGCGGGTAGCCGGGGCAGGGCACGCTCGCATCGCCCGCCTCGGGCAGTGCTGAGGGTTCGGCGAAATCGGGCGTGCGTTTGTCGTTCATGGCGGGGACTTACTTGTACGGATCCGGAAAGCCCAGCGAGTTGAGCACCTCGGTCTCGATGCCTTCCATCTCTTCGGCTTCGGTCTCGTCTTCGTGATCGTAACCCTGCGCGTGCAGCGCGCCGTGCACGAGCAGATGCGCGTAGTGCGCGGCGAGCGGTTTGCCCTGCTCGGCGGCTTCCTTTTCCACTACAGGGCAGCACAGGATCAGATCGCCCGTGACCGGATCGTCCTCGCTCTCCGCATAGGCGAAGGTGAGCACGTTGGTCGCGTAGTCCTTGCCGCGATAAGTGCGGTTGAGCGTGCGGCCTTCCTCGGCATCGACGAAGCGCACGGCCAGTTCCGCGTCCGCGAAGAGCGCGGCCTTGAGCCACGCCGCCACGGTGGCGCGCGGCAGCGCGGCCTTGTGCTCGGGGAACGCCTTCGCGGCGGGGAACTGCACGGTCAGTTTGAGTTTCGGTGCGCGGGGCATGGGGCTAAAGCTGTGAAACGACGCAGGCGGCGGCGTTAGCGCGCGTCGCCAACGCCCTCATCCTTTTTCGAATGCGCGTCATAAGCCTCGACGATACGCGCGACGAGCGGATGGCGCACCACGTCCGCACTCGTGAAGTGCGTGACGGCGATGCCGCGCACGTCCTTCAGCACATGCTGCGCCTCGATCAGGCCGCTCTTGTGGCCGCGCGGCAAGTCGATCTGCGTGGTGTCGCCGGTCACGACCGCCTTCGAGCCGAAGCCGATACGCGTGAGGAACATCTTCATCTGCTCGGGCGTGGTGTTCTGCGCCTCGTCGAGAATGATGAACGCGTGATTGAGCGTGCGCCCGCGCATGTAGGCGAGCGGCGCGATTTCGATCATCTGGCGCTCGAACATCTTCGCGGTCTTGTCGAAGCCGAGCAGATCGTAAAGCGCGTCGTACAGCGGACGCAGATACGGATCGACCTTCTGCGACAGATCGCCGGGCAGGAAGCCCAGACGCTCGCCCGCTTCCACGGCCGGACGCGTGAGCACGATGCGCTTGACCTGGTCGCGCTCGAGCGCGTCCACGGCGCAGGCCACGGCGAGATAGGTCTTGCCGGTGCCCGCGGGCCCGATACCGAATGTCACGTCGTGCGAGATGATCTGCTTCAGATACTCGCGCTGCGCGGGCGTGCGGCCGCGCAGGTCGGCGCGGCGCGTGTAGAGCTTCGGGCCCAGTTCCTCGACGTCGACGCCTTCGCGCGCGGGCTCGTCGAACGGATGATCGGGGTCGCCGCGAAAACGCGGGTCGATTTCGGCGGCGTCATTGCCGCCGCTGTTGCCACCGTTCACATTGCCGCGCACGCCGCCGCTGCCATTGCCGCGCGGATCGTTCGCCGAATTGCTGCCGAAGTTGACGGGGTGCCGGGCTTCGACGAGCGCCAACTGAATGTCGTCGACGGAGAGCGGATCGCGCGCCCGGTTGTAGAAGTTCTCGAGCGCCGCGAGCGCCAGCTTGGCGCCACGCCCGCGAATGGTGATGCGATGGCCGCGCCGCGCGAGCGTCACGTCGAGCGCCTGCTCGATCTGCCGCAGGTTTTCGTCGAGCGGGCCGCAGAGGTTGGCGAGCCGCGCGTTGTCGTCGCGCGGCGCGGTGAATTCCAGATGCTGCTGATTGGGCTTCAAGGTGTCTCTGAACTCCTGAATTCCTGGGATGCGCTGATTAATGCGCAAGCGTCGAAGCGTCTTCGTGCGCGAGCACGAGTTCGCCGCGCAGCGAGTGCGGGTACGCGTGGTTGATCTTCACGTCGATCATCTGGCCGATCAGGCGAGCATGCGAAGCGAGCGGCGCCGGGAAGTTCACCACACGGTTGTTCTGCGTGCGGCCCGAGAGTTCGCTCGGGTCCTTGCGCGAAGGGCCTTCCACGAGAATGCGCTCGACTCGGCCAACCATCGACTGGCTGATGCGCGCCACGTTCTCTTCGATCGTGGCCTGCAGGTGCTGCAGGCGCTTGAGCTTGACCTCGCGCGGCGTGTCGTCTTCGAGATTCGCGGCGGGCGTGCCAGGGCGCGGGCTGTAGATGAACGAGAAGCTCGTGTCGTAGCTCATCTCTTCGACGAGCGCCATCATCTTCTCGAAGTCCTCTTCGGTCTCGCCTGGGAAGCCGACGATGAAGTCCGTGGAGAGCGACAGGTCCGGGCGGATCGCGCGCAGCTTGCGGATGATCGACTTGTACTCGAGCACGGTGTAGCCACGCTTCATCGCCATGAGCACGCGGTCCGAACCGTGCTGCACCGGCAGATGCAGGTGGCTCACGAGCTTGGGCACCTTCGCGTAGGTGTCGATCAGGCGCTGCGTGAATTCCTTCGGGTGCGAAGTCGTATAGCGGATGCGCTCGATGCCAGGGATTTCGGCGACGTATTCGATCAACGTGGCGAAGTCCGCGACATCGTGCGCGCCGGCCGTCAAAGCGCCACGATAGGCGTTCACGTTCTGGCCAAGCAGCGTGACTTCACGCACGCCCTGGTCGGCGAGGCCCGCGATTTCAGTGAGCACGTCGTCGAGCGGACGCGAGACTTCCTCGCCGCGCGTATAGGGCACGACGCAGTAGCTGCAGTATTTCGAGCAGCCTTCCATGATCGAGACGAACGCGCTCGGGCCTTCCACGCGCGCGGGCGGCAGATGGTCGAACTTCTCGATTTCGGGGAAGCTGATGTCCACCTGCGCGCGGCCCGAGGCGCGGCGCGCGTCGATCATCTGCGGCAGGCGGTGCAGCGTTTGCGGACCGAACACGAGGTCCACATACGGCGCGCGCGCGACGATCGCGGCGCCTTCCTGGCTCGCCACACAACCGCCTACACCGATCAGCAGGTTCGGGTTCGCTGCCTTCAGCTCGCGCACGCGGCCGAGGTCGGAGAAGACCTTCTCCTGCGCCTTTTCGCGCACCGAGCAGGTGTTGAAGAGAATGACGTCCGCGTCTTCGGGGGTATCGGTCTTCACGAGGCCTTCGGCGGCGCCGAGTACGTCGACCATCTTGTCGGAGTCGTACTCGTTCATCTGGCAGCCAAAGGTCTTTACATAAACTTTCTTGGTCATCGGGTTTCGCCGTTCGCAGTGGTTGACCTGGGGGCGTCGTCCGCTTGATGCACGCGCGTGATGCACGGTCTGCACGTCAGGACTACGGTGTTTTAAGGGGCTGAATCGGGGTGCGGCGAAGTCGGCCGTGAGACGGCTTCGGCATCCTGTTTCTGGCCATGCGCGTTTGGCAACTTGGGACGTTCCGCGTTGCTTTTCACTTCTTTTTGCCGGCGCCGCATTTGCCAATATTTACCAATGCGGATGCGGCTGCGGATCGCTATCTGCGCAATCCACCATTATATCCGTTTGCGTCTTCGGCTTTGCGTCGCAACGGCTGGATCCGTGCAGGGGACGAGCGCCTCCAGTTCGCCCGAAGTCTGCGCGAAACGCTCGGTGAGGAAATCGAGCAGCGCCCGCACGCGCGGCGCGAGAAAGCGGTTGCGGTGATAGAGCGCGTGCAGCGGCGCGTCGGGGTAGCGCCACTCGGGCATCACGGTCTTGAGCCGCCCGGCGCGCAGATCGTCCGCGACATCCCAGATCGACTTCACCGCGAGGCCATAGCCGCACAGCGCCCACTGGCGCACCACTTCGCCATCCGTGGATTCGAGCGCGCCGTCGAGCGGCACCGTATAGGTCTGCGTTTCGGTCTGCGATTCGCCGCCGCGCGTGAAGCGCCATTCGTTCACCGGCCCTGCCGCCGAGCCGATCACGATGCAGTCGAATCGGGCCAGATCGTTCGGCTCCTGCGGCTCGCCACAGCGCGCGAGGTAGTCGGGCGAGGCGCACAGCACGCGGCGGTTCGGCGCTAGCCAACGCGCCACGAGCGAACTGTCTTGCGGCGTGCCGAAGCGGATCGCGAGATCGATGTCTTCGAGCACGAGATTCGAGAGCGAATCGGTCAGCATCAGCGCGAAACGCACCTCGGGATAAAGGGCGCGGAATTCGTCGAGCCAGGTCATCAGCAAATTGCGGCCGAAATCCGACGTCGCCGAAATACGCAGCTTGCCGCGCACCGCGTTCTGGCCCTCCTGCAAGGCCGCCTTGGCGTCGTCGAGCGAGCGCAGCGCGTGCTCGCTGCAGGTGAGGTAGAGGCGGCCTTCGTCGGTAAGGCGCAGCTGGCGGGTGGTGCGGTCGAAAAGACCATCGCACTGATGTTCACGGGGCTCACGCTTGCCACCGTGCTGGGCGTGCCCTTCGGCACAGCCTTTGGCCAGCAGTTCGGCTGGCGCGTGGCGTTCTGGATCGTGAGCGGCTTTGGCGTGATTTCGCTGATCGGCGTGACGGCTCTGGTGCCCAACCATCACGACAGCGGCCCGGCCGGGCTCCGCCACGAAGTGCGCGTGCTGCGCGACCCGCAGGTGCGGCTCGCGCTCGGCATGACGGTGCTGGGCTTTGGCGGCGTGTTCGTCGTGTTCACCTACATCGCGCCGATTCTCGAACAGGTGGGCGGCTTCTCGCCGCGCGGCGTGACGCTGATGCTCGTGCTGTTCGGCGTGGGCCTGACGCTCGGCAACACACTGGGCGGCAAGCTCGCGGACCACGCGCTGATGCCTTCGCTCATGGGCATTCTTGTGATGCTCGCCGTGGTCATGGCCATCTTCACGAAGACGAGCCACGCCATGTGGCCCGCCGCGATTACCGTATTCGTGTGGGGCATCGCCGCGTTCGCGACCGTGCCGCCGTTGCAGATGCGTGTGGTCGCGAAGGCTGCAGCGGCGCCGAATCTCGCTTCGACGTTGAATATCGGCGCGTTCAACGTGGGTAACGCAATGGGCGCGTGGATGGGGGGTCTCGCCATTGCGCACGGTGTGGCGCTCGACTCGCTGCCGTGGGTGGCCGCGGCCGTTTCGGTGGCGGCGCTCGTGCTCACATGGGCGGCGGCGCGGCGCGGCACGACACGCGCGCCGTACCGCTGCGCGATGCGCGCGTGGCGGCGCGGCAGAATACGTGAGCGCGGGATGAGGTCCATGTGCAAGGCCGTGCAGAAGGCAATGCGCCTTATGCACAGGGCGCGAAAGCAATGCTGGATTCGCGCTCTGCAATACTGATAACAGTGTGAAGATAACTTCGTTGGGCGCGGCAAGTTGCGATGCTAGTCTTGCCTCCATTCATGCTCTTGCGCCGCAATGACGCGGCGCGCCTGGAGGCAGCCATGCATTCACCTCTCGCGCTCGTCCGCGATGCACAGCCCAATATTGCGCACACCGAAGGATCTTGCGAGACGCTGGAGCATCTCGTGGGTGTGAACCTCGCCCGGCTGCGCGCCGAACGCCAGCTTTCGCTCGATGCGCTCGCACGCGCCTCGGGTGTCTCGCGTGCGATGCTCGCTCAAGTCGAGTCGGCGCGCAGCGTGCCGTCGATCAAGGTGCTGTGCAAGGTGGCGGCGGCGCTCAAGGTCTCGGTTTCGGCCTTCCTGCGGCGGCATGCCGTGAACGGCTTCGAGCATTTGCCCGCCGAGCGCGCGTCGCGCCTCGTTTCCGCCGACGGGCGTTATTCGGCGCGCGCGCTCTATCCGGAAGGGGAGCCCTCCGCCGCCGAATTCCACGAACTGCGCATCGCGCCGCTGCACACCGAGCCCGGCGTGCGCCGCCTGCCCGGCACGACGGTGAACCTCGTGGTGAGCGAGGGCACGCTCGAAGTGAGCGTGCACGAGCGACGCCAACTGCTCGCAACCGGCGACGCGATCGTATTCGACGCCGACCAGCCGCACAGCCTGCGCAACCCAGGCGACACCGAGGCGCGCGTGTTTCGCGTCACGCTCAACGCCGAGACGCCGCCGCGCTGGGACGTGCCAGCCGCACCGGCTGGCGGCGAAGCGGCATCGGCCGTCGAAGCGGTCAGAACGGCCGAGACGGTCGCAGCCGTGGCGGCGCAGCCGGCATGAGCCGCGTCGCATCTTCGAGAAAATTGTCTAGTCGTACTTTTTCGCGCTGCACAGTTGCGCAGCCTGTTGTATCCTTTGCCCGCCGGTTGAACCGGTAATCAGTGCGTCTTCAGGGCGGGGTGAAATTCCCCACCGGCGGTATGCCGGCCGCGCCGCAAGGCAAGGTCGACGAGCCCGCGAGCGCCTGCGCGAGCCTCATTGTGTCGTGCGCAGGGTCAGCAGATCTGGTGCGAAGCCAGAGCCGACGGTCATAGTCCGGATGAAAGAAGATGTGCAGATGGTCATGTTTGCCCATCCGCCGCGGCGTTTCGGCCGATGTGCGTGCGTCCCCATTTTTGGGGCGCGCCGCATCCCTGCCGAATGACGTGTGCCGGGGAATCCTGTCTGTTTGCAATGCCCTGAAACGTTTTTCGCCCAACTCTCGCGAGGAGCGTTTCACATGTCCCTTACTGCCAGTACCACTCTCGCTGCATCCCACGGCGCGCCGCTCGACGCCGCCGCCGATCTCCCGTTCATCGATTCCGAGCCGGTGCCGCCGCGCATTGCCGCCGCGTTACAAGCCATGCGCGAAGGCCGCCCGGTCGTGCTGCAGGACGACCACGACCGCGAGGACGAGGCCGATCTGATCGTCGCCGCCGAACGCCTCACGCCCGAAACGATGGCGCTTTTCATCCGCGAATGCAGCGGCATCGTGTGCCTGTGTCTGTCCGACGAAAAAGTGCGCGCGCTCGAACTGCCGCCGATGGTGGCCCACAACGAGAGCCGCAACCGCACCGCGTTCACGGTCTCGATCGAAGCGCGCGACGGGGTGAGCACGGGCGTTTCGGCCGCCGACCGCGTGACGACGATCCGCGCCGCGATTGCCCCGAACGCGAAGCCTGCCGATATCGTGCGCCCTGGCCACGTGTTCCCGCTGCGCGCGCAGAAGGGCGGCGTGCTGGCGCGCCGCGGCCATACCGAAGGCACCGTCGATCTGGCGGTGCTCGCGGGCCTCGCGCCCGCCGGCGTGCTGTGCGAGCTGATGAACCCGGATGGCACCATGGCGCGCGGCAAGCAGGTCGACGACTTCGCAAAGCTGCACGATCTGCCGGTGCTCTCGATTGCCGAGCTCGTGGCGTTTCGCGAGTCGCTCGCCGTGGCGCGCGAGCGCTGCGCCGAGCCGGCGTGAGGCGCGCTGAAGTAGCGGCGTGAGGGACGTGGCGCCGATGGGCGCCACGTCTCGTTTTCATTGCGGCGTATGAGGCTTGTGCGGTCGGCGCGACTGTGGGGCGCGCAGCCTTACGACTGCACGTCGCCGAATTCGCCGCGCACACCGGCCTCGACGAGCGCCGGCAGTTCTTCCATGTGCGCCATGAGGCGCGTAATGCCCATCTCGCGCAGCACGTCGGCGTAGCCCGCAGGAATGTGGCTCGCGCCCACGAACGCAATCGTCTTCATGCCTGCCGCGCGCGCCGCGTTCAAACCCGAAATGCTGTCTTCGACGACGATGCAGCGCGTCGGCTCCACGCCGAGTTGCTTCGCAGCGTGCAGGTACACATCCGGATAAGGCTTGGGCCGCGCGACCTGCTCGGCGCTGAAGATGCGCTCGCCGAAGATCGTGTCGAGCCCGGCGCGCCGCACCGAAGCGTGCACGCGTGTGAGCCGGCTGTTCGAAACGACGGCGGCAGGAAGCGTCACCTGGTGCAAGGCGTCGCGCACGCCGTTGATCGGGCTCACCGACTCGGCAATGGCGGCTTCGCAACGATGTTCGATGGTCTCGAGAAAGTCCTCGGGCATCGTGAGGTTGAAGCGTTCGGCGACGTCGGCGAGAAAGCGCGAGGTCTGCTGGCCGAACGCCGCATTCACGGCGGCGTGAAAATCGATGCCGGGAAAGGTGCTGCTGAGCGTTTCGAACAGAACGCGGTCGGCGATGACTTCGCTGTCGACGAGCACGCCGTCACAGTCGCAGATGAGATGGTCGATCATGCGTGAAACGAGAGGCCGGGCGGCGCGCGGCAACGGGCCGCTGCGCGCGCCTGAGCCAGGCAGGCGGGAAGGTGGAAACCCCCCAATCATACGTGCTTTTGCTTTTTGCACGCAGCGCACTCGCGGCCTGCGAGGCTCAAGCGTCGTCCACGGCGTTTGCCTTGCCGGCGTCGGCCCACGCTTTTGCCGCGTCAATCGCGCGCTGCCAGCCGGCCACGCGCCGTGCCGCATCGTCGCGCGGCAACGAGGGCGTGAAGCGCCGCTCGAGGCTCCAATACTGCTGGAGTTCGTCGATATCGCGCCAGAACCCTACCGCGAGCCCAGCCAGATATCCCGCGCCCAGCGCGGTGCTTTCGCTCGAGCGCGGCCGCAATACATTCACGCCCAGCAGATCGGCCTGGAACTGCATGAGCAGATCGTTCGCGCTGGCGCCGCCATCCACGCGCAGTTCGTTCACACGCATACCGGAATCGGCCTCCATGGCGGCGAGCACGTCGAACGACTGATAGGCAATCGAGTCGAGCGCCGCGCGTGCGATATGCGCCGCGGTCGTGCCTCGCGTGAGCCCGAACAGCGTGCCGCGCGCGTGCGCGTTCCAGTGCGGCGCGCCGAGGCCGGCGAACGCGGGCACGAGGTACACGCCGTCGCTGTGCGGCACGCTGGCCGCGAGCGGTTCGATTTCCGCTGCGCTGCGAATGATGCCGAGCCCGTCGCGCAGCCATTGCACTACCGCGCCCGCGATAAAGATGCTGCCCTCCAGCGCGTATTGCGTTTGCCCGAGCGCTTGCCACGCGATGGTCGTGACGAGGTTGTGGCTCGACTCGACAGGCTGTGCGCCGGTGTTCATCACGAGAAAGCAGCCGGTGCCGTAGGTGTTCTTCACCATGCCGGGACGTATGCACATTTGTCCGAAGAGCGCCGCATGCTGGTCGCCGGCCACGCCGGCAAGCGGGATTTCGGCTGCGAAGAGCGACGCCGCCGTGCGCGCATAGACCTCCGACGACGAACGGACCTCCGGCAGCATGCTGCGCGGAATCTCGAAGAGCGCGAGCAGGTCGTCGTCCCAGCGCAGCGTGCGGATGTCGAAGAGCATTGTTCGCGCGGCATTGGTGACGTCGGTGGCGTGCAGCGCGCCGTGCGTTAAGTGCCACAGCAGCCAGGTGTCCACGGTGCCGAACGCGAGCCGACCCGCGCGCGCTTTTTCGCGCGCGCCCTCGACATGCTCGAGAATCCAGCGGATTTTCGTGGCCGAAAAGTAGGCGTCGATCGGCAGGCCGGTTTTCGCGCGCACCATCGGCTCGAGGCCGCGCGCTTTCAGTTCATCGCAATAGCCGGCCGTGCGGCGGTCCTGCCAGACGATGGCGTTATACACGGGCTGACCCGTTGCACGGTCCCACACGATGGTCGTTTCGCGCTGGTTCGTGATGCCGATGCCCGCAATCGCGGCGGCCCCGACGCCCGCGCGCGTGAGCGCCTCCGCCGCGACGCCTGCCTGGCTCGACCAGATGTCGCGAGGGTCGTGCTCGACCCAGCCGGGCCGCGGGTAGCGTTGCGCGAATTCCTTCTGCGCGAGCGCAACGATTGCGCCGCTGCGCTCGAGCAGCAGGGCGCGTGAGCTCGTCGTGCCCTGGTCCAGCGCGAGGATATACGACTCGGCGTGCGACGGAGGCATCGTGCTGTCTCCCTGGATGGTGCGCAGCGGTAGGCATTGCGGCGACCGGCGCGCAATGAGGCGCGTGGCGTCGAACCCAGCATAGCCGGAAAGCGATTTGCGCTCGACTTGGCCGAACCGCCACGGTGTCGCTCGCGCGGCGCGGTGCGACAATAACCAAGTCGGGATCCAGTCGTTCCAAACAGTCGAAAACGACAACGAGGCAATCATGCGTGGAATTGCAATGATCGGTGCGGCCGTGCTGCTCGCGGGGTGCGTGGGTGCGCCGCCGGGCCCGGAAGGCGGGGGGCGCGCACCGTCGCTCGCCGCTTTGCAGCAGATGTGCGGCGGCCAGGCGGTCGATTTCGGTGTGTATGCGCCGGGCGTCTACGCGGCCATTTTCGACGCATGGGTCGCCAATCGGCGCGGCAGGCTGCCCCAGGACCAGTTTTGCGGCTTTCAGGCCCAACTCGCGCAGCAATACACCGCGCTCGGCAAGAGCGGCAACGGGGAGGCGCGAGTTGAGTGGGTGAACTTCCTCAATACACAGCGCGCGCAGGCGCTGAGCTGGCGGGCGGCGGTCGACCCCACGCTGCGGGCCGGGTAGGCGAATAGTGCCGCGGCAGGGTGCGCGCGCCCGCGCGCAAGGAGGCACGAGTGCCCGGCATGCATGGCGCGAACGAACACGCGCCGCGCGCAAGGGCGAGCGCGCAAAAAAATGGTCACGCGGGCATGAAGCGCGCGGGTCCGCGTGACCATGCACTGCAGGCGCGTACGTCTACTGCCGTGCGCCTGCATCGGGGACGTGCCCGACAAGCCGGGCTGGCGGACGATCCATGCGTCCGCGCAAATCGATAAAGGGCAATGGAGCCTGTGGCCGCGCGGGTGCTCGGCCCGCGGGATCAGACTACGAACACCGTTTGATGGCGCGCAACGCAGAGTCGCCGATTTCGGTTAGTCGCCATTGCTGAAGGCCGGATGCGAGGCGCTCCAGTTGGACGAGCTGTCGTTCGAGCAAGGCGTCCAGTTCTTCTCGCTCCATGTCGAGCTGGTTGGGGGCGTCCTGTACTAGCAGCAGGGTGGCGAATTCATGCGGACTCAGCATCGTTCTCTCCGTGTTGCCGCATCAGAGGTCGCCGGTTGCGGCCCGCAGGGCGGCGCAGCGACAAGAATGCGGTGGTATGAGCGAAAGCCTGCGACGGTGCAGATCGACTGGCCGGAGGGACCGGCCGCCCGGACCGCCTGTGCGCGGCCAAAACGGCATCCAGCCCGGGATCTGCCTCGGGGAACTGGAGTGTAGTCAACGCCGCTGCGTTGTACAAACCACGCCCCGAAAATATTCCCTTTGACATTCGAGCACGCACGCAGCGGTGGTGCGAGCCGTCCAGATTCGCGAAATCACTTGAAGTTTGTACCGCACCGCGGCACGCAGCGTGCGACTCCGGTTCGATACGCTACGCATCGAGCGCGCGATAGTCACGCGGGTATTCCGTCTGCGTCTCGGCCTGCGAGCGTCACATGACGTAATGCGGAGAAGTCGTCTATTTCTGGAACTGTGGGACCCGGGCCCGGTCTGTGCTTTGTGACTGCAGCTACGCAAAAGTACAGCTAAGATGGAAATAGGGATGGCTGGAATCGTTCGCCGCGCGTGACTGGCGCAGTTCGCCGGGCCTCTGGCTTCCGGCCGAGCGCCGCGCGTCGTGAGCGTAAAACGCCGCTTCGGGAGTAGGACACAATGCGTAACGACAACGAGCCTCGCCATGTGATGCCCTGGCGCATCGAAGACATCGATCTCACACGTATCGACCGTCAACGTGCCGCCGCCAACGAAGACCTGATGCTGCTCCTCGCCGCCTCTTCGTTCATTGAAAGCGGTTCCGACCTCTACACCAGCAACCTGAACGTGTTTTTCAACGGCGACCCCGAGGTCTCCGAGTGGCTCAACCGCGAATGGGAGCCCGAGGAACTTCAGCATGGGCGCGCGCTGAAGACGTACATCCAGTACGTGTGGCCCGAGTTCGATTGGGACGCGGCGTTTCAGACTTTCATCGAAGAGTATTCGACGACCTGTTCGTTCGAGGAGTTCGAGAAAACGCGAGCGCTCGAAATGGTCGCGCGCTGCGTGGTCGAAACCGGCACCGCCACGCTTTACCGCGCGATCGGCGAGTGTTCGGATGAGCCCGTGCTCAAGGAAATCACCGCCAACATTCGCAGCGACGAAGTGCGCCACTACAAGCACTTTTTCCGCTATTTCAAGAAGTACAACCAGATAGAAGGGCACGGGCGTCTCGCCGTACTCGGTGCGCTCATGCGCCGCGTGATCGAGATCAGGAACGAGGATTCCGAGATCGCGCTGCGCCATGTGTATGCGGGCCGCTACCCCGACCGCGTGCGCGACGAGGCCTATAGCCGCGAACTCACCGCACGCGTGAACAAGCTGGTGCGCCACAATCTTTCCGCCGACATGTGCGTGAAGATGCTGCTCAAGCCGCTCAACTTGCCCGCGAAGATCCGGCCGGGCGTGCACTATCCGCTCGCAAAGATCACGCAACACGTCTTCTTCCGCTAAGACATCGGCGCGCGAAAACAAAAAGCCCGCTGCTAGAGCGGGCTTTTTCGTTTCTGGACGCGAAGATCAGCGATTGCGCTGGCCGTTGCCGTCGCGGCGCGAATTGCCGCCTGGGCGGCCGCCGAGCAGCGCGCCCGGGTTGCCTTGCGGCTTGCGTTGTTGCGGGCGGCCCAGTGTGCTCTCATGCGAAACGCCGCGCTGGCTTTCGCGACGCGTATGCTCGCCGCGCGCGCCTTGAGCGCCGTGATTCGCGCCTTGCTGTTTCACGGGCTTGGCGGTGCGCACGCCGCCGCCGTTCGAGGCCGCCTTGGCCGGGCGCTGGCCGCCGTTGCCGCCTCCGCTGGCTGCGTGCGCGCGGTTGCTTTCGCGGCCACCTTCACGGCCACCTTCACGGCCACCTTCACGATTACCGCCGCGCGATTCACGCGATTCGCGCGATTCACGCGCCTGCGCGGGCCGGCCGTTCGTGGCATTCACGCCATTCGACGCACCGCGGCCAGGGCCTTGTCCCTGGCGCGGAGAGCGGCCTTGCGGCTGGCTGCGGCGCTGGATCGGCTCAGGCTTCGCGTTCGGGTCCGGCTCGAAGCCCGGAATGATCTCCTGGGGCACCGCGCGCTTGATGAGCTTCTCGATGTCCTTGAGCAGTTGATGCTCGTCCACGCACACGAGCGACACGGCTTCGCCCGTCGCGCCCGCGCGGCCGGTGCGGCCGATGCGGTGCACGTAGTCCTCGGGCACGTTCGGCAGATCGTAGTTGACGACGTGCGGAAGCTGGTCGATATCGATCCCGCGTGCGGCGATGTCGGTGGCGACGAGAACCTGCAGCGTGGCGTCCTTGAACTCGCTCAAAGCGCGCGTGCGTGCCGACTGGCTCTTGTTGCCGTGAATTGCGAGCGCGCTGATGCCGTCCTTCGTGAGCTGCTCGGCGAGGCGGTTCGCGCCGTGCTTGGTGCGCGTGAACACGAGCACCTGAAACCAGTTGTGCTGGCGGATCAGGTGCGTGAGCAGGTCGCGCTTGCGGTCGCGATCGACGGGATAGATCTTCTGCGCCACGGTTTCGGCCGTGGTGTTGCGGCGCGCGACTTCGATGAGCGCCGGCGAGTCGAGCAGGTTGTCGGCGAGCGCCTTGATCTCGTCGGCGAAGGTGGCCGAGAAGAGCAGGTTCTGGCGCTTGGGCGGGAGCTTCGCGAGCACGCGCTTGATGTCGTGGATGAAGCCCATGTCGAGCATGCGGTCGGCTTCGTCGAGCACGAGAATCTCGAGCTGCGAAAGATCGATCGTCTTTTGCTGCATGTGATCGAGCAGGCGCCCCGGCGTCGCGACCACGATATCCACGCCGCGCCTGAGCGCGTCGATCTGCGGATTGATGCCCACGCCGCCGAACATCACCGTGGACTTGAGCTTCAGATACTTGCCGTAGGCGCGCACGCTCTCTTCGACCTGCGCGGCGAGCTCGCGCGTGGGCGTGAGGATCAGCGCGCGCACCACGCGCTTGCCACCTGCTGCCGGCGCCATGTCCGTGAGGCGTTGCAGGATCGGCAGCGTGAAGCCGGCGGTCTTGCCGGTGCCGGTTTGCGCGCCGGCAAGGAGGTCGCCGCCGCCGAGCACGGCCGGAATCGCTTGTGCCTGGATAGGCGTGGGCGTGCTGTACCCAAGTTCGTTGACTGCGCGGACCAGCGGTTCGGACAAGCCGAGAGAATCGAAAGACATAAACACCTGTTGTATTGCAGTAGCGCGGGCGGCGCTTCGCGGCCCGAAGGCGCGCTGCGCCGCCAAAGCGGTGTTGCCGGGTTCAAATGCGCCCGGTGAAGCCGCTTCTTCGCGTTGTTCGGAGGGCGCGCCAGTGCGCGCGCCGCGTTTTTTCTTCATGGAACGGACGGGTCTATCAAGACCCGTCGTCTGGCGTTAAGTTGCATCGTGCGGCCGCGGACACTGCGGCGGCCGTGCGATGTCTTCCCATTGACGCGTCACGCGACGTAGCGCGCGACGCTCACGAATTGACAGACGCTCCCGGCGAGCACGAACAGATGCCAGATTCCATGTCCGTGCCGGATGCGCTCGTCATTGACGAAAAAATAAATACCGACGCTGTAAATGACGCCGCCGGCCAGCAGCCACGCGGTGCCCGCGGCCGGCAAGGCTTCGATGAGCGGGCGAACCGCCACCACCGCGAGCCAGCCCATCACCACGTAGAGCACCATCGAAAGCATTCTCGTGCGCCGCCCGAGCGTGAGTTCCTGGACGATGCCAAGGGCCGCGAGGCCCCAGCTCACGCCGAAGAGCGACCAGCCCCAGGGCCCGCGCAGCGTCACGAGCGCGAACGGAGTATAGCTTCCCGCGATGAGCAGATAGATCGCGGCATGGTCGCACTTTTGCAGCACCGCCTTCAGGCGTATGCCGCGCACGCCGTGATACAGCGTCGAGATCGTGTACAGCGCGCACAACATCGCCCCGTATACCGCAAAGCTCACGACCTTATACGCGTCGTGATCCAGCGCCGCGAGCGTCACGAGCGAGACCAGCCCCGCTACCGACAACATCGCGCCCACGAGGTGAGTAATGCTGTTCAGACGCTCACCGGCGTGCATGACGACCACTCCTTGTTCTTCGTGAGCGCAGCGCGCGCCGGTGGAACATTGTTCCACCCCGTACGGCGCCGTGCTCGACCGCGGCGTTCAAAACCAGGCCTGACGGGCCACGGAACCGCCTTCACCGCACGGCCCGGCGCCAAATAGCGAAGGGCGCAGCCCGCGCTTTGCGGACTGCGCCCTTATCAGGCAACCGTCACTATAGCAAACAGCCGTCAGTCGAGCGGAGACGACCGCAGGTCCGCGACCTGCTGCGGGGACACCGGCGTGCCCTTGTTGCCCCAGGACATGCGGATGAACGTCACCACCGCCGCAACCTCCTGGTTCGAGAGCGCCTGCGCGAACGGCGGCATGCCGTACGGGCGCGGATTGCCTCCCGTGCTCGGCGGATAGCCGCCGTTGAGCACCATGCGGATCGGGTTCACGGCCGAATGCATCTGGATCGACTGGTTGTTCGCAAGCGGCGGGAAGTTCGGCGGCATGCCGAGACCGTTTTCCGCGTGGCACTTTGCACACTGGTCATGGTAGATCTTCTGACCTTGCTGCAAGAGTTCGCCACCGAACGCTTCCGAAGTCTCCATCTGCATCGTTTCGGGCGCTTCCTTCTTCTGCGGAATGGTCTTCAGGTACGAGGCCATCGCGTGGATGTCGTCGTCCGAGAGGTATTGCAGGCTGTTGTGGATCACGTCCGCCATCGGGCCAAACACGGCGCCGCGCTCGGAAACGCCGGTCTTCAAGAGGCTTGCGATGTCCTTGATGTCCCAGTCGCCGAGGCCGCCTTCGCTGCCCGTGAGCGACGGCGCGTACCAGTTTTGCAGCGGGATCAGGCCGCCCGCGAAGGCCGCCGAGTTGACCGGGCCGCCCACGGCGTTGATGGAGGTGTGGCACATGCCGCAGTGGCCGAGGCCTTCCACGAGATACGCGCCGCGGTTCCATTCGACCGACTTGGTCGGATCGGGCTTGTATTCGCCTTCGCGGAAGAACAGCGTGCGCCAGCCGATCAGCAGGTTGCGGTTGTTGAACGGGAACTTGAGCTCGTGCGGGCGACTAGGCACGTTGACCGGTGGGACCGAGCGCAAATAGGCGAAGATCGCGTCGGCGTCGGCGCGCGTGACCTTGGTGTAGCTCGCGAACGGGAACGCCGGATAGAGCAGGCTGCCGTCCTTCGAGCGGCCCGTGTGCATGGCGCGATAGAAGTCGTCGGCGCTCCACTTGCCGATGCCGTACTGGTCGTCCGGCGTGATGTTGGGGGTGTAGAGCGTGCCGAACGGCGTGGCCATCGGCAGGCCGCCCGCGAACATCTGGCCGCCGCGCACGGTGTGGCAGGCGATACAGTCGCCAGCGCGCGCGAGGTACTCGCCCTTCTTGATGAGATCGGCCTGGTCGACCGGTGTCGCGGCCTGCGCGGCGCCATTGTGCAGATAGTGAGTGCCCGACCAGAGCACCGGGACGAGAGCCGCGGCGGCGGCCACGACGACGGCGGAAAGTGCGAACAGGGACTTGCGGTTCATATTGGCTGTCTCCCCGGCGCCTTATTGCGGTTCGCTGCCGCAGGCAAGCGGCGTCTTGAGTGAGCCAGCCGGCGCCGGCACGGGGTTCTGCGGCGCGCTCTGCGTAGAGAGCCAGGCCGCGACCGCGTTCACGTCTTCGTCGGTGAGGCGCGTGGCGATCTCATGCATGCAGTCGGGCGCCTTCGCATGCCGCGAGCCCGAGCGCCAGGCGCCGATCTGCGCGCTGATGTAATCCATGTGCAGACCGACCAGACCCGGAATGGCCGGCTCCATGCCGGTGAGCTTTGCGCCGTGGCAGGCCGCGCAGGCGGGCACCTGTTTGGCCGGGTCGCCGTGCAGGACGATCTGCTGACCGCGCGCGAGCGTGTCGCTGCCGACCGAAGGTTTCGCGGGCGGCGGGTAGGGCGGCCGCTGCTGCGAGAAGAACGTCGCGATCTCGTGCAGGTAGTCGTCGGAGAGATAGGTGACCAGATAATTCATCGGAGGGTACTTGCGGCGCCCCTCGCGGAAGTTCATTAGCTGGTTGAACAGGTACTCGGCCGGTTTGCCGGCGAGACGCGGGAAGTAGTCGTTGTCGGTGCCCTGCCCGTGCGAGCCATGGCACGCGGTGCAGCCCTGCACGCGTGAGGCGATCGTGTCCGGGGCCTTGGGCTGCGGCGCGGAGGCCGCCGTCTGGGCATGCGCAGCGCTCAGAACGCCGGTCGTCCCGAGCAAAAGTGCTGCTGCCAGAGGCGCGACGAGCGGAATGAGCGGTCGGAAGATACGTCTTGGGGACACGCGTAACTCCATCTTTATCGTGGACCTGACCAGGCTTCGAACGGCCCGGCTTCTAGGCTGCGCGCGATGAAAGCAGAAGACCGTGCGCGCTGCGGCGACGCAGCAGATTCTAGCATCGGGAACGCATAGTGACCATTTGCCACATGCGCCACAAGCGCCACAAGCGCCCTCCGATGGCTTCGAGGCGCCACCGTGACGTACTTGCGGCTGATCGTCGCGGCAGTGCCGGTTATGATTCTGCACCTGTTCGCCAATCGGTGACACGGGGTTGTCCCGCACCCGAGCCTCACTCGGCGAGCCGCTCGATGCATGAGTTCATGCATGACCTCATGCCGGGCGCATGCCGCCGCCGCGTTCGGTCTCGTGCCCCGGCTCGGTGCTCGCGCATGGAACGCGCGTTGAACCTGCTTCGAATCTGCATTGAACCCGCATTGAACCGAATGGCGCGGCGGCTATCGAAGCAGGCCCGCTTGCGGGACGCGCGATGTGATGCGTCTGCGTGCTGCTGTTGCCGTTTTCATGTTGTTTCCTAGCCACTTGTCTCGATGACTCCAATTGCACTTTCCCTATCGTTGCATCAAGCCGACCGATCCACTTCGCGCGACGTCCGTGCGATCCGCAACACGCGGGAGGGCGAGGTCCGATGAAAGCTGACTGGCTCTGGATCGGGCAGGTCGCCATGGCGGCCATCGTCAACATTGCCTACGCATTCGCGCTCGGCTCGGCGTTCTATAGCGCATGGCTCGACAAGGACGGCCGCACGGCCGTCGCGCCCGCGCGCCTCGCATGGCTGCGTGCGCAACGCTCACTGCGTGCCGCGGCGTTCGTGCTCGTGGCGGCGCTCATCATGTGGATGCTTTACGAGAGCGCGTCGGTCAGCGGCGAACCGTTGCCCAGCGCGTTCGGCGTGGTCGGCACGGTGCTCTCGCAAACGCACGTTGGCCACGCGTGGACCGTCGCGTTCGCCGGCGCGCTCGTGTTGCTCGGCTGCGCGTTCGCGGCTTCGAGTGTGGCGCGCGACGGCGTGCTGTGGCTCGCGCTCGTCGCCATCGCCGCGGGGCGCGCGGGGCTCGGCCATGCCGCCGATGCGGGCTTCGCCTCAGCCGCGCTCGGGCTGCATACCCTCCATTTGCTTAGTGCGAGCGCGTGGAGCGGCATCGTCATGGCGGGGGGACTTGCCGTGCTGCCGGCGCTCGGCGCATCGACGGCGCGTGGCGTGCTGATCCGCACGGCGGGGCAGATTTCGAACGTAGCGTTCTTCGCGGTCGGCTTCGTGATCGCGACGGGCGTGTTCGACGCGCTGCGCGGCAGCGGCGGCTCGATCGACGCCATCGTCGGCAGCACCTGGGGCCGCGTGCTGATGCTCAAGGCTGTGCTCGTCCTGCTCGCGCTCGCAATGGGCGGCTTCAACCGGCTCGTGGCGATGCCCGAGTTGCGGCGCGCGGCGTCGACAGCGGCGGCGCGCCGTTTCGTCAACGTGATCCATCTCGAAGCGATCGTGATGACTGGCGTGCTGGTGGCGGCGGCCGCGCTCGCGCGCAGCGTGCCGGGCTACGTGTTGCAGGGCTGAAACGTCGTCGGTGGAACTTATTCGTAGCCGAGTCGGTGACTCAGGATCGGTGCGAAGAAGAGGGCGATGGCGCAGCCCGTGGCGCTGCCTTCGAGTTCCGCGAGAGCGGCCACCGACGAAGAATTGGCGATCAGCGCGATGAGTTGCGGCGCGCACCAGAGCGCCGCGGCGCCGATCATGGGGTACTCGACCCAGCCAATGCGCCAGCCGCGCGCGAAAGCGACTGCGCCGGCAAGCACGCGCAGGAAGCCGAAGGCAACGAGTGCGCCGACGGCGGCTTGTTCGCGGATCAGATAGTCGGGAATCGACGCGTCCATGGAATCCTTTGCAACACCGGGGTTGGGTTGCAAAGGAATCAGCAAGGAGCAGGCCAGTGGATGGCGTTCGCGGGCGGCACGTGGGTTCGATGATGGCCGCGCGTTGCGCGGCGCGGCTTTCCATGAACTGGCTGTGTGCGCAAACGACATAAGCCGTTCGCGCGGTTCGCGAGCGCGCGCGCATCAGCGCGCAAAGCCACGCGAAATGTTACGTCGCCGAAACGCGCGGCGCCCGGCGTGTCACGTTACGTTGCACGCCGCGCGTTTCGGCGTTCATTTGCGCATCACCATTCGGCGACGCTGCCATCTTCATGACGCCACACCGGATTGCGCCAGCGGTGACCGGTCTTCGCCATCTCGCGCACCTTCTCCTCGTTCACGTCGATGCCGAGACCCGGGCCCTGCGGAATCGAGACGAAGCCGTCTTCATACTTGAATACTTCGGGATTCCTGATGTAGTCGAGCAAATCGTTGCCCTTGTTGTAGTGAATGCCGAGGCTCTGCTCCTGGATGAACGCGTTGTAGCTCACCGCGTCGATCTGCAGGCAGGTGGCGAGCGCGATCGGCCCGAGCGGGCAATGCAGCGCGAGCGCGACGTCATAGGCTTCGGCCATCGCGGCGATCTTGCGGCACTCGGTGATGCCGCCCGCGTGCGAGGCGTCGGGCTGAATGATGTCGACGTAGCCGCCCGCGAGAATGTGCTTGAAATCCCAGCGCGAATACAGACGCTCGCCCAGCGCGATCGGCGTGCTCGTCTGGTTGACGATGTCGCGCAGCGCTTCGACGTTCTCCGAAAGGACCGGCTCTTCGATGAACATGAGCTTGAACGGATCGAGTTCCTTCGCGAGCACCTTGGCCATGGGCTTGTGCACGCGGCCATGGAAGTCCACGCCAATGCCGACGTTCGGGCCCACGGCCTCGCGCACGGCCGCGACGTTGTTGATGACGCCCTGGACCTTGTCGAAGGTGTCGATGATCTGCAGTTCTTCCGAGCCGTTCATCTTCACGGCCTTGAAGCCGCGTTCGACCACGGCGCGCGCGTTGTTCGCGACGTCGCTCGGACGGTCGCCGCCAATCCACGAATACACCTTGATCTTGTCGCGCACCTGGCCGCCGAGCAGCGCGTGAACGGGCACGCCATGATGCTTGCCCTTGATGTCCCAGAGCGCCTGATCGACGCCGGCAATGGCGCTCATCGAGATCGGGCCGCCGCGGTAGAAGCCCGCGCGATACATCACCTGCCAGTGGTCTTCGATGAGGAGCGGATCCCGGCCGATCAGGTAGTCAGCGAGTTCATCGACGGCGGCGGCCACCGTATGCGCGCGGCCTTCGACGATCGGCTCGCCCCAGCCGACGATCCCCTCGTCCGTTTCGATCTTCAGAAAGAGCCAGCGCGGCGGGACGACGAAGGTTTCGAGCTTGGTGATTTTCATGCGGTGTCTCCATGACCTGAGCGGTAGGGCGGCGCTCGCACCACACGCGAGCGGCAACGTCTTCAAGCGCACATGCTACTGCAATATTCGCCTTTAAGTGCTATTAATAGTATTATTTGGCAGCGCTTCCCAATATCCAGGAGAACGACGATTCAACGCGATCTGCACGGTACCGTGGCCTACGAACTCGGCAGCGCGATCCTGCGCGGCGACTACCCTCCCGCGACGGTCCTGCCGCGCGAGGCCGAACTCATGGCAACGTTCGACGTGAGCCGCACGGTGCTGCGCGAGGCGCTGCGCACGCTCACCTCGAAAGGGCTCGTGGAGTCGCGCCCGCGCGTGGGCACGCGGGTGCGGGCGCGCGAAGCGTGGAACCTGCTCGATGCCGACGTGCTCGACTGGTACGCGCGCGTGGCGCCGCCGCTCGCTTTCGCGCTCAAGCTCCAGGAAATGCGCGAGATGATCGAGCCGTTTGCGGCAGGACTGGCCGCGAACGCGCACGACGCCGATGCGCTTGCCTCGATCGCCGCCGCGCACGCGGCCATGGCCGGGGCGCGCAATGTGGACGAGTGGGTGCGCGCGGACCTGCGTTTCCATCTCGCGGTGCTGGGCGCCTGCCGCAACGAATTGCTGGTGCCGCTCGGCACGCTGATCGAGCGCACGCTCGAAGGCCAGTTGCGCGTGAATGCGAAGCGCGCCGACGTGTTCAACGCCGCGCTGCCCGACCACACCCTTGTGTACGATGCGATCGCGCAACGCGACGCCCATGCGGCGAGCCGCGCGATGGCAGCGCTGTTGCGTGTGACGCGCGAGCGCATCGAGCGCTGAACGCGTATGCCAAATGGGTGTACACGCAACGAATCGCAAAAAGCGCAGCGAATTGCAGGTGTAAAACGTTTGCTCTGGCGCAATCAACAACGTTTGCTATGCTTTAGCCCGATCGAACGGCGCTTTGGCTTTCAGTGCCGTCAGCAAGTCTAAAGGCAAGGCTATCGGGTAAGCGATGAAGAAAAACGAAGCGCAAGACACGCAACTGGACAACGCAACCCTGCTGGAAATCATCAAGGCGCAGTCGGACATCGCGAAGCTCGGGCTCGATCTCGGCGGCGTGATGGCCTACGTGGCCGAGCGCACCGAGCAACTCACGCGAGCGCAAGGCGCGGTCGTTGAGCTCGCCGAAGGTGAGGACATGGTGTACCGCGCGGCCTCGGGCAACGTCGCGGACCTGCTTGGATTGCGCCTGGCGCGCGAAACGAGCCTTTCGGGCCTGTGCGTGCGTGAGGGCGAGATCCTGCGCTGCGACGACTCCGAAACCGACCCGCGCGTGGACCGCGAGGCCTGCAGACGCGCCGGCCTGCGCTCGATGATCGTCACGCCGCTCAAGCATCTCGAGACGACCGTCGGCGTTCTGAAAGTCACGAATTCGGAAGTCGACGCCTTCAAGGACGAGGACATTCGCACACTCTCGCTGATGTCCGAACTCATCGCCGCGGCGATGTTCCATGCCGCGCGGCACGAGACGAGCGAGCTCTATCTGCGCGCGACGCATGACGCGCTCACGGGCTTGCCTAATCGCGCGCTCTTTTACGATCGCCTGCGCCAGTCGGTGGATCTCGCGGTGCGCTCGTCGGGCGGACTCGGTGTGCTCAATCTCGACATGGATGGCCTCAAGCCTATCAACGACCACTACGGCCATCGCGCCGGCGACGCGGCGATCCGGGAGACCGCGACGCGCATCGCTCGTCACAGCCGCCGCGTGGATACGGCCGCGCGCGTGGGCGGCGACGAGTTCGCAGTGATCTTGCCGGGCATCGCGGGGCGTGGGGACGCCGAGGCATACAGCCGCCGGCTCGTGGACAGCGTGGGCGAGCCGTTCGAGTTCGAAGGACGCCGCATCGATCTTGGCGTGAGCGTGGGCGTTGCCATCCTGCCCGAAGACGGCACCGAGATGACGGCGCTGATCGAATTCGCGGATCGTTCGATGTACGAAACGAAGCGGGAGCGCAAGCAGATCAGGTGAATGGTGTCGCTGTCTGGCGGACTTTGGTTATCGGTTTGCCAGGCACGAACACGGAACCCGGAAATGAAAAAAGCCGCTGTCCTTGTGGGACAGCGGCTTTCTTTTGCAACTGGTGGCGAATCAGGGATTCGAACCCCGGACCTGCGGATTATGATTCCGTCGCTCTAACCGGCTGAGCTAATTCGCCGAAGAAAAGAATTATCGCGGCGCAGCCGGAGGTTGTCAACCCCCTTCGTCATCTTTTCTGCAGGGAAGGCAGTCGCCGGGCGAGAAGCCCCGCCCGGCGACGCTCACAGCCTCAATCCTGCGCGTAAATATCCGAGTCCTTGGTTTCCTTCACGAACAGCATGCCGATCACGAAGGTGCCCAGCGCGATGATGATCGGATACCAGAGGCCAGAGTAGATATCGCCTCGCGCCGCCACGATCGCGAAGGCTGTTGCCGGCAGGAAGCCGCCGAACCAGCCGTTGCCGATGTGATAGGGCAGCGACATCGAGGTGTAGCGAATGCGTGTGGGGAACATCTCCACCAGCATCGCCGCGATCGGCCCGTACACCATGGTCACGAAGATCACGAGGATCGTCAGCATCACCACCGTCATCGGCCAGTTGAGCTGCGCGGGGTCGGCCTTCAGCGGATAGCCCGCCGCTTTCAGCGTGCCCGCGAGCGTCTTCTCGAACAGCGCGCCGGCTTCCTTGGCTCCAGGCGCCCGGCCGTCAAACGTGTCGATGGTCGCGTCGCCCACCTTGATCTGCGCGAGCGTGCCTGCCGGGGCCGCTACGTTCTCGTAGTTCAGGCCTGCCTTCGAAAGCGCGCTCTTGGCGATGTCGCACGAGCTCGTGAACTTCGAGGTGCCAACCGGGTTGAACTGGAACGAGCATTCGTCCGGATTCGCGATCACGACGATCGGCGCACGCTGCGTCGCGGCTTCGAGCGCCGGGTTCGCGTAGTGCGTGATCGCCTTGAAGATCGGGAAGTAGGTGAGCGCCGCGATCAGGCAGCCAGCCATGATGATGGGCTTGCGGCCGATCTTGTCCGAAAGCGCGCCGAAGAACAGGAAGAACGGCGTGCCGATCAACAGCGCCAGCGCGATCAGGATGTTGGCGCTCGAGCCGTCCACCTTGAGCGTCTGCGTGAGGAAGAAGAGCGCATAGAACTGGCCCGTATACCAGACCACGGCCTGGCCGGCCGTGAGGCCGAAGAGGGCGAGCAGCACGACCTTGAGGTTCTTCCACTGCCCGAACGCTTCCTTGAGCGGCGCCTTCGAGATCTTGCCTTCCGCCTTGATGCGCTTGAACGCCGGCGATTCGTCGAGTTGCAGACGGATCCACACCGAAACGGCGAGCAGCAGGATCGAGGCGATGAACGGAATGCGCCAGGCCCATGCGGCGAACTGTTCTTCGCCAACAAACGTGCGCACGCCGAGGATCACGAGCAGCGAGAGGAACAGGCCGAGCGTGGCGGTCGTCTGGATCCACGAGGTGTAGAAGCCACGGCGTCCGGGCGGAGCGTGTTCCGCGACGTAGGTCGCAGCGCCGCCGTACTCGCCGCCGAGCGCGAGACCCTGCAGCAGACGCATGCCGATGAAGATCACCGGCGACGCAATGCCGATCGACGCGTAGCCGGGCAGAAAACCGACCACGAAGGTCGAGATACCCATGATCACGATCGTGACGAGGAACGTGTGCTTGCGGCCCACGAGGTCGCCGAGGCGCCCGAACACGATCGCGCCGAACGGACGCACGGCAAAGCCGGCGGCGAAGCCGAGCAGCGTAAAGATGAAGCCGGCCGTGGGATTGACGCCGGAAAAGAAGCTCTTGCTGATGAAGGCCGCAAGCGATCCGGCCAGGTAGAAGTCGTACCACTCGAACACAGTGCCGAGCGACGACGCGAAGATCACGCGTTTTTCGTCGCTGGTCATCGGCGCGTGCGAGACTTGTCCGCCAACGGTTGCCATATATGTCTCCAGTATTGATATGCGTGTGGTCCGTCGGGCAGGCGACTCGTAGACCCGCGGTCCTGCGAAGCATTATTGGAATGGAAACTTACGGGCTTCTGACGCGCGCGTGGGTTTCCGAGTGAAGTGTCGGAGTGGGGTCTAATCGCTTATGTTCGCTTAATGCGCGAGAAAAATATCGCATTGCGATCCAAACATCTTCTAACGTGCGAATTTTGACTCGCGCGCCGCGTATCGGATAAGGGTAAGTCCCATCCCGGTTTTCTGACGCGATCAGTCAGTTTCGCGGTGGTTCTGCCGCCAAAGCGCCGGCGATGCCGCTCAAGTTTGCGCGCGCAGCCGCAGCGTCACGCGCACGAGCGTCCCGGCGAGGCGCGGTGTGTCCTGATAGACGTGATCGTCGATGGTGAGTGTGCCGCCGTGCATCGTGGCGATCTCGCGCACGATCGCAAGCCCGAGCCCGCTGCCTTCGCCGTCGCGCCCGAGAATGCGGTAGAAGCGCTCGAGTACGCGCTCGCGCTCGGCGGGCGGAATGCCCATGCCCGTGTCTTCCACCTCGAGATGGACCACGCCCGCCGCGGGTTCGGGCCGCACGCGCACGGTGATGCGCCCGCTCGCGGGCGTATAGCGGATCGCGTTGTCGATAAGGTTCGAGAGCATCTCGCGCAGCATCACCGGGTTGCCGTCCACTTCGACGCGCGCCGCCGCTCCGCCATCGTCATCCCCGCTGCCGTAGGCCGTTTCGGGGCCTTCGTAGCCCAGGTCCATCTGTTTGGCGAGCGCCGGCTGCACCCAGTCGCGCACGGCGTGGCGCGCCACATCCGCCACGTCCACGGGCGTGAAGACCTGCCCGGACATACGGTTTTCCGCGCGCGCGAGCGCGAGCAACTGCGTGACGAGCCGCGCGGCGTGCTCGGAACTCGTTGCGATCTGCTCGAGCGAGCGGTGCACTTCGGCGGGTGCGTTCTGGCGCAGCGCGAGTTCGGCCTGAGTGCGCAGGCCCGCTAGCGGCGTTTTCATCTGATGCGCGGCGTCGGCGATGAAGCGCTTTTGCAGCTCCATGTTCTGTTCGAGGCGCGTGAGCAGGTCGTTGAACGAGGTAACGAGCGGCTCGATTTCGGGCGGCGCGCGGCGCGCTTCGAGCGGCGAAAGATCGTCGGGGCGACGCATGCGGATGTTCGACTGCAGCGCGTGCAGGGGAGCCAGGCCCCGCGAGAGGCCGAACCACACGAGCAGGATCGCGAGCGGCAAGATCACGAACTGCGGCAGGATCACGCCCTTGATGATGTCGTTGGCGAGCTGGCGGCGCTTGTCGAGCGTTTCCGCGACCTGCACGAGCACGGGTTGACCTTGTCGATCGCTGGCGCCGAGATGCGTCGGTTCCACTGTTGTATAGGCGACGCGGATGTCGATGCCATGCAGCGTGTCGTCGCGGAATTCGACGAGGCCCGGCGGCGGGCGGTCGTCGCCGTTCGGCAGCGGCATGTCGCGATCGCCGCCGATTAGCTCGCCGCGGCTGCCGAGCACCTGATAGAACACGCTGTCGACGTTATCGGCGCGCAGGAAGTCGCGCGTGGAGGCGGGCAGTGTCAGCTCGGCCACGCCGTTCACGGGCTGGATCTGGCGCGCGAGCACGTAGGCGTCGGTTTCGAGCGCGCGGTCGAAGGGGCCGTTGGCGATCGACTTCGCCACGAGATACGTGACCGCGATGCTCATCGGCCAGAGCAGCAGCAAGGGCGCGAGCATCCAGTCGAGAATCTCGCCGAAGAGCGAGCGCGGGCGCGCCTCCCCGGCGGCTTCGGCTTCGTCGGGCGGGGCGAACGGATTGGCGTAGCGTGCGTCGCGCGCGTCGTCGTCGAGGGCGTCGGCCGCGAATGCGGACGCGCCCGAGGCAGTTTCGCCGGCCACGCTCGCGGCGCCCTTGGGCGGCACGGCGCGCGCGATGGAAGGACGCCCGGCCATCGTCGACTCCGCCTACTTGAAGTAGTGGCTGGCGGGCATCGCCGGCGTGGCGTCGGGCGCGCTGGCCTCGGCCCGGGCGGGCGTCTGGCTGGCACCCGCCTGCGCTTCCTTCGCCTCCTTTTCGAGGCTGTAGCCGAGCCCGCGCACGGTCACGATGCGTACGCCGCCCGCTTCGAGTTTCTTGCGCAGCCGGTGCACGTAGACTTCGATGGCGTTGTTGCTGACTTCCTCGCCCCATTCGCACAGGTGGTCGACGAGCTGCTCCTTCGAGACGAGCCGCCCGAGCCGCTGCAGCAGCACTTCGAGCACGCCGAGTTCGCGCGCGGAAAGATCGAGCACCTGGTCGTTGACGCGCGCAATGCGCCCCACCTGGTCGAACGCAAGCGCGCCATGCCGCACGACGGTCGGGCCGCCGCCCGCGCCGCGCCGCGTGAGCGCACGCACGCGCGCTTCGAGTTCGTTCAGCGCGAAGGGCTTGGCCATGTAGTCGTCGGCGCCGAGGTCGAGGCCTTTTACGCGCTCGTCCACGCTGTCGGCGGCGGTGAGGATCAGCACGGGCAGGTTGGAATTGCGCGCGCGCAAACGGCGCAGCACTTCGAGGCCCGGCATTTTCGGCAGGCCCAGATCGAGAATCAAGAGGTCGAACGACTGCATCGACAAGGCGGTATCGGCGTCCACGCCGCTACGCACGTGATCAACGGCATAGCCCGATTGGCGGAGTGATCTCACGAGCCCGTCCGCGAGTATGCTGTCATCTTCGGCAATGAGGATTCGCATGTTGCGCCAGCGTCGCCTTCGAGGCTTTTTGACCTCGTAGTTAGGCTCGTAACACCCGCGCCGCGCCGCGTCCTTGAAGGCGCGGCCAGGCGACGCGCGGCGGTCTCCCGAAATTCGCGGTTCTGGATAGCCAGAAAGGCTTGCCAAAACCACTGTTTTTTTATACAGTGTCAGCGTTCGTGTGCATTAGCCCGAATGAGGCGTGCGCATGGTCACGAGACGCCGTTCATCATAGCAAAGGACGATTCATGGAAGATAGCAAGAAAGGCTCGGCTGGGCTGACTGCTGAAAAGAGCAAGGCGCTGGCCGCCGCGCTCGCGCAGATCGAAAAGCAGTTCGGCAAGGGGTCGATCATGCGACTCGGCGACGGCGACGTGGTCGAGGACATCCAGGTAGTCTCTACCGGTTCGCTCGGCCTCGACATCGCACTCGGCGTGGGCGGTTTGCCGCGCGGCCGGGTGGTCGAGATCTACGGTCCGGAATCGTCGGGCAAGACCACGCTCACGCTGCAGGTGATCGCCGAAATGCAAAAGCTCGGCGGTACGGCGGCGTTCATCGACGCGGAACACGCGCTCGACGTGCAATACGCCTCCAAGCTTGGCGTGAACGTGCCCGAACTGCTCATCTCGCAGCCGGACACGGGCGAGCAGGCGCTCGAAATCACCGACGCGCTGGTGCGCTCGGGCTCGATCGACATGATCGTGATCGACTCGGTTGCGGCGCTCGTGCCGAAGGCCGAAATCGAAGGCGAAATGGGCGACTCGCTGCCGGGTCTGCAGGCGCGTCTGATGTCGCAGGCGCTGCGCAAGCTCACCGGCACGATCAAGAAGACGAATTGCATGGTGATCTTCATCAACCAGATCCGCATGAAGATCGGCGTGATGTTCGGCAACCCGGAAACCACCACGGGCGGCAACGCGCTCAAGTTCTACTCGTCGGTGCGTCTGGACATTCGCCGCATCGGTTCGATCAAGAAGAACGACGAAGTGATCGGCAGCGAAACGCGTGTGAAGGTCGTGAAGAACAAGGTCTCGCCGCCGTTCCGCGAAGCCGTGTTCGACATTCTGTACGGCGAAGGCATCTCGCGTCAGGGCGAAATCGTCGACCTTGGCGTGCAGGCCAAGATCGTCGACAAGGCGGGTGCGTGGTACAGCTATAACGGCGAGCGCATTGGCCAGGGCAAGGACAACGCACGCGAATTCCTGCGCGAGAATGCGGACATTGCTCGTGAGATCGAAAACCGCATCCGCGAATCGCTTGGCGTGAGCACGATGCCGGACGGTGTCAACGATTCCGGCGAAGTCGAAGTCGCTGGCGAAGAGTAAGTCCTCCAGGCTCTCGTAGATAAGGCAAGCTGATGCGCAAGGGCGGGTCACATACGTCCTCGCCTTCCGGCGAGCAGGCTAACTCGCGTGCGGGTTCGCCTGCGGACAGGGGCGCCGAGCGGCGCTCCGCCGTGAAGCCTGCCGACTCGCGCACGAGCCGCTCAAGCCATTCAAGCCGCGACGCCCAGGCGGGCGATCGCGGCTTTGCGCATTCTGGCGCGGCGTATTCCTCGCCTGCCGATCTCAGCGACGATGGCGGCGCGGTCTTCGAAGTACCGTTCGAGGCTTTCTTCAGCGGGGCTGATGAGGCGGCGGCAAACGTGCTGCCAGAGCCGCTGTCCGAAACATCATTCAAGCGGTCGCGTCGCGCGCCTGTTGAAACCGCGCGCGAATCCGGCGCACCACAAGCCGATCACTATGAGCGTAGCTCGGCCAGCCGCGCCGCACGCGCCAGCGAGCGCGAAAAATCGTCCACGGCGAAGCAGCGCCCCGAGCGCTCGCTCAAGGGCCGCGCGCTCGGCTATCTTTCGCGCCGCGAATACAGCCGCGCCGAACTCTCGCGCAAGCTCATGCCGCACACCGAAGACGCCGACGCGCTCGAAGTGCTGCTCGATTCGCTCGAACGCGAGGGCTGGCTCTCCGACGCACGCTTTGCCGAAAGCGTCGTGCACCGGCGCGCGTCGCGTGTGGGGGCAGGGCGTATCGTCAGCGAACTCAAGCGCCACGCGGTGGGCGAAACGCTCATCGAAGAGGTGAGTTCGCAACTGCGCGAGACTGAGCTCGTACGTGCCCGCACGGTCTGGCAGAAGAAGTACGGCCAGTTGCCCGAGACGCCTGCGGAACGCGCGCGCCAGGCGCGCTTTCTCGCGGCGCGCGGCTTTTCGATGTCGATCATCGGCAAGATCCTCAAGGGATTCGAGGAAGACTGGTCCGATAACTGAGCCGGCCGTCTCGAAAAATCCGCGCAGGCAAGTCCCCGCCCGGCCTGTGTGTTCGCGGCTGTCTCAAATACCCGGTATGTTAAAATCACGAGGTTTTCCAATCCGGTCTTACCTTTAGCATGCCGCTTTCTCCGCCCGTGCCCCGCCAGTTGCGCCACCAGCGCGCCATTCGGGCGGTTGCCTATGAGCGCGAAGACGGCTTGTGGGACATCGACGCGTGCCTGACCGACCACAAGCCACGCGACGTGCCGCTCGCCGCCGGTGTCCGGCCCAATGGTCTGCCGATCCATGAACTCTGGCTGCGTATTACGATCGATCGCAAGCTCAACGTCATCGACGCCGAAGCGTCGTCCGACTGGGTGCCTTACGACGGTCAGTGCCAGAACGTTCAACCCGCCTATCGGGCCCTTATCGGGCTCAATCTCCTCCAGAACTTCCGCCGCGAAGCGGGCCGGCTGCTCGCCGGCACGGTTGGCTGCACGCATCTCACAGAGATGTTGGGCGTATTGCCGACCGCCGCGATCCAGGCGTTCGTCGGAGAAGTGTGGGACACATCGAATGGCTCGCCGGGCGAAGCGCCCGGACCGGAACTCGGCAAGACCGCCGGAGGCAATGAGGCCGCCGGTGAAAAGCCGCCTTTCCAGCTCGGCCGTTGCCATGCGCTGCGGTTCGACGGTGAAGCGGTGAAGCAGTTTTATCCGCGCTGGTATGGCCATGTGCCGCGTTCAATAGAACGCAGCGCGGAAGCCGCCAGCGTGCGCGACGGCAGTAACCCGAGCCAAGAGGGCAGGGCCGACGCCGCCACGCATGAATAAGAACAGCGGAATCGAAGTTCACTCCAACTCTCAGACTGAAGGAATCACGCATGAAGATTCACGAGTACCAGGGTAAGGAAATCCTGCGGAAATTCGGAGTCGCGGTCCCGCGCGGCACCCCGGTGTTTTCGGTGGATGACGCGGTCAAGGCCGCTGAAGAGCTGGGCGGCCCGGTTTGGGTTGTCAAGGCGCAGATTCACGCTGGCGGCCGAGGCAAGGGCGGCGGCGTGAAGGTTGCCAAGACGCTCGAGCAGGTCCGCGAATACGCGAACCAGATCCTCGGCATGCAGCTCGTCACGCACCAGACCGGTCCGGAAGGCCAGAAGGTCAACCGTCTGTTGATCGAAGAAGGCGCTGACATCAAGCAGGAACTGTATGTCAGCCTCGTCGTTGATCGCGTGTCGCAAAAGATCGTTCTGATGGGTTCGAGCGAAGGCGGCATGGACATCGAAGAAGTTGCCGAAAAGCATCCGGAACTGATCCACAAGGTCATCGTCGAACCGTCGACCGGTCTGCTCGACGCCCAGGCCGACGACCTCGCCGCGAAGATCGGCGTGCCGGCTGCTTCGATTCCGCAAGCCCGCGCCATCCTGCAAGGCCTGTACAAGGCATTCTGGGAAACCGACGCGTCGCTGGCTGAAATCAACCCGCTGAACGTTTCCGGCGACGGCAAGGTCATCGCGCTCGACGCGAAGTTCAACTTCGACTCCAACGCGCTGTTCCGCCACCCGGAAATCGTCGCTTACCGCGACCTGGACGAAGAAGATCCGGCTGAAGTCGAAGCCTCGAAGTTCGATCTCGCGTACATCTCGCTCGACGGCAACATCGGCTGTCTGGTGAACGGCGCAGGCCTCGCAATGGCCACGATGGACACCATCAAGCTGTTCGGCGGCGAGCCGGCGAACTTCCTCGACGTGGGCGGTGGCGCCACGACCGAGAAGGTCACCGAAGCGTTCAAGCTCATGCTCAAGAACCCGGACCTGAAGGCGATCCTCGTGAACATCTTCGGCGGCATCATGCGCTGCGACGTGATCGCGGAAGGCGTGATCGCCGGTTCGAAGGCCGTGAACCTGAAGGTGCCGCTCGTCGTGCGCATGAAGGGCACGAACGAGGACCTCGGCAAGAAGATGCTGGCCGAATCGGGCCTGCCGATCATCTCGGCAGACAGCATGGAAGAAGCCGCGCAGAAGGTTGTCGCGGCTGCCGAAGGCAAGTAATTTTCACCGGACACGAATGGCGTGGTGCCGGCGCGAACACCGCAACGCAAGAAGCGGTCTGGTGCGACGCATGACGCCAAACGAACAGAGGTCAATACATGTCGATTCTGATCAACAAAGACACCAAGGTCATCACGCAGGGCATCACCGGTAAGACCGGTCAGTTCCACACCCGCGCTTGCCGTGAGTACGCGAACGGCCGTGAAGCGTTCGTCGCTGGCGTGAACCCGAAGAAGGCCGGCGAAGATTTCGAAGGCATTCCTATTTACGCGAACGTGCGTGAAGCGAAGGACGCCACCGGCGCGACCGTTTCGGTCATCTACGTGCCGCCGGCAGGCGCTGCTGCTGCGATCTGGGAAGCCGTCGAGGCCGACCTCGATCTCGCGATCTGTATCACGGAAGGCATTCCCGTCCGCGACATGATCGAAGTCAAGGACCGTATGCGCCGCGAAGGCCGCAAGACGCTGCTCCTCGGCCCGAACTGCCCCGGCACGATCACGCCGGACGAGCTGAAGATCGGCATCATGCCGGGTCACATTCACCGCAAGGGCCGCATCGGCGTCGTGTCGCGTTCGGGCACGCTGACGTATGAAGCGGTTGCCCAGCTGACCGCGATCGGCCTCGGCCAGTCGTCGGCAGTCGGTATTGGCGGTGACCCGATCAACGGTCTGAAGCACATCGACGTCATGAAGATGTTCAACGACGATCCGGATACGGACGCCGTGATCATGATCGGCGAAATCGGCGGTCCGGACGAAGCGAACGCCGCCGAGTGGATCAAGGACAACATGAAGAAGCCGGTCGTCGGCTTCATCGCGGGCGTCACGGCGCCTCCGGGCAAGCGCATGGGCCACGCCGGCGCGCTGATCTCGGGCGGTGCGGATACGGCCGACGCGAAGCTGGAAATCATGGACGCGTGCGGCATCAAGGTCACGCGCAACCCGTCGGAAATGGCCCGTCTGCTGAAGTCGGTGCTGTAAATTCGAAATGCGCCGCCGGCCGCACATCATGCACGCGCGGGCGGCCAGCGTTTTTTGATATGCTTGCGGAATCCTTTCACGAGGTTTCCGAACAAAAGCGAGGGAGCCAGTCATGGCCTCCTCGCTTTTTTATTTGGCTCGCCGCTTGAGCCGCCCCTTCTGTGTTCCGGCTGAGTCTTCGTATCCATGCTCGAGTTTTTCGCGTCGCTCCATTGGAGCGCTGTCATCCAGATCATCGTCATCGACATCCTGCTCGGCGGCGACAACGCCGTGGTGATCGCGCTCGCCTGCCGCGACCTGCCTTCGCAGCAACGCATGCGCGGCATTCTGTGGGGCACCGCTGGCGCGATCGCGCTGCGCGTGGTGCTGATCGCTTTCGCCGTGCTGCTGCTGAACGTGCCGTTCCTCAAGTTCGCAGGCGGCCTGCTGCTGCTATGGATCGGCGTTCGGCTGCTCGCGCCCAGTCATCTCGAGCACGCCAACGTGAAGCCTGCCGACAAGCTGATGGGCGCGGTCAAGACGATCATCGTCGCCGACGCGGTCATGAGCCTCGACAACGTGGTCGCGATTGCGGGCGCTGCCGAAGCGGCCGATCCGCGCCATCGCATCGCGCTCGTGATCTTCGGACTGATGGTGAGCATTCCGCTCATCGTGTGGGGCAGCCAGCTCGTGCTCAAGCTGCTCGACCGCTACCCGGTGATCGTGACGCTCGGCGCTGCGCTGCTCGGCTGGATCGCGGGCGGCCTCATCATCAACGACCCCGCTGGCGACCGCTGGCCGCTGCTCGATACGCCCGCGGCCGAATATGGCATGTGCGTGGCGGGAGCCGTGTTCGTCGTCGCGCTCGGGTCCTGGCTCAGGCGCCGCAACGCGCGGCGCAGCGATGCGCAGGGGCCGCAGTCACACTGAGCGCGCATGGCTGTGCCATTACGCCTGGGCCATCTGGCCGACTGATGCGCAAAGCGGGCCGCCGATACGATCAAGACGCCTGTTCATGACTGTGAGCAGGCGTTTCTTGTTTCAGGAGCCCTGACGATGACCGTATCCGCACTTCCCATGAGCCCGCCGCCGCGCAACGGCTGCGCGTGTTTTGCCCGACTTTCGCGCCTCACAAGTCTTGCCGCCCGCTGGACTGCGCGCGGCTTCACGCTGATCGAACTGATGATCGTGCTCGCGATCGTCGGTGTGATCGCCGCTTACGCCATTCCCGCGTACCAGGACTACGTCGCCCGCAGCCGCGTGGGCGAGGGCCTGTCGCTTGCGGCTTCCGCGCGCCTTGCCGTGGCGGAGAACGCCGCGAGCGGCAACGCGTTCGGCGCGGGCTATACGGTGCCGCCCGCCACGCGCAACGTGCAGGCGCTGCATATCGACGACACGACCGGTCAGATCACGGTTGCTTTCACCTCGCGCGTGGCGCCCGCGGGCAGCAACACGATCGTCCTCGTGCCCTCGGTGCCCGACAACGCCGATGCGCCCACCGCGCGCGCCGCGCTCGCACAGGGCAGCGTGCAGGGCGGCACGCTTACGTGGGAGTGCTTCGCAGCGGGCAAGACGGCTTCGTCGCTCGACGCGCCCGGCGCGGGCCCATCGCCGGTGGACGCCGCAACGCTGGCGGGCAATCTCGCGCCGCCGGAGTGCCGCGCATAAGGTTTGCGCGTAGGTGCGGGGGCAACGGTGAGCGCTTTCAAGCGCACTCGCGCAGCGCATGTGGATGCGACCCAACCGGCCGCACCCGCACAGCGGGGGAAAAGTTTTGTATAGTGCCCCGTTGCTGAACGCCCCCGCCCAACCATGCCTTCCAATTTTGCGCGTTACCTTACGTTCGTCTTGCTGGCCCTCGCGTTGACGCTGCCGTATGCGGTCGTCAACCACACCTATCCGATTCCCACTTTCTACGCGGAATTCGTTGCACTGACACTTTATGTGCTGATGGGCGCCGCGACGTTGCTGCTCGTTCGTCCGGCGCGCACGGGCGAGGGCTTCGCGTCGCCCACGGTCGCGCTCGTGCCGTTTTTCTTCGGCTTGCTGCTGATCGTGCAGACGTTCGCACTGCCGCTTGCGGAGCCTTCGATGAACTGGCTCGGCGCGGGTTATCTGCTCGCCGCCTTCCTCGCGACCCACGCCGGCTACACCATCACGCGCGCGCGCCTCATGCAGTCGGCGCTCGTGTGGGGGGCGTTCGCGCTGCAGTTCGGCGGCCTCTTCGCCGTGTTCAGCCAGGTGATCCAGCTCTTTCACCTGGAAGCGAAGGTCACGCCGCTCGTGGTGGCGTACAACATTACCGTCGATCGCCGGCCGTTCGGCAACATGGCGCAGGCCAATCACCTGGCCAGCTATATCGCCTTCGCGATGGCGGGTGCGATGTACCTCGTGCTCACGCGGCGTCTGAACATCCTGCTCTGGGGCGTGCTGACCGCGATCTATTCAGGTGGCCTCGCGCTCACGGTGTCGCGCGGGCCGTGGCTGCAGATGGGCGTGATTTTCGTCGCGGGTCTGTGGATCGCGCTCACGGGCTGCCGCAGCGAAGCAGGCGAGGGACGCAGTGCGAGCGCGCAAGGCCGCGCATCGGCGGCGGGCTCGGGCCGCAAGGCCAGCGCCGTGCGCGCCTGGATCCTCCCTGTCGTGCTCGTGCTGATCTTTTTCGGCATGAACGCATGCGTGCGCTGGGCCAACGTCCACTACGGCCTGGACCTTGCGCAGTCGGCCGCCGAGCGCATGAAGGACGCCAGCCAGATCGCGCCGCGCCTCGCGCTGTGGCGCTACGGCTGGACGATGTTCAAGTCGCATCCGGTGCTAGGCGTTGGCTGGGGCGATTTCCCGGTGCATCAGTTCGAGCTGGTGCGCTCGCTTGGCGGCGTCGAGATCGCCAACAACGCGCACGATATCTTCCTCGACCTGCTTGCGAAGACCGGCCTCGTCGGTCTTGCCATCGTCGTGATCGGGCTCGTCGCGTGGTTCGTGCGCGGGCTGCGCGCGCCGCACACCGCCGAGCGCGTGTTTGGCTTCATGCTGATCGGCGTGCTCGTCATGCATGCACTCGTCGAATATCCGCAGCAGTACATGTTCTTCCTGCTGCCGGCGATGTTCGTGTTCGGCCTGCTGGAGACGAAGCCGCTGCGTGTCGTGCCGTCGCGCGTCTCGCTCGGTGCGTATGCGGTGGTCGTGTTCGGCGGCGTCGCAGCGCTGTACCCGGTGCTGCGCGACTACAACCGCGCCGAGGTGCTGTATTACGGACAGCACCCGGCGCGCGATTACGCCGCCGATCCTTCGCGCCTGTTCGGCGCATGGGGCGACTACGGCATGGCCACGTTGTTGCCAATGAACACCGCGAGCCTGTCGAGCAAGCTTTACGCGCACCAGCGCGCCATCGCGCTGCTGCCCGGAGAGACGGTGCTGCGCCGCTACGCGATTTTGCAGGCGCTGGATGGCGATACGGCGGGCGCATTCGATACGGTGGAGCGCCTGCGCATTTTCGCCACGGAGTTGCACGACTGGCAGACGCAACTCGCTTCACTCTACGGCGTGCTCGACGAGCAGCCCACGCTCGCAGACTTCAGGGCGCAACTCGTCAAGAAATACGGGACGCCGGCGAAGTCGGTCGAACAAGACGACGAGGACGATTCGGAGGATTGAGCCTCGTGGCTCGTGCGTGAAGGGGCGGCGAGTCAGCTCGCCGCCGCGTTCTGCGCCGCAGCTCCGCCAATCAAAGCTCGGAGTATTTCGTGGCGCTGCCTTTCGCCTTCTCCACAGGGTAGCGCTGCGCGTTCAGCTTGAGCTTTTCCGCTGCCGCTTCGACCAGATCGATCCCGGCGGTATGCGCGACCAGCAAAAGGTAGAGGAACACGTCCGCGCATTCGTGCTTGAGATGTGTGAGTTGAGCGGGATCGGCGAGCTGTGCGTCGATCTGCGCATCGGTCTTCCACTGGACCGTTTCGAGCAGCTCGCCTGCCTCGATGCTCGTGGAGACGATCAGGTTGCGCAACGTGTGAAACTGTTGCCAGTCGCGCTCGTCGCGGAAGGCCAGCACCTGGGCGAGCAGTTCGTCGAGCGTCATGGCGTCAACGCTCCGCTACCCAATCCCCCGACTTTCCGCCGTGCTTCTCCAGCACGCGTACGTCGGTGATCGTCATGCCACGGTCCACGGCCTTGCACATGTCGTAGACGGTCAGCAGTCCGACCTGCACCGCGGTCAGCGCTTCCATCTCCACGCCTGTGCGGCCGAGCGTTTCCACCTGCGCCGTGCAGTGAACCCCGGGCAGCGTTTCATCGAGCGCGAAGTCCACTTTCACGCGTGTGATCGCGAGCGGGTGGCACAGCGGAATCAGATCCGAGGTGCGCTTCGCCCCCTGGATCGCGGCGATGCGCGCGACGCCGATCACGTCACCTTTTTTCGCGTGGCCGTCGCGGATCAGCGCGAAGGTTTCCGGCAACATGCGGATCGTGCCGCTCGCGAGCGCAATGCGCTTGGTCTCTGCCTTGCCGCCGACATCGACCATATGGGCGTCGCCGGCTGCGTCAAAATGCGTGAGTTCAGGCATGGTGGGTTCTTCCTTGAGGGGTACCCATCTTAACAGTGCGGCACGCCGCGCTTTCCAGGCGTCTTGCCGGGCCGCAAGGGTTGTAAGGCGGGCTACAATTGATTGGTGAGCTCAAGCGAGCGCAGGCGGTCCGCACCGGGCGCGCCGCCGCGCCAGTGTTCCGCATTCCCCGATCCTGTCATCAATGCGTCTGAAACGGCTGCTTGCTGCATGGTTGTGCGTGTCGCTCGCGTTTTCGCCGCAAGCGTACGCGCAGGCGTCGAATGCCCCCGTGCTCAATCTCGGCGCGGCCTCGCCAACTGCCACGAAGCCCGTCCCGGCCCCCTCCGGCTTCGCACCCAATGCAGCCAATGCGCCCAATGGGCCCAATGGGCCCAATGCGGCGCCCGCACTCGTCAGCGGCCCGTTCGACGACGCGGCGGATCCTGTCGTCCCCGCCTCGATCGCGCAGGGCGTGTTCGGCACTTACGGCGGCGCGCAGAGCCGCTTTTCGGCGCAAGGCCAATCAGGCGCAACTTCCTCGTCTTCGAGTGGCAATACCAGTGTGCGCGCCCCCGCCTGGGTGCCGCAACTGCCCGACCTCGGCGACGGCTCAGGCGGCGCGCTCACGCCGCAGGCCGAGCGCCGTATCGGCGAGCGCGTGATGCGCGAGATTCGCCGCGACCCCGACTATATCGGCGACTGGCTCGTGCGCGACTACCTCAATTCGGTCGCCGCGCGCCTCGCGGCGGCCGCGAGCGCGCAGTTCATCGGCGGGTATCGGCCCGACTTCGATCTATTCGCGATCCGCGACGGCCAGATCAATGCGTTTTCGCTGCCGGGCGGCTTCATCGGCGTGAACTCGGGGCTCATCGTCGTCACGCAAACGGAATCCGAACTCGCCTCCGTGCTCGGTCACGAAATGGGCCACGTATTGCAGCGGCACATCGCACGCATGCTTTCGGAGAGCGAGCGCACGGGTCTTGCCGCGCTGGCGGGCGTGCTGTTCGGCATTCTCGCGGGCGTGCTCGCGCATAGCGGCGACCTGGGCGCCGGGATTGCGCTCGGCAGCCAGGCGTATGCCGTGGATAGCCAGTTGCGTTTCTCGCGCGCCGCGGAGCACGAGGCCGATCGCGTGGGCTTCCAGCTGCTCACGGGCGCAGGCTACGACCCGTGGGGCATGGTGGCGTTTTTCGAGCGGCTCGAGCGCGATTCGATGGAAGACACGGGCGTGCCGGCCTACGCGCGTACGCACCCGCTCACCGGCGAGCGCATCGCCGACATGCAGGACCGCGCGCGCCGCGCCGCTTACCGCCAGCCGCGCCAGGCACCCGAGTACGGTTTTGTGCGCGCACGCGTGCGTGTGCTTCAGGACCGTACGCGCAATGAGTACATCGACGAGGTTTCGCGTTTGCGCTCGGAGCTCGAGGACCGTACGGCGCTCAACGTTGCCGCGAACTGGTATGGCATTGCCTGCGCGCAGATGCTGCTGGAGCGCTACGACGACGCCACGGCGTCGCTCGCGAACTCGCGCGCGGCGTTCGCACAGTTCGAGGCCGCGGATGGCAGCAAAACACGCAACTCGCCGAGTCTCGACGTGCTCGCGGTGGATATCGCGCGCCGCGCAGGCCGCACCGACGACGCCGTGCGGCTGGCCGAGGCCGCGCACAAGGCGTGGCCAGGCTCCCACGCGGCTACCGATTCGCTGCTGCAGGCGCTGATCGCGGCGCGACGCTTCAAGGAGGCGCAGACGCTCGCGCGCAGCGAAACCGAGGCCGAACCGCAGCAAGACGCATGGTGGCTCTATCTGGCGCAGGCGAGCGCAGGACTCGGCGACGCGCTCACACAGCATCGGGCGATGGCGGAGAAGCTGGCGCTCGACGGCGCCTGGCCCTCGGCCATCCGTCAGCTCAAGGAGGCGCGCGACATGAAATCGGTGGGCTACTACGATCTTTCGACCATCGAAGCGCGCCTGCACGACTTCGAAGCGCGCTACAAGCAGGAGCGCCAGGACGAGAAGGATGAGGGCCGCGGCTGAGCCGACGTTCAGTCTGCGGATGCAGGCGGCGTGCCGCTCGCGCTGTGCTCCGCGGCCTGCGCTTCGCGCTCGGCGCGCGCCGGGCTCGGCACGAAGGCAAAGCGCGCGCTCACGTCGGCGCGCTCGATCGGCTGCAGCGGCAGCGCGGCGCCGGCGCGCCAGTGGAACGTGCCGCTCCCGGCGTCGTCCGCGAGCGTGGCGTGGTCGGTGAAGAGATCGAGGTCGTGGTCGTGCAGCAGCGCCGCGCGCGGCGGCGTGCTCGCATCGGCAAAGATCACGCTGCCGGCTTCGTCGAGGTAGGCGGCCACGGGCTCGAACCCTTGACCGCCCTGATCGGTGAGCGTCAACGCATCGCCGCCGCCGTCATGACCCGTGGCGAGACGCACGATCCACGGCGTGTATTCGAGCTCGACGTACACGCGCTGCGGCCCGTTCTGGAAGTACCACTGGCCATGTTCATCGCGCTCGTAATTGCGGTTGATGAAGCCAAGCAGCGCTTCGTGGCGGATCGCCGTGCCGGGTGCGTTCTGCGCCTGGGCGGCCTCGTCGCGCATGCGCCAGTTGCCGCGTGCGTCGAGCAGCAGCCAGCCCGTGCAATGCGGGACGTTGGGCCAGCGCGCGAGCGCCTGTTTGACGATGTCATCCATGAGAGAGGAAAGGCGAGAGATAAGTGAACACGCGCTGTGCGAGCCAGTCGCTGCGGCCGGGGAACGGTCCCGTCATGAAGCCGACGTGGCCGCCGTGCGCGGGCTGATCGAGTTCGACGGCGGCGCTCACTTCGTGGCGCGCGGGCAGCGCGCGGCCCGGCAGGAACGGATCGTTGCGCGCGTTCAGAATGAGCGTGGGGACGGCGATTTCGCCGAGTTTCGGGCGGATCGTCGCCTGGGTGTAGTAGTCGTGGGTGTCGCGAAAACCGTGCAGCGGCGCCGTCACGACATTGTCGAATTCGTACATCGTGCGGCTGGCGAGGACGGCTTGCGCATCGAAAAGGCCGGGGTACTGCTCGAGTTTCTGGAGCGCCTTCGCCTTCAGCGTCTTCAGGAAGCTGCGCGTGTAGACCATGCCGAAGCCCTGCGTCAGCATTTCGCTGCCGGCATGCACGTCGAGCGGCGTGGAGATCGCGGCGGCGGCCGCGACGATCGCGGCGTCTTCGCGACGCTGCGCGAGCCAGTGCAGCAGCACGTTGCCGCCGAGCGACACGCCCGCGACGACGAGTGGTCCTGCGTGGCGGGCGGCAAAGCGGCGCAGCACCCAATCGGCTTCGGCGGAATCGGCGAGATGGTAGAAGCGCGGCAGCAGGTTCAATGGACCGCTGCAGCTGCGAAAGTGGGGGATTGCCGCATGCCAGCCGCGCGCGTGCGCGGCGGCAGCGAGCGCGCGCGCGTAGTGGGAACTCGAGCCGCCTTCCAGGCCGTGGAACAGGACGAAAAGCGGGGCGTTGCGGACGTTGTGTGAATCCGCACCGGCATGCTTGCCGTCCAGCCAGTCCACTTCGATGAAGTCGCCATCTGGTGTGTCCCAGCGCTCGCGCCGGTAGGCGGGCGCGGGCAGGCGCGAGAAGAGCGCCGGCACAATGGTCTGGATGTGCGCACCGGGCAGCCAGAACGGCGCGCGGTAGTCGTTGTCGTAGTTGGCGCCGAGCAGGGCAGTCTGGGCCTCGAGCGCGGCCGCGACGCGGGCTGCCTCGCCGGGCCTGCTGGTGTCGTCGGTCGTACTCATTACTGCCCCCTGCTTTGCGCCCTTATATCAGTGCAGCGCGCCCTGGCCGTGGCGCAATTTGGCCGAGAACTGGGTGGCTGCGTCGTCGGGCATGCGGCTCGCGTGAATGTGCGCAATGCGCCACTCGCCGCGCTCGTGAACCATCACGTAGGTCGTGAAGACCATGGTGGGAATCGCGCTGGGATCGACCGGGCGGTGCGCTTCCACGATCGCGTAGACCACGGTGCCGAGGCTGTCGTACACGCGGATGTCGAGCGGCTCGATTGACACCGGCGCCGCTTCGAGCTGCGCGGCGAGGCCCGAGCGGATGCTCGACAGGCCGTGCAGATGCGCACCTTCCGCCGTGATGCAGCTCACGAACTCTTCATCGATCCACAGACCCATCAAGCTGTCGATGTTGACTTCCGCGACGGCCTGGTAGTACGCGTTGAGGGTGTCCGCGGCGGCTTCGAAGATGTGGGCAAAACGTGGCATGGCTCGTTGGTCTTGTGCGCTCGGTGTTGCACTCTGCGTGTACCTGGGCGCGGGTTGGCGATTGATCGGTTGCGTCGCTTCGCGGTTGTCGCTGCGTGCCGCGCGTTTGCCGCGAGCATGCCGCTTTCGCGAGACAGGCCTGTGACGTGCTCCGATGCGGCGCTTCGGTCCCTCCCGCGCCTCGATGCCTCTATTGGGCGCGCGCAACGCGCATGGCGTCCGTTGCGTAACGCACATCCATTTGTGTGCGCGATGTTTTCAGCGTGGCAGGCGGCACATAGCCGCCTAACGCAGCCTAACGCCGCCTGGCGATGCTCAATGCTTATCGCTGCCCGAGCAGCATGCCGCGCAGATCGCCGAAAACCTGCTCCGGGCTCAGTTCGCGCAGGCAGTTCAGATGCCCAAGCGGACACTCGCGCGCAAAGCAGGGACTACATTCGAGATGCAGCCATTGTACCTTTGCAAGCTCGGACAAGGGCGGCGTGTGGCGCGGATCCGTCGAACCGTACAGCGCGACGAGCGGCCGGCGCAGCGCGGCGGCCACGTGCATCAGGCCCGAATCGTTGGTCACCACGGCGTTCGCGCGCGAGATCAGCGCGCACGCCTCGCCGAGCGCGGTCTGCCCGCAGAGGTTGCGCACGTTCGGCGCGCGATCGGCAATGGCCTGGGCGAGCGGGGCGTCCTTCGGCGAGCCGAGCGCGATGATCTGCGTGTACGGGAATGACTGACCCACCATCTTCGCGAGTGCCGCGAAATGCTCGGGCGGCCAGCGCTTGGCAGGGCCGTACTCGGCGCCGGGGCAGAACACGAGCAGCGGCACACGCGTATCGAGATTGAAGCGCGCCGACACACGCGACGCCTCGTTCGGGTCCGACTCGAGGCGCGGCATCGGCAGGTCGTCCGGCACGGTCGCGCCGGGCGCGTAGGCGAGCGCGGCGTAGTGCCCGACCATCGGCGCTCGCTCGTCCTTCGGCGGATTCGCATGGCGCACGTTCAAGAGGCCGTAGCGGTTCTCGCCCGTGTAGCCAATGCGCAGCCCGATATTGGCGAGCCACGGGATCAGCGCGGACTTGAGTGAATTGGGCAGCACGTAGGCGGCGTCATAACGCTCGGTGCGCAAATCGCCCGCCAGTTGCCAGCGGCGCAGCAGTTGCAGCTTGCCGTGGCCGAGGTCGGTGGCGTAGACGTCGCGGATCTCGGGCATGCGCTCGAGCACGGGCGCAACCCAGGTTGGCGCGAGCGCATCGATCTGAATGCGCGGGTGCAGTTTCACGAGCCGCGAAAAAAGCGGCTGCGCCATCAGTGCGTCACCGATCCAGTTCGGTGCGATTACCAGCGCGCGGCGCATCAGGAGTCAGGTTCCGGAGAGGGTGAAGGTTGCACGTGCGGCGCGCCCGCCTGGGGTCGGCTCGAGGCCGGCTTGGGGGCGATCAGGCCGCGCGCGAAACACGGTTGGGAAAATGGCGACGAGCCGCGCGCCGGTGAACGGGCGGCGGCAAGACGTATAGACGCGCCGCCGTTCGCACGGCGGCGCGCCGCGAGTGAGGCGAAACGCGTCAGTGGCCGTGGACGACCTCGCCCGCGCGCAGCTTGTAACGCGTGCTGCAGTACGGGCACTTCGCTTCGCCGTGCGTCACGTCGAGGAACACGCGCGGGTGGTTGCTCCAGCGCGGCATCGACGGATTCGGGCAGTAAGCGGGCAGATCCTTGGCCGAAAGTTCGACCAGCGGCATTTCCTTGATTTCGCTCATGAGGACGATTCTCTGTGTAGCTGTGAGGGCCGGGCGAAGGTTCGCCCGCACCTTTATTTCTTAGACCTTCGCGAGCCAGTGCGCGTACTTCTCGTTCTTGCCCGAAACCACGTCGAAGAAGGCCGATTGCAGCTTCTCCGTGAGCGGGCCGCGCGAGCCGCTGCCGATGGTGCGGTTGTCGAGCTCGCGGATCGGCGTGACTTCGGCGGCGGTGCCGGTGAAGAACGCTTCGTCGCAGGTGTACACCTCGTCACGCGTGATGCGCTTCTCGATCACAGGAATGCCCATGTCGCGTGCGAGCGTGATGACCGTGTCGCGCGTGATGCCGTCGAGGCACGACGCGAGGTCCGGCGTGTACAGCTTGCCGTTGTTCACGAGGAAGAAGTTCTCGCCCGAGCCTTCCGAGACATAGCCGTCCACGTCGAGCAGGAGCGCTTCGTCGTAGCCGTCGGCGGTGGCTTCCTGGTTGGCGAGGATCGAGTTCACGTACCAGCCCGAAGCCTTGGCGCGCACCATCGACACGTTCACGTGATGGCGCGTGAACGACGACGTCTTCACGCGGATGCCCTTGGCGAGGCCGTCTTCGCCGAGATAGGCGCCCCACGGCCACGCGGCGATGGCCACGTGAATGGTGTTGCCCTTGGCCGAAACGCCGAGCTTTTCCGAGCCGACCCAGATGATCGGGCGGATGTAGCACGACTCGAGCTTGTTCGCGCGCACGACTTCGAGCTGTGCGTCGGCGAGCGTCTTCGCGTCGAACGGCACGTCCATCTGGAAGATCTTGGCCGAGTTGAGCAGACGCTTGGTGTGCTCGGCGAGGCGGAAGATGGCGGTGCTGCCGTCGGCGGTCTTGTAGGCGCGTACGCCTTCGAAAACACCCATGCCGTAGTGCAGCGTGTGGGTCAGCACGTGAATGTTGGCGTCGCGCCAATCAATCAGCTTGCCGTCCATCCAGATCTTGCCGTCGCGGTCGGCCATTGACATACGATTCTCCAGACAAGTGCAGTAAATATCGGGCTTATACAGTGAGCTTCGCCGCATGCAGCGTGGCTGCGGTTGGCAAAGACGATTATTTTAGCGTCATTTGATGCCTCCCAGCGCGCCCGCGGGCGCGTGGGGCGGGCTGTTGGGGCGATTTTAGGGGCGCTTGGCGCAGTTTCCGGCCGAATTTTTTTCAGGCTGAGCGCGTGCTGCAACGCAGCAAATCGTGCGAACGCCCGCCCGGCGAGCAGCGTCTGCCCAAATACGGGAGATTCGCCTGGACACGTCTCAGATCGTCCTGGCTATCAGCTAAAATACCGATCTCGCAATTCGATGCCGGCTCGTGCCAGCGACGAGCAGCGACATGGAGCCGCGACCCGAGACAGCGTCAAACCGGATCCCGCGCCGTGCCGTTGAGCACGTCTTGCCGCGCCAAAATAAGGCCCGCGGCGCCGCATCGCCTTGCCACCGCCTTCCCACCATCAAGATGACACGCCCATGAACAAGGTTCTGCGTCTTTCCGATCTGATCTCCGAAGGCAAATTGAAGGGCAAGCGCGTATTCATCCGCGCCGACCTGAACGTGCCGCAGGACGACAACGGCAACATTACCGAAGACACCCGCGTGCGCGCCTCCGTGCCGGCCATCAGGGCTGCACTCGACGCCGGCGCGGCCGTCATGGTCACCTCGCACCTGGGCCGCCCGACCGAAGGCGAATTCAAGCCCGAAGACTCGCTCGCGCCGGTCGCGAAGCGCCTCGCCGAGCTGCTTGGCCGCGACGTGCCGCTGGTTGCGAACTGGGTTGAAAACGGCGTGAACGTCGAGCCGGGCAACGTGGTTCTGCTCGAAAACTGCCGCGTCAACAAGGGCGAGAAGAAGAACTCGGACGAGCTTTCGCAAAAGATGGCGAAGCTCTGCGATATCTACGTAAATGACGCGTTCGGCACCGCCCACCGCGCCGAAGCCACAACCTACGGCATCGCGAAGTACGCGAGCGTCGCCTGCGCGGGTCCGCTGCTCGCGGCCGAACTCGACGCCCTCGGCAAGGCGCTCGGCGCACCCAAGCGCCCGCTCGTCGCGATCGTGGCGGGCTCGAAGGTCTCGACCAAGCTCACCATCCTCAAGTCGCTGGCCGAGAAGGTCGACCAGCTGATCGTGGGCGGCGGCATTGCCAACACGTTCATGCTGGCCGCGGGTCTGAAGATCGGCAAGTCGCTTGCCGAAGTGGATCTCGTGGACGATGCTAAGGCCATCATCGACGCGGCGCGCGCGCGCGGCGCATCGGTGCCGATCCCGACCGACGTCGTGACCGCCAAGGAATTCTCGTCGACGGCCAGGGCCGAGACGAAGAACGTGGCCGACGTGGCCGACGACGACATGATCCTCGACATCGGCCCCGTCACCGCCAACGCGCTCGCGGCGCAACTCGCGCAAGCCGGCACGATCGTGTGGAACGGCCCGGTCGGCGTGTTCGAATTCGACCAGTTTGGCAACGGCACGAAAACGCTCGCAGACGCCATTGCCAGTTCGGGCGCGTTCTCGATCGCCGGCGGCGGCGACACGCTCGCAGCCATCGCGAAGTACAACCTTGCCGACAAGGTCAGCTATATCTCCACCGGCGGCGGCGCCTTCCTCGAGTTCCTCGAAGGCAAGAAGCTGCCGGCGGTCGAAGTGCTCGAAACGCGGGCGGCTGGTTAAGTGGCGCCGCGAGTCCCGGGCGCGAAGTCGGCAAGAGCCGCCGCCATGAGCAAACTTCCTCGTGCAAGCGCACAGAAGTCGCGCAGCGCAGCCGGGGCCGCAGCAAAACCGAAGGGGCGCGCAGCGCCCCAGGCAGATACGGATAAGGCGAGGGCGCACGCGACGCCCACCGCCGCTGCCGAAATGGACATTGCGGCGACGCAGTCGACTGCTGAATCGACAGCCGCACAGAATCCGACAGGGCGCACAGCCACGCCCGCATCGAATACAACTACGCATGTAGAAAGCGCCGCAGCGGCTCATGTGAGCCCCGCAGCGCCCTCCAAGAAAGCGACGCCGGGTACACCCGGTGCGCGTTCCGGCGCATCCGCACCCGCGGCGCAGCCGGCCAGCACTTCTCGCAGCAACGGTTTTCCCAGCGATCCTATCCAGACGAGGAGACTCATGCATCGCGCCACCAAGATTGTCGCCACCATCGGTCCGGCTTCCAGCACGCCGGATATCCTGCTGAAAATGATCCGCGCAGGACTGGACGTGGTGCGCCTCAACTTTTCGCACGGCACCGCCGACGACCACCGTCAGCGTGCTGAAATGGTGCGGGACTGCGCCCGCCAGGCTGGCCGCGAAGTCGCGATCATGGCGGACCTGCAAGGCCCGAAGATTCGCGTCGGCAAATTCGAGAACGGCAAGACGACGCTCGAGCCGGGCCATCCCTTTATCCTCGACGCCGAATGCGAACTCGGCAATGACGAGCGCGTCGGTCTCGACTACAAGGACCTGCCGCGCGACCTGAAGCCGGGCGACATCTTGTTGCTCAACGACGGCTTGATCGTGCTCGACGTTTCGCGCGTGATCGGCAGCGAGATTCATACGGTCGTGCGCGTGGGCGGCGACCTGTCGAACAACAAGGGCATCAACCGCCAGGGCGGCGGCCTGACGGCGCCCGCGCTCACCGCGAAGGACATGGAAGACATCCGCACGGCCATGTCGCTGGGCGCGGACTTCGTCGCCGTGTCGTTCCCGAAGAACGCCACCGACATGGAAATGGCGCGCCAGCTCGCGAACATCGCGGGCGCGCCGTACGGCATCAAGCCGAAGATGATCGCGAAGATCGAGCGCGCCGAAGCGATTCCGGCGCTGCAGGAAATTCTCGATTCGTCGGACGGCATCATGGTCGCGCGTGGCGACCTGGCCGTGGAAGTGGGCAATGCCGCCGTGCCGGCGCTGCAAAAGCGCATGATCCGCATGGCGCGTGACTCGAACAAGCTCGTCATCACGGCCACGCAGATGATGGAGTCGATGATCCACGCGCCGGTGCCCACGCGCGCCGAAGTCTCGGACGTCGCCAACGCTGTGCTCGACGGCACGGACGCGGTGATGCTCTCGGCCGAATCGGCGGCGGGCAAGTACCCGGTGCAGACCATCGAGGCCATGGCAGCGATCTGTCTGGAAGCGGAGAAGTCGGAGCAATCCGAGCTGGACAAGGACTTCCTCGACCGCACCTTCACCCGCATCGACCAGTCGATCGCCATGGGCGCGCTCTTCACGGCCTACCACCTGGGCGCGAAGGCGATCGTCGCGCTCACGGAGTCGGGCTCGACCGCGCTGTGGATGTCGCGTCACTGGACCCATGTGCCGATCTTCGCGCTCACGCCGCGCGCGGGCAGCGAGCGCGCCATGTCGCTCTACCGCAATGTCACGCCGCTGCACCTCGACACGAGCAGTGACCGCGACACGGCGCTGCAGCAAGCCATCGAGGTGGTGGTGAGCAAGGGCTATGCGTCGCGCGGCGACATGGTCGTGCTGACCGTGGGCGAGCCGATGGGGCAGCCGGGCGGCACGAACACGCTGAAAATCGTGCGCGTGGGCGACGTACTGTAATTTCGCGGCGATTTTTTTCGCTTTATTTTCGCGACTCCCGAAAATAAATGCGGTCGGCGCCGACTGGTATCGCACTGGTATCAGATCGGCGCCAGATCGGTGTCATTTAGACGCCTTTTCCCCGCAATTGCAGCCGGTACGCCGTAGAAGCGGCGCGCGGGCTGTCAACTCTTTTTGCACCTTCTCGCGGTTTTGACGCTCCGATACGCCAATTTCATGCCAGTTACGTGCCTGGCGCCGGGAACGCACTCGCTTCGCGATAAAATCACGCCATCGAGCCCGCGGCAGGTCACGCGGGCGGCGGCTGCCAGGCCGCCCTCGACCGGCTGCGCAAGACAGTCGGCGGCAGAAGAAATTCGTTTCAAATCAAAGGAGTAGCAACAATGCCTCTCGTATCAATGCGTCAACTGCTCGACCACGCGGCTGAACACGGTTATGGCCTGCCGGCGTTCAACGTGAACAACCTGGAACAGGTCCAGGCGATCATGGAAGCAGCGAACCAGGTCGGTTCGCCGGTGATCATGCAGGCATCGGCCGGCGCGCGTAAGTATGCGGGTGAGCCCTTCCTGCGCCACCTGATCGAAGCCGCGGTCGAGTCGTATCCGCATATTCCGGTCGTGATGCACCAGGACCACGGCCAGTCGCCGGCGGTCTGCATGGCGGCGATCCGCAGCGGCTTCACCAGCGTGATGATGGACGGTTCGCTCGAAGCCGACGGCAAGACGGTTGCATCGTACGAGTACAACGTCGAAGTTTCGCGCAAGGTCGTCGAAATGGCGCACTCGATCGGCGTGACGGTCGAAGCGGAACTGGGCGTGCTCGGTTCGCTGGAAACGATGAAGGGCGACAAGGAAGACGGTCACGGCGCCGAAGGCACCATGACGCGCGAGCAGCTCCTGACGGACCCGGAGCAGGCCGCCGACTTCGTGAAGCTCACGCAGTGCGACGCGCTGGCCATCGCCATCGGCACTTCGCACGGCGCGTACAAGTTCTCCAAGAAGCCCACGGGCGACATTCTGTCGATCCAGCGCATCAAGGAAATCCACGCGCGCATTCCGAACACGCACCTCGTGATGCACGGTTCGTCGTCGGTGCCGCAGGAACTGCTGGCCGAGATCCGCGAATTCGGCGGCGACATGAAGGAAACGTACGGCGTGCCGGTGGAAGAGATCCAGGAAGGCATCCGTCACGGCGTGCGCAAGATCAACATCGACACCGACCTGCGCCTGGCGATCACGGGTGCGATCCGTCGCTATATGTATCAAAACCCGTCGAAGTTCGACCCGCGCGACTACCTGAAGCCGGCTCGCGAAGCCGCGAAGAAGGTGTGCGTGGACCGCTTCCTCGCGTTCGGCTGCGAAGGTCAGGCTGGCAAGATCAAGCCGGTTCCTTTGGACATGATTGCCGGGAAGTACAAGTCGGGCGAACTCGCACAGATCGTTCGCTAAGCGGGCTTCTGTGCCAGGCGCGCAGTTAGTCCGGACGCGCCTGAGTGGTAAAAAACATCGCCGTTTCCGCCTGTTTTGGGGGAACGGCGTTGGGCTTTTCTGGGAATTTTGGTTTACCCTCGCAATACCTTCAGAATTCCGGCGTCAGGTTCCATTGCAGGCCGGGGTTCCGCCTCCGTTTCGATTGTCCTTTTAGCGAATCACGACGATGTCTACCCTCTACGAATCCACGCTCCGCTCGCTGCCGCTTCTCGGCCGCGGCAAGGTCCGCGACAACTATGCCGTGGGCAACGACAAGCTGCTGATCGTCACCACCGACCGTCTGTCGGCGTTCGACGTCATCATGGGCGAGCCGATTCCGCGCAAGGGCGAGGTGCTCAACCAGATGGCCGACTTCTGGTTCGAGAAGCTCAAGCACGTCGTGCCGAACCACCTCACGGGCGTCGCGCCGGAAACGGTCGTGGCCGCCGACGAAGTCGAGCAGGTCAAGGGCCGCGCCGTCGTGGTGAAGCGCCTCGAGCCGATCCTCGTGGAAGCCGTGGTGCGCGGTTATCTGGCCGGCAGCGGCTGGAAGGACTATCAGGCAACGGGCGCCGTGTGCGGCGTCGAACTGCCGCCGGGCCTGCAGAACGCACAAAAGCTGCCCGAGCCGATCTTCACGCCGGCAGCGAAGGCCGAAATGGGCCACCACGACGAGAACATCACGTACGAAGAGATGGAGCGCCGCATCGGCACCGAGCTCTCGCGCACCATCAAAGAGATTTCGATCAAGCTGTACAAGGAAGCCGCCGACTACGCAGCCACGCGCGGCATCATCATCGCCGACACGAAGTTCGAATTCGGTCTCGACAACCACGGCCAGCTGTATCTGATGGACGAGGCGCTCACCGCCGACTCGTCGCGTTTCTGGCCGGCCGACCAGTATCAAGTGGGCTCGAACCCGCCGTCGTTCGACAAGCAGTTCGTGCGCGACTGGCTCGAAACCCAGGACTGGAAGAAGGAGCCGCCGGCGCCTAAGCTGCCCGACGATGTGGTCGCGAAGACGTCGGCGAAGTATCAGGAGGCGCTCGAGCGTCTCACGGATCAAAAGCTCGCATGAGCGAGCGAAGAGGGAAGAAGGAAGCATAATGAGCGAAGTTCAGAAGGCTCACCAGCATGCGGCGCCGCTCGTCGGCGTGTTGATGGGCTCCAGCTCCGACTGGGACACGATGAAGCACGCGGTCGCGATCCTGCAGGAGTTCGGCGTCGCGTACGAGGCCAGGGTGGTCTCGGCGCACCGTATGCCCGACGAGATGTTCGAGTACGCGGAAAAAGCGCGCGAGCGCGGCCTGCGCGCGATCATCGCGGGCGCGGGCGGCGCAGCGCACCTGCCGGGCATGCTGGCGGCCAAGACCACGGTGCCCGTGCTGGGCGTGCCGGCGGTCAGCAAGTATCTGAAGGGCGTGGATTCGCTCCACTCGATCGTGCAGATGCCCAAGGGCGTGCCGGTCGCGACCTTCGCCATCGGCGAGGCGGGCGCGGCCAATGCGGCGCTCTTCGCCGTCTCGATCCTGAGCGTGACCAACAACGAATACGCGAACAAGCTCGCGGCCTTCCGTGTGCGCCAGAACGAAGCGGCGCACGCCATGGTGCTGCCGCCGCTTTGATCGTCCCGCTTTGATCGTCCCCACGCGCCGCGGTCATCCCGCGGCCGACCACGAAGATGACTCCTGACAATTCACCGGTTTCACCGATCCTGCCCGGCGCCTGGCTGGGCATGGTGGGTGGCGGCCAGCTCGGCCGCATGTTCTGCTTTGCCGCGCAGGCGATGGGCTACCGCGTCGCCGTGCTCGATCCCGACGCGACGAGCCCCGCGGGCACCGTGGCCGACCGCCACATCTGCGCCGCGTACGACGACGAAGCCGCGCTTACCGAACTCGCGCGCCTGTGCGCGGCCATCTCGACCGAGTTCGAGAACGTACCCGCAGCGAGCCTCGACACGCTCGCGAAGTCGACCTTCGTGAGCCCGGCCGGGCGCTGCGTGGCGGTGGCGCAGGACCGCATCGCCGAGAAGCGCTTTATCGCGGCGGCCGGCGTGCCGGTCGCGCCGCACGTGGTGATCGAGTCGTCGCAGGCGCTCGCCGGCATCGAAGACAAGGCGCTCGCCGCCGTGCTGCCGGGCATTCTCAAGACCGCGCGCATGGGCTACGACGGCAAAGGCCAGATTCGCGTCTCCAACGCCGAAGAAGTGCGCGAGGCGCATGCGTCGCTCGGCGGCGTGCCGTGCGTGCTGGAAAAGCGCCTGCCGCTGAAGTTCGAGGTGAGCGCGCTGATCGCTCGCGGCACGAACGGCCAGGCGGTGGTCTATCCGCTCGCACAGAACACGCACCGCAACGGCGTGCTGTCGCACACCATCGTGCCCGCGCCGGACGCAAGCCCGGCCCTCGTGCAGCAGGCCCAGCAGGCCGCGATCCAGATCGCGGCGAAGCTCGGCTATGTGGGCGTGCTGTGTGTGGAGTTCTTCATCCTCGAAGACGGCTCGCTCGTCGCCAACGAAATGGCGCCGCGTCCGCACAACTCGGGCCACTACACGACCGACGCATGCGCCACGAGCCAGTTCGAGCAGCAGGTGCGCGCCATGACGGCCATGCCGCTCGGCGACACGCGCCAGCACTCGTCGGCCGTGATGCTGAACATTCTCGGCGACGTGTGGTTCCCCTGTGCCGTGGGGGAGGCGAAGGCCCAGAAGGGCGCCGCGCCCGTCACGCCGCCGTGGGACCAGGTGGCCGCGATGCCGGCCGCGCGCCTGCATCTGTACGGCAAGGAAGAAGCGCGTCCGGGCCGCAAGATGGGCCACGTGAACTTCACCGCGCCGACGCTCGACGAAGCACGCGCGGCCGCACGCGACTGCGCGCGCCTGCTGCACATTGCCACGAGCTGAGGTCGAGCCGCATCATGTCCGATCAGCAGAACGCGCCGCACGATGGCACGCCGCCTCTGACCGCAGCCGACATCGAGCACGCCGCCGCGCTGCTCGACGCGGGCGAGCTGGTCGCGTTCCCGACCGAGACCGTCTACGGCCTCGGCGGCGATGCGGCGAGCCCCGAAGCGGTCGCGCGGATCTATGCGGCCAAAGGACGGCCCGCGAACCATCCGGTAATCGTGCATCTGCCGCCCGGCGGCGACCCGCAATACTGGGCCGCTGAGTGGCCCGAGGCGGCGCAGAAGCTCGTCGATGCTTTTTGGCCCGGCCCGCTCACACTGATCGTCAAGCGGCACGAACGTATTCCGGACGCCGTGAGCGGCGGTCAGGATTCGGTGGGGTTGCGCTGCCCGTCGCATCCGGTCGCGCAGAAGTTGCTCGCGGCGTTTTCTGCGCGTCGCGGCGGCCATGGCGGCGTGGCGGCGCCTTCGGCGAACCGTTTCGGCCATGTGAGCCCGACCACGGCGCAGCACGTACGCGACGAATTCGGCGCGGCCGTGCATGTGCTCGATGGCGGCGCATGCGATGTTGGGATCGAATCGACGATTCTTGATCTCTCGCGCGGGTTTCCCGCGTTGCTGCGGCCCGGTCACGTGACGCCGCACGACATCGCACGCGTGCTGGGCGAGGCGCCGCGCTTGCCCGACGGCTCGGACGCCACGGCGCCGCGCGCCTCGGGTACGCTCAAGGCGCATTACGCGCCGCGCACACCGCTCGCGCTGCTGCCGTTCGAGGCGCTGGAGCCGCTGCTTGCGGCGGCGCGCGATGCGGGCGAATCGGTGGCGCTGGTGGCGCGCGCTTCGCGTGCTGGCGTTTGGGCGCAGGCTCAGGGCGTGCATTTCGTCGCCGCGCCGGAAGAGCCGCAGGAATATGCGCGTGAACTGTATGGCTTGCTGCGCGTGCTGGATCGCGCGAATGTCTCGCGCATTCTCATCGAGAAGCTGCCGGAGACGATCGAGTGGATTGCGGTCAATGACCGGTTGGGGCGCGCGGCGGCGGCGTTCGAGGCCCAGCAGAAGGGCTGAGCACGTTTTCTCGCGTTCAATGAAAAACACCCCACGAACCTGATGGTTCGTGGGGTGTTTTTGCTTGCACCGGAAGACTCGATGCTCAGGGCTCAAGCGAGGCTTATCACGGCGCCTTGCCGATGCCGGCCGCGGCCAGCTGCGTTTCGACGAACGTCGCGAACTGTGCGTGCAGGCCGGTGGTCGGGTGGAACTGATCCGCGAACATGTAGGTCGTGGGCGCGTTGGCCGTCGTCAGGGTTTGCGGCGAGCAGAACAGCGAACTGCCGAAGTTCTGGCCGTAGACCGCGGCATACGCGTTGATGGTGGCTTGCGGCGTCGTGGCCGGGTCCAGGCCCAGCGTTGCCTTCGGATTGGCTAGCGCATAGTTGGTCGCGCTGGTTGCCATTGCCGAGATATTGCATGCGGTACCCGTGTTAGTCACCGTGAAGCCCAGGCTTGCCGCGTTCTGGACAGTTTGGTCGAGCCACGAGAACACATCGACGGGGACGACCTTCTTCGCTGCGAGCGACGGCGCGAGCCCTTCCAGCAGTGTGAGGTTGTACATGGCCGAAACCAGCGTGAGCGCCTGGTCAGGTGCGTTCGCCGAGCCCGGCGTTGCGCCGACGCTAGCGTCGGCGTCCACCGCAGCCGGCGTCTTGCCGATATCGGGCACAGTCATGACCGCGACTTTGGCTGTGCCGGCAATCTGCGTGTTGACGAGGTTAGCCAGCGTTTCGGCCGCGGTGATGATCGGCAGAACGGACGCGAAGTCGGTAGCTGCGTTCGCATCTGTCGTGACGATATTGAGCGCGATGGCGGCGGGCACGAGCGCCTGGGCCTGTGCGGTGGTAAAGCCCTTTGCCACCAGAGCGGCAACCGTGGCTTGCTGGGTTGCGGGGTCGCTGGCGATTGCTGTGAAGTTGGCTTTGGCCAGCGCCGTGGCGAACGCCGTCAGCCCTGCGCCACTGTTATCCAGAAGCGCCAGGATTTCATTCGCGCCGCCTTCCACGAGCACGAGCTGATTCGCATTGAAGCTGCCGTGCTGCGCCAGGTACTGCTGGAGCTGCCATGTGACCGGCTGCTCGCTCGCGGCGGGGATCACGGCGCTGGTATTCGCAACGCCACCGCCCGTAACCAGCGCGCCACCTTGCGCGTAGTCAAGCCCGCCCGTCGCCGTGAGCGGCAGACCGAAGCCGCCTTCGAAGGCCGGCGAAAGCGTGTTGCCGAAGTACTCGGACACGTGCTGCGCCCAGACTTCGCCCGGGTTGGTCGTGAAGCGGCCGCCGCCGAAGCCCGGCAGAATCTGCTCCGAATACGTGCCCGCGTCGGTCAAGCTCGTGCCGAACGCCACCACCTGCATGTTGACGCCCGACGGCGGCGGCGTGCTCGCGTTGTTGTTCCCCCCGCTGCTGCCACCGCAGGCGGCAAGCAGCGCAAAGGCGGCGCTCGCGGCAGCGATCTGGGTGGCGCGCAACAGCGTACGGTGTCTCGGTCCTTGATGCTTCATATTCACTTCATCTCCTCTGTGTGTGGCCTTTGATGCCATGCCTGCCTACTCATGCAACGGGTGCTCGTGGCACGAGCGGCTGCCCCGTCGTCGATGTTTTTCTCGATCGTCGGCCTTGCATGTACCCCCTGCGTGCTGCTCCCCCAGGGTCATGGCCAAGGCCGACAGACTACGCAATCTCTCAGCTATTGCGCGACCCGAACTCACCCTCGGTGTTGTTTTCCGGCACGCCGTAGCGCGTTCCCGCTGGCGTCGCCGGCGCTGTCACGGATGCGAGGCCCAGCGCGTCGTGGCGCTCGCACCAATCCGGCGGTGCGAAGAGCGCGGCGAGACGCGAGCGCCCGTCGGGCATGCGCGCGAAATCCCGCGCCATCGCGAGCCATTCGTGAAACGTCGCCTTGAGCGGATTGCATGACGCAAGCGGCTTGACGATGCCGTAATCGGGCGCGTCATGCGCGTCTTCCTCGACGTAGCTGCCGAACAGACGGTCCCAGATCGCGAGCACACCGGCGTAATTGCGATCGATGTAGCGCGCGTTGCGCGCGTGGTGGACGCGATGCAATGACGGCGTGTTGAACACGTATTCGAGCCAGCCGAGTTTGCCGATTGCCTGGGTGTGCACGAAGAACTGGAACGCGAGATTGACGAGCACGATCGCAACGATCTGCTCCGGCGTGAAGCCGAGCATGGCGAGTGGAATCCAGAACACCCACATGCCCGCCACGGGATACATGAGGCTCTGGCGAAACGCCGTCGATAGATTCAGGCGCTCCGACGAATGATGAACGACGTGCGCGGCCCAGAGCCAGCGCACGCGATGGCTCGCGCGGTGAAACACGTAGTAGAGCAGGTCTTGCGCGATAAAGAGTGCGAACCACGCGACGAGCCCCGGCTGCCACGAAACGAGCCGGAAGTGGCGGTAAACGTAGGCATAGACGGGCACCGCGACGAGCCACGCAAGCTTGTCGGCGCCCTGGTGCATGAGCGCGAGCGCGGCGTTGCAAAGCGTATCGGGCCAGGCGTAGCGAGCGCTGTCGGGAGTCTCGTTCGATGCAGCGCGCGGCCGCGTGCGGGAGAGATGCCACGCTTCCCAGCCGATGCAGGCGAGAAACACGGGGGCGAGGGCGAGCAGCAGCCATTGCGCGTCGAACTGCACGAACGTCGTCCTCCTTGTCCCGTGGGCGGCGCTGGCGGGCAGCGCGGCGTTTGTTGTCTCGTATCGTATTGGCCGCGTTGGTGTGCGTTCGCAGGGTGCGCGGCTCGATGGCCGGGCACGCAAGACAAACCTTTCAATGCATTACCGGCCTTTGCCCGTCAGGGTACACGGCCCGCGCCCAGGACGGGCGGCGCTTTGCTAGAGGAAAACTTCGAGCCCGGCGCATCGCGGCGGGCTCGGGTGAGGCACGCGGGGACAGGTCCGCGGCGCCCGCCCGGCGTGGACATAGCATGCACGCCGTGTGCAAACAGCGTGCGCTCACCGCGTGGTCAATGCGTCGTCAATGCGCGCCGCGTCGCCGGGGCGGAGCCTTGTGCGTTGCCTTCGCGGACTTCGACTCTTTTGCCGCGCGCTTGGGATGCGGCTCGACGTACACGGGTTTTTCTTCGGGCATGCCCTTATAGACCCACTCGAGCAGCGCGTCGTGCGCGGCGCGTGCGGACTCGGCGCGCGGATCGTTGATGAGGCTCACCACGATCCAGCTCTCGCCGTTCTCCGCCGCCACGTAGCCGGCGATGGCGCGCACGTCGCGCAGCGTGCCCGTCTTGATATGCGCGTTGCCTTCCACGCCCGCGTTGGTGAGGCGGTTGCGCATCGTGCCGTCCACGCCGACGATCGGCAGCGAGTCGATGAACACCTGCGCGACCGGGCTCGCGTTCGCGTTCTGCAGCAGGTTCGCAAGCGAGAGCGCGCTGATGTGCTCTTCACGCGAGAGGCCGCAGCCGTTGTCGAGCACGAGTTCGGGCATGTTCAGGCCGCTGCGCCGCAAGAACGTATTGACGGCCGTGGCGGCCTTGGCCGTAGTCGAAGGCGGTTTGGCCTCGACGGCGCCGAGCGTGAGGAACAGATTGCGCGCCATCACGTTGTTGCTGAACTTGTTGATGTCGTGCACGACGTCCGCGAGCGGCGGGCTCTGGTGCACGGCGAGAAGGCGCGCGCGCGGCGGCACGACGCCTTCGCGCACCGCACCGCCCGGCGTGGCGAAGAGGCTGCCGCCCGATTGCTGCCAGAGGGCGAGGAAGCCGTCCGCGAAGAACGTGCTGTGGTCCACGGGAGCGGCCATGTTGAGCGTGCGCTCGCCACAGCGCATGGCGTAGCTGCCCGCGAAGCTCGCGGTGACGACGCCGTTGCCGCCGGGCGAAACCTGCGGGCTCGGCAGCATGCCGCCGCACGCGCCGGCGCGCCCGCGGATCTGGTTGTCGATCTGCCACTGCGCAACGGGCGGCACCACGTCGATCGACACCCCCTCGCGGGAGGGCGAGAACGTGAACGAAACCGACTTGTACGCGTACATCAGCGGATCGGGGCCGACGTTGTAGGGCGCGCTGTCGTCGCCGTCGAACGAGGGCAGGTCGCGCGTGGACGGATCGAACTCGCTCTTGTCGAGCACGAGTGCGCCGTCGATGCGCGCGATGCCCGCCGCGCGAATCTTCTGCACGAGGTCGATCAACTCTTCGGGCACGAGCTTCGGGTCGCCAGTCCCCTTGATATAGAGATTTCCGTGCAGCGTGCCGCTCGCATCGACTTCGCCGTCGGTGTAGGCGCTCGTTTTCCAGCGATAGTCGGGACCGAGCATCGCGAGGCCGCTCCACGTCGTGACGAGTTTCATCGTCGAGGCGGGCATCATCGGCTGGCCGGCATTCACGGCGACGCTGGGCTGGCGGTCGCCGACCTTTTCGATCACCACGCTGACCGACGAGAGCGGCACGTGCGCGCGCTCGAGGCCCGCCATCACGGTGGGCGGCAGCACGGTGGTCACGTTGACCGTGGGTAGGCGTGCGCCTTCGGGCTGCGCGTACGCGGCCGGCGCGGCGGCGAAGCTCGCGGCGAGCGTGGCGCAGGCCAAGGCGAGGGCGAGCGGTCGAGGCAGGCGCGGCGTGGCTGCTGCGCGATGCGTGCGGTCGGTGCGCGAGGCGGGCAGTCTGAACAAGGAGCGTAGGCGGGACAGCGAAGCGGGCAGCATGAAAAGCGTTCGGGCGAGTGCAGGGGCAGTGCTAGGGCCTGGCGCGGCGCACGGAAAGCGGGGACTCGCCGGTGCTGCGCGCGGGCGCGAAAATAAGGGCGGCGTGTGATTCGTGGTGCGCGCGCGATGCGCTCGCTTGAACGTACTGTACAAGCCTGCACGCGCGCATCGCGGCCGAATCACGAGTCGAGCGCCGCAAAAGCGCACATTGTAAAGACCTCGCGCCGCGTGCGCGCATTGCCGTTGAGAAAACGTTGCGCATTGCGTGGCGTGGTTCAAACACCGCCCGCCACGCGAGCCATAGCATCGCGACCGGCTGCGCGCCGCAGCGGCGCGGCGCCCCTGTTCAGGCGCTAGAATGCACGCATCGTCATTCATTCCCACAGCGCGGCGCAGCGTGGCCGCGCGACCAACATTACGATGCGCATACTGCTAGTCGAAGATGACCGCATGATCGCCGAAGGCGTGCGCAAGGCGCTGCGCGGCGAAGGCTTTGCGGTCGACTGGGTCGAAGACGGTGACGCCGCCCTCTCCGCTGCGAGCGCGGATTCTTACGATCTCATGCTGCTCGATCTCGGATTGCCGCGACGCGATGGCCTCGACGTGCTGCGCACCCTGCGCGCGCGCGGCGCGGCGCTGCCCGTGCTGATCCTCACCGCGCGCGACGCCGTGGCCGACCGCGTGAAGGGTCTCGACGCCGGCGCGGACGACTACCTCATCAAGCCCTTCGATCTCGACGAACTGGGCGCACGCATGCGCGCGCTGATCCGCCGCCAGGCGGGCCGCAGCGATTCGACCATCCGCCACGGCTCGATCACGCTCGACCCGGCTTCGCACCAGGTCACCCAGGACGGCTCGCCCGTCGCGCTGTCGGCGCGCGAATTCGCGCTGCTCGAAGCGCTGCTCGCGCGTCCGGGCGCGGTGCTTTCGAAAACCCAGCTCGAAGAGAAGATGTATGGCTGGGGCGAGGAGATCGGCAGCAATACCGTCGAGGTCTACATTCACGCGCTGCGCAAGAAGCTCGGGGCCGATCTGATCCGCAACGTGCGCGGCCTCGGCTACATGATCGCCAAAGACGCATGAAGCAGAAAATCAAGCGCGGCCTTGCATGGGACCGGAGTCAGCGCTAAAGCGCTAACTCCGGATCGACAGGGAGACCCATTTAGCTGATGAGTTCCATCCGACGACAACTGCTGTTCTGGCTGCTCGCGATCGTCGTCGCGGGCGTGGGGCTCGCGGGCTGGCTGATCTATCGCCAGGCGCTCGCCGAAGCCAACGAGCTGTTCGACTACCAGCTGCAGGAAATCGCCGAGGCGCTGCCCTCCGAGCCATTCAACGAGATCCTCAGTTCGCGCGACACGGGCGACGAAGGCATCGTGCTGCAGATCTGGAATCGCAACGGCGTGCTCATGTACTACTCGCATCCGCGCGCGCCGCTCGCGCCGCGAGCGGAACTCGGCTTTTCGACGGAGCGCACCGATCGTGGCGACTGGCGCGTGTACGGCGCGATCGTCGGCGACAATGTCGTGCAACTCGCGCAGCCCGTTTCCGTGCGCAACCGGCTCGCCGCGAACGTCGCGTTGCGCACGCTCTGGCCGCTCATCGTGGTGCTGCCGTTTCTCGGCATCGCGGTCTGGATCATGGTGGGGCGCGGGCTCAGGCCGCTCTCGCGCGTTGCGCGCGCGCTCGATACGCGTCATCCAGAAGCGCTCGACCCGCTGCCTGAAGAGCGTCTGCCGCGCGAAGTCACGCCGCTCGTGCATGCGTTGAACGCGCTGCTCGAACGCCTCGCGCAGGCCATCGACACGCAAAAGGCCTTCGTCGCCGATGCGGCGCATGAGTTGCGCACGCCGCTGGCGGCCGTGCAGATCCAGGCGCAACTCGTTGCGCGCGCAAAGGATGACGAAACGCGCCGCGAAGCGCTCGTCGATCTGCAAGCGGGTGTGACGCGCGCCACGCGTCTTGCCGAGCAACTGCTCGCACTCGCGCGTTCCGAGCCTGACGGTCATGCGCGCGCGCGCAACGTCGATCTGCATGCGCTGCTCGATGATTGCGTGCTCAACTATGCGCCGCTCGCGCAGCAGCGCGGCGTCGATCTCGGCATCGAGGAAAGCGCGGCGGCGAGCGTGATCGGCGACGCTGATGCGTTGCGCGTGATGCTCAACAACCTGCTCGACAACGCGACCAAATACACGCCCGCGGGCGGGCGCGTGGATGTGAGCCTCGCTGTCGTCGATGGGCATCCGCGCGTGCGCATCGCGGACAGCGGGTCGGGCATCCCGGAGGACGAGCGCGCGCGCGTGTTCGATCGCTTTTATCGCGTGGGCGCGGGCGTGAACCGGGCGCGCACCGATATCGCCGGCACGGGACTCGGGCTCGCTATCGTGCGACGAATCGCGGATCAGCACGACGCGACCATCACACTCGGCGATTCGCCCGCTGGCGGCCTGCTCGTGGACGTGCGGTTCTGAGTCTCGATCGCCCGCAAATGCCCGCCGCGCGGGCGTTTGCGCGACTTTCGCGATTTCCGCGTACTTAAGACTCCTTTAAGCGACACGGCTTACTCTTCGGTACGTCGTGATGAGTACCCCGCGCAAGGAGTCCGCAATGAATACAAAAGTTCTTTCCCGCAGTGCCGTGGCAGCCGCCGTGGTCGTCGCATTGTCGGCGGGCTACGTAGCAGGGCACCGTGATCTGCCTGCTCCGCAGGTCATCTCGCAGGCACAGGCCGCGGCGATGATGCCCGCCGAAGCCGCAGCCAAGACCGGCATTCCCGACTTCTCGGGTCTCGTGGAAACCTACGGGCCCGCAGTGGTCAACATCAGCGCCAAGCACGTCGTGAAGCAGGCGGCGCTGCGCAGCGGCGGTAGCGGCCCGCAACAACTGCCGATCGATCCGAGCGATCCGTTCTACCAGTTCTTCAAGCACTTCTATGGCGGCGCGCCCGGCATGGGCGGCGGCGACAATGGTCCGCAGGCGGACCAGCCGAGCGCGAGCCTCGGCTCGGGCTTCATCATCAGTACGGACGGCTACATCCTCACGAACGCACACGTCGTGGACGGCGCCAACGTCGTGACGGTGAAGCTCACCGACAAGCGCGAATACAAGGCGAAGGTCGTGGGCGCGGACAAGCAGTCGGACGTCGCCGTGCTCAAGATCGACGCGAAGGATCTGCCGACCGTGAAGATCGGCGACCCGCGCCAGAGCAAGGTCGGCCAGTGGGTGGTGGCGATCGGCTCGCCGTACGGCTTCGACAACACGGTGACCTCGGGCATCATCAGCGCGAAGTCGCGTTCGCTGCCGGACGAAAACTACACGCCGTTCATCCAGACCGACGTGCCGGTCAACCCCGGTAATTCGGGCGGCCCGCTGTTTAATCTGCAGGGCGAAGTTATCGGCATCAACTCGATGATCTATTCGCAGACGGGCGGCTTCCAGGGCCTTTCGTTCGCAATCCCGATCAATGAGGCGATCAAGGTCAAGGACGAACTCGTCAAGACCGGTCATGTGAGCCGTGGGCGTCTCGGCGTCGCGGTGCAGTCGATGAACCAGACGCTCGCCAACTCGTTCGGCATGGACAAGCCACGCGGCGCGCTGGTGAGTTCGGTGGACGCGAGCGGTCCGGCGGCGAAGGCGGGTTTGAAGCCCGGCGACGTGATCCTGTCGGTGAACGGCCAGGCCGTGGACGATTCGTCCGATCTGCCTTCGCTCGTCGCGGGCATGAAGCCGGGCACGAAGGCCGATGTTCAGGTGTGGCGTGACAAGAGCACGAAGAACCTCACCGCAACCATCGGCACGCTGGGCGACGCGAAGGTGGCTTCGAACGACGCACCGCAAGCGCAGATGCAGGGGCGCCTGGGCGTCGCGGTGCGCCAACTCACGCCGGAAGAGAAGAGCAACGGCTCGCTCGATCACGGTTTGCTCGTCGAGCAGTCGGGTGGCGCGGCCGAGAATGCGGGTGTCCAGCCCGGCGACGTGATTCTTGCCGTGAATGGCCGCCCGGTGACGAGCGCCGATCAGCTCAAGCAAATGGTTTCGAAGGCTGGCAACAGCATTGCACTCCTGATCCAGCGAGACGACGCACAGATTTTCGTGCCCGTCGATCTCGGCTGATCCCTGCTGTCGCGAATCCGGCTCCGTGCGCCGGATTCGCGGCGAGAGCAGGTTTCATGACGTTGTTCCTGCGCTGCCGCCGTTGGCCTTTGGCCTCGGCGGCAGCGGCGTTTTTGGGCGCACAAAACCTTCTGCGCGTGCTGATCGGGCATGCCCCTTGCTCAAGCATGACATCGGACCACCTGAAAGGAGCGATCGATGAAGCGTTTCCACAACTCGCGCCCCGTCCATATCGCCGCTTGCGCGACGATTCTCGCGGCCACGCTTGCTCTCGGCTACGCGGGCGGCGCGGCGGCGCAGCAGGCCGAAGCCTCGGGCACGGTCGGCGGCTCGACCACCGACAACACGAGCGCCGGCAACACCAACGGCGGCGGCATGCCGCAAGTCCAGCAGCAGGGCGACGTGTCGTACGTCTCCGGCGGCGTGGGTCTCGACGAATCCAAGGCGCTGCTCAGCGCGGAGCGCCAGTGGCCGCTTGCGTTGCGCTTCACCCAGCGCAGCGGTGAGTACGTCGCGGACGTGCGCGTGCAGATCACCGACTCGCATGGCGCGAGCGTGCTCGATACGACTTCCCGCGGGCCGTATATGCTCGTGAAGGTCCGTCCGGGCCGCTACAGCGTGCATGTGAGCCATGCGGGCGTCGACAAGACGAGCGCCGTGACGGTGGGCGCGAACGGCAGCGCGCGGGCGGCCTTCATCTGGTAAGCCGCACAGCCGGGCCACGCCGCGTTTGGGTGCTGCCGCACGCGCGCCGCGCATAAGATTCACGCAGCCAGGCCGAGTTTGGCTGATAATGAAGCCGACGGAAGGCCGCGATCGCTCAGGCGTTTCGCGAGCGGGTTCGCGTGTTGCCGTCGATCGCCGTCGATACCGTGATCGACGCCGCGACAGGTGACTGGCGAGCGGCCATCCCGTGTAATTGCACGGCACGCGCCTACCTGGCGGCGTGTCACGCGAGCCGGTGCGGCCTGCCGCCCGGCGACGGCAGGGCGCCGCAGGCGCCGCCTACCAACAGGGGAGCCGAACATGGCGGTCGAACCGGACGCGGACCATCGCATCGATCTCGTTGCGAACCGTCACCGTGTGCGCGTGATTCATGGCGGCATCACCATTGCCGATACGCTGCACGCCGTCACCCTCTGCGAAACCGGCTACGCCGACGTCTTCTACTTTCCGCGCGCCGACGTGAACATGGCGCGACTCGAACGCTCCGGACAGACCTCGCATTGCCCGTTCAAGGGCGAGGCGACGTATTTCCATTTGCGTACCGAAGACGGGCGCGTCGAAGACGCGGCCTGGAGCTACGAAGCGCCACTGCATGATGCACGCGGCATCAAGGGGTATCTGGCTTTCTACGCAACTCGCGTGGACCGGATCGACCAGACCTCCTGAAATGGCCCGGTAGCTTGCATAGGGGAGCCGCCATGGAACTGAACGATGCGTTGAGAATTCCGCTCGAACCGGCCGCCGTCTGGGCGGCGTTGCAGGACGTGGCGCTCGTGCGCGCGAGCATGGAGCATTGCGAGTCGTTCAGGCGGCTCGGCCCCGGCGAATACGCGATCACGCTTACGGTGCCGCTCGGGCCGCTGCGCGCACGCTACGAAGTGCGTGCCCACATTGCCAATGACACGGCGCAGGTGCCGCTCACGCCCCGGCGCGTGCTGAGCTTTCGCGCTCGCGCGGACGGCATCGGCTCGCTGCGCGGACAGATCGACGTCGCGCTGCGCCCCGAAGAGCGCGCCACGGCGAGGGAGCCGGGTACGGGCAAGGATGTGAACACGCGTATCGACTACTCGGTGTGGGCCACGCTCACGGGACCGCTTTCCGAGCTGCCGCCGCGCCAGATCGAGAACGCCCTGCACGAACTTGCTGACGACTTCTTCACGGAGTTCTGCGCCGTGGTCGCGGTCAAGCACGGCCAGGCGCCGAACCGCGTGGCGGGCGAGCAGCCGCGCCGGCAGCACGTGTTCCTGCGGCCGATCAACCTCGCCGGTCTTGCCCGGCGTGCGCATATCCTGCCGCAGCACCACGCGGGCGGCACGCTCTCGGGCCGCGCGGCAAGCATGCTCAATCACGAGCCACCGCCGCATGCCATGCCGTATTGGGCGTGGGCCGCGATGATCTTTTTCGTCGCGTTGCTGCTTTATGCGGCGCGCTGGTTTACCGCGACCTGAATTCGGCGGCGGGTGGCGCGCGCAAGGTGCGCTGCCCGTCGAACCGCTCATCGAGCCACTCACGCCCCCCGAAACTCCCGCCGCCACGCCGACGGCGAAATCCTGAACGCGTCCACGAAATGCTGACGCAGCGACGCGGCCGAGCCGAAACCCGCATGCTGGGCGATCGCGTCGATCGGCTGATCGGTGCTTTCGAGCAACTGCTGCGCGCGGGCGAGGCGCTCGCCGAGCAGCCACGCGCTCACCGTTGAACCCGTCGTCAAACGGAACTGGCGCGTGAAGGTGCGCCGGCTCATCAGGGCGCGCTGCGCGAGCGAGTCGAGCGTGTGGGGCGCGTCGAGGTGGGCCAGTGGGCCGCCTCGATCGATCCGGGAACTGCGCGCGTAGGCGTCAGGCGTCCGACTCGCTCGCGCCAATGCGCAGCGAAGGGCTGAAGCGCAACGCGTCGAGCATCGCGTCGACGTGCCGTTCGGCGTTGCTCGCCACGTCGAACACGTCCGGCAGGATCGCCATATCGCGCAGCGCGCCGCCAATGAACGAATGGAGCACGCGCGACGCGCGCTTGGGGTCGAGGTCGGCGGGCAGCTGGCCCTTCGACATCGCATTGCGCAAACCCTGCTCGATGCTCGCCAGGCCCTCGCGCATATCGGTCTGATGGCGCGCCATCACCGGGCCCATCTCCTCGACGAATTCACACTTCAGGAACAGGATCTCGAACACGCGGCGGCGGCGCACGTCGGTTGCCGTATTGCGCAGACACAGAATGCAAAGATCGCGCATGCGCCCGAGCGGGTCGGGCTCGCCGGGGTCCGTCGATGCCACCTTCAGCTCGTCGAGCGGCAGCACCACGCGGTCGAACATGGCCGTGAACAGGTCGCCCTTGTTCTCGAAATGCCAGTAAATCGCGCCACGCGTCACACCTGCGGTCTGGGCGATGTCGGCCAGCGAAGTGCGCGACACGCCCTTTTCGTAAAAGACGTGTTCGGCGGCGTCGAGAATCCGGTTGCGCGTCTCCAGCGCTTCCTCTTTCGTTCGGCGGACCATTTTGTAATGTCAGTGCGTTGCTGAGGGTTAGGGGGAATTTATTTGGGGTGCGAACCGTAATGTATTGATTTGTAATATGGATGTGACGCGCGGATCGCTCCTGAAGTACCACTCAACGGTTACGTAACGTCCTTTTACATTCGTTCGCGAATGTATCTATAATAGCACCCCACCACCTGGGTGCCTCAAGGGGTGATGTCCGGTTAATATCCGTCCTTGGCCAAGTAGTCGTAGAAACCCCAATGCGCGACGCCTCTCGCGGCGGCGCGCGGCAGTATCGCCCGGACGGATGTGCAGACCGGAACGCGCCTTTCTAGAAGAAGTACCGGGTTTATCCGTCAGGTATTTGCCAGATGCTGGCGTGCGTGGTCGTCCTCCTCGTTGCAGGACGCCGCACGCTTTTATTGTCAGTTATAGACAGAGGTCGCTCCATGCGCGTCGAACGGGTTCCATTCCGCCTAATCAGTGCCGCGACGGCTGCCATCGTGCTTGCAGCCTGCGGGCAAAAGCAGTCTGCGCCGCCGCCGCAAACCCCCGAAGTGGGTGTCGTTACCGTTCAGCCGACGGCCGTGCCGGTCGTCTCCGAGCTTCCCGGCCGCACCAATGCGTTCCTCGTCGCGCAAGTGCGCGCACGGGTGGACGGCATCGTCCTGCGCCGCGAGTTCATCGAAGGCGCGATCGTCAAGGCCGGTCAACGGCTCTACAAGATCGACCCCGCGCCGTATATCGCTGCGCTCAACAACGCCAAGGCCACGCTCGCCAAGGCGCAGGCCAACCTGGTTACGCAGAACGCTCTGGTTTCGCGCTACAAGGTGCTGGTGCAGGCCAACGCGGTGAGCAAGCAGGACTACGACAACGCCGTTTCCGCGCAGGGCCAGGCGGCAGCGGACGTCGCCGCCGGCAAGGCCGCCGTCGATACGGCGCAGATCAACCTCGGGTACACCGACGTCGTTTCGCCGGTCACGGGCCAGGTCGGCATCTCGCAGGTCACGCCGGGCGCCTACGTGCAAGCGAGCGCCGCGACGCTCATGTCGACGGTTCAGCAGCTCGACCCGATGTACGTCGACGTGACGCAATCGAGCCTCGACGGCCTGAAGCTGCGCCGCGCGATTCAGGAGGGCCGCCTGTCGACCAACGGGCCGAATGCCGCGAAGGTCTCGCTCGTGCTCGAAGACGGCCGCGTGTACGCGCAGAAGGGCAAGCTCCAGTTCAGCGACGTCACGGTCGACCAGACCACCGGCTCGGTGACGGTTCGCGCGCTCTTCCCGAACGCCGACCGTGTGCTGCTGCCGGGCATGTTCGTGCGCGCGCGCATCGAGGAAGGCATCAACAACAACGCGTTCCTCGTGCCGCAGGTGGGCGTGCAGCACGACCAGAAGGGCCAGGCGTCGGTGCTCGTCGTCGACAAGGACAACAAGGTCGTGCCGCATCCGATCGTCTTGTCGGGTGCGCAGGGCCAGGACTGGGTCGTGGAGAGCGGCCTGCAGGCTGGCGACCGCGTGATCGTGCAAGGCACCGACAAGGTCAAGCCGGGTGCGCAGGTCAAGCCTGTCGCGGCGCAACTGCCGCCGCCGCCGCCGCCGGGCGCGCCTTCGGCCGACATGGCGACCGCTTCGGGCTATGCGAACGCTGCCAGCGTCGCATCGGGTCCGAAGGGTGCCTCGGCTGCGCCTGCCGCCTCCGCAGCGCAATAAACGGGAGCCCGCTTCATGGCAAAGTTCTTCATTGATCGCCCAATCTTTGCATGGGTGATCGCCATCATCCTGATGCTGGCGGGCGTGGCCTCGGTGTTCACGCTGCCGGTCGCGCAGTATCCGACCATCGCGCCGCCTTCCATCCAGATCAGCGCGAACTATCCGGGCGCGTCGGCCAAGACGGTGGAAAACACGGTCACGCAGGTGATCGAGCAGCAGATGAGCGGTCTCGACCACCTGCTGTATATCTCGTCGACTTCCGATGACTCGGGCACGGCCACGATTACGCTGACGTTCGCCGCGGGCACCAACCCGGACATCGCGCAGGTGCAGGTGCAGAACAAGCTGCAGCTCGCCACGCCGATTCTGCCGCAGGTGGTGCAGCAGCTCGGTATCAGCGTCACGAAATCGAGCAGCAGCTTCCTGCTCGTGCTCGCGTTCGTGTCCGAAGACGGCAGCATGACCAAGTACGACCTCGCGAACTACGTGGCGTCGAACGTGAAAGACCCGGTCAGCCGTATCGACGGTGTGGGTACGGTCACGCTGTTCGGCTCGCAGTACGCGATGCGCGTGTGGCTCGATCCAAACAAGCTCACGAACTTCCAGCTAACGCCAACCGACGTCACAGCGGCGATCACCGCGCAGAACGTGCAGATCGCGGGCGGCCAGCTGGGCGGCACGCCGGCGGTGGCGGGGCAGTCGTTCCAGGCGACCATCACCGAATCGACGCTGCTGCAGACGCCTGAGCAGTTCGGCAACATCCTGCTGAAGGTGAACCAGGACGGCTCGCAGGTGCGCCTGAGGGACGTGGCGCGTATTGGTCTGGGCGGCGAAAACTACAACTTCGACACGAAGTACAACGGGTCGCCGACGGCCGGTCTGGGCATTCAGCTCGCGACGGGCGCCAACGCGCTGCAGACCGCGAAGCTCGTGCGCCAGAAGATCGACGACCTCTCGAAGTACTTCCCGCACGGTCTCGTCGTGAAGTACCCGTACGACACGACGCCGTTCGTGCGCCTGTCGATCGAGGAAGTGATCAAGACGCTGCTGGAAGGCATCGTGCTGGTGTTCCTCGTGATGTACCTGTTCCTGCAGAACCTGCGCGCGACGTTGATTCCGACGATCGCGGTGCCGGTGGTGCTGCTGGGTACGTTTGCGATCATGGCAATTGTGGGCTTCTCGATCAACACGCTGTCGATGTTCGGCCTCGTGCTCGCCATCGGCCTGCTGGTGGACGACGCGATCGTGGTCGTGGAGAACGTCGAGCGGGTGATGGTGGAGGAGGGCCTGGGGCCGAAGGAAGCCACGCGCAAGGCCATGGGCCAGATCACCGGCGCACTGGTGGGCGTGGCGCTCGTGCTCTCCGCGGTGTTCGTGCCGGTGGCGTTCTCGGGCGGCTCGGTTGGCGCCATCTACCGGCAGTTCTCGCTCACGATCGTGGCGGCGATGGTGCTGTCCGTGCTCGTCGCGCTGATTCTCACGCCGGCGTTGTGCGCGACCATCCTCAAGCCGATTCCGAAGGGTCATCACGAAGAGAAGAAGGGCTTCTTCGGCTGGTTCAACCGCACGTTCGAGACGAGCCGCGACAAGTATCACTCCGGCGTGTACCACGTGATCAAGCGCTCAGGCCGCTGGCTCATCATCTATCTCGCGGTGATCGTCGCGGTGGGCATGCTGTTCGTGCGCTTGCCGAAGTCGTTCCTGCCCGATGAGGACCAAGGCACGATGTTCGTGATCGTGCAGACGCCGGTGGGCTCGACCCAGGAAACGACGGCACGCACGCTCGCCAACATCCAGAACTGGCTGCTCAAGGACGAAGGCAGCATCGTCGAGTCGGTGTTCACGGTGAACGGCTTCAGCTTCGCGGGCCGTGGCCAGAACTCGGGTCTCGTGTTCGTGCGGATGAAGGACTACAAGCAGCGTCAGCACGCGGACCAGAAGGTCCAGGCGCTGGTGCGGCGCATGTTCATGCACTACGCGGGCTACAAGGACGCGATGGTGTTCCCGGTGAATCCGCCTTCGATTCCTGAACTCGGCACCGCGTCGGGCTTCGACTTCGAACTGCAGGACCGCGGCGGTCTCGGCCACGAGAAACTGATGGAAGCGCGCAACATGCTGCTCGGTATGGCGGCGAAGGATCCGACGCTCGCCGTCGTGCGCCCGAACGGCCTGAACGACACGCCGCAGTTCACGGTGGATATCGACCGTGAAAAGGCCGAGGCACTCGGTGTGACGGCGGCTGCGGTCGACCAGACCTTCTCGATCGCCTGGGCGTCGGCATACGTGAACAACTTCCTCGATACGGATGGCCGTATCAAGAAGGTGTACGTGATGGCCGATGCGCCGTTCCGCATGACGCCGGAGGACATGAACCTCTGGTACGTGCGCAACAGTGCGGGTGGGATGGCGCCGTTCGGCTCGGTCGCGAAAGGCCGCTGGACCTTCGGTTCGCCGAAGCTCGAACGCTACAACGGCATTTCCGCGGTGGAAATCCAGGGTCAGGCAGGACAGGGCAAGTCGACCGGCCAGGCAATGACGGCCATGGAGCAGATCGCGACGAAGCTGCCCGCGGGTATCGGCTACGAATGGACGGGCCTGTCGTACCAGGAGCGCCAGTCGGGCTCGCAGGCGCCGATTCTGTACGGCATCTCGATCCTCGTCGTGTTCCTGTGTCTCGCGGCGCTGTATGAAAGCTGGTCGATTCCGTTCGCGGTCATCATGGTGGTGCCGCTCGGCGTGCTCGGCGCACTGCTGGCGGTGACCTTGCGCGGCCTCGAGAACGACGTGTTCTTCCAGGTGGGTCTGTTGACCACTGTGGGTCTTTCGGCGAAGAACGCGATTCTGATCGTGGAGTTCGCGCGCGACCTGCAGGCCGAAGGGAAGATGGGACCGATTGAGGCGGCGCTCGAAGCTTCGCGACTGCGTCTGCGGCCGATTCTCATGACGTCGATGGCGTTCATTCTCGGCGTGCTGCCGCTCGCGATCAGTAACGGCGCGGGTTCGGCTTCGCAGCACGCCATCGGCACGGGCGTGATCGGCGGCATGATCACGGCCACGTTCCTCGCGATCTTCATGATCCCGATGTTCTTCGTGGTGATTCGCGCGAAGTTCGCCGGCGAGAAAGAAGACGCGGACACGGCGCTTGCGCACTACGAAGAGCACCACGCGCACGACCATGACGAAGACAACGGCGCGAATGGTGGTGGCGCTGGTGGTCAGGGTGGCGGCGAAGGTGGCAACGGCGACGGCCCGGGCAAGGAAGGACATTGAGATGCATAAACTATCCGTAATTGCAGTGGCCGCCGCGCTCCTCGCGGGTTGCACGATGGAGCCCTGGTACCACCGGCCTGAAGCGCCGGTGTCGCAGAGCTTCCCGCAAGGCGGCGTGTACGCGACGCAGCCCGTTGCTGCGGGCGCGAATGGCCAGAACGGCCAGGCTGCCCCCAGCGCCAATGGCGCCGCGGCCACCGACATCGGCTGGCGCGAGTTCTTCGTCGATCCGCGCCTGCAGCAGCTCGTGGACATCGCACTGAAGAACAACCGCGACCTGCGCGTCTCGGTGCTCAACGTCGAGGCGGCGCGCGCGCAGTATCAAATCACGCGCGCCGAGCTGTTCCCGGCGATCAACGGTGTGGCTTCGGACACGCGCACGCGCGTGCCGAGGAACTTTCAGACCACGGTGAATAATCCGTACAGCGTCTACAACGTGGGCGTGCAGGCGTCGTGGGAAATCGACTTCTGGGGGCGCATCCGCAGCCTGAAGGATCAGGCGTTGGCGCAGTACCTCTCCACGGCGTATGCGCGCAAGTCGGCCGAGATCACGCTGGTGTCGGAAGTCGCGGACCAGTACTTGACCATGCTCTCCGACGACGACCTGCTGAAGGTCACGCAGGAAACGCTCGCGACGGCGCAGAACTCGTACAACATCACGAAGGCGCAGTTCGAAACGGGCACCGGCACCGAACTCGATCTGCGCCAGGCGCAGACCGTGGTCGAGAACGCGCAGGCCAACATGCAGGCGCAACTCAGGGCGCGGGCCCAGGCCGAGAATGCGCTCGTGCTGCTGATTGGCGAGCCGCTGCCGGCGGATCTGCCGCACGGCCTGCCGCTCGACGGCCAGGCCCTGCTCAACGACATTCCGGCAGGCCTGCCTTCGGATCTGCTCACGCGCCGTCCGGACATCATGCAGGCCGAAGAAACGCTGCTAGCGGCCAACGCCAACATCGGCGCGGCACGTGCGGCGTTCTTCCCGAAGATCTCGCTCACGGCGGCGTTCGGCACCGAAAGCCTGTCGCTTGGCGGGCTCTTCAAGGCGGGCACGGCGGCCTGGAGTTTCGTGCCGCAGATCACGCTGCCGATCTTCGAAGGCGGTTCGAACGTCGCGAACCTGCAACTCGCGAATGTCGAGAAGCGCATCGAAATCGCCAGCTACGAGAAGTCGATCCAGTCGGCGTTCCGCGAAGTGGCTGACGGCCTGGCTGCTCGTGGCACCTACGACGAGCAGATCGCTGCGCTCGAGCGCAGCACGTTTGCGAACCAGCGCTCGCTCACGCTTTCGGAACTGCGCTACAAGAACGGCGTGGACAGCTATCTGCCGGTGCTGGCCGCGCAGACCAGCCTGTACACGGCGCAAACGTCGCTTGTCACGGCACGGCTTGCGCGTCTGACCAACCTCGTCGATCTCTATCGCGCGTTGGGCGGCGGCTGGATCGAGCACGCAGGCGAGACGCCGCGTGAGCCCGATGCGCCGGCCGATTACGGTGCGGCCAGCGCGCCGGTGGCGGCATCGGCTGCGACGGCGGGGTAGCGCTCCGGACTTCTGGATCAGAAGCGAGAACGCCACGGGACCCCGTGGCGTTTTTTTGCACGTTAGAGGCTAAAAAACCGGGCACAAAAAAGGCGCCATGGTTTCCCATGGCGCCGAACCAGCAAAAGACCCCGCCCGCATGTGTGTTTAGATGGACACCTGTGAGCGGGGTACCTCTCGCGTCAACTCAGTACGTTCAAACTCGGTGCGATTAACTCAGTGCGCGGCCGAGCGCGGCATTTCGTGGCCCGTATCCGGCGCCTGCTCCGCGTCGGGACGGCCTTCGAGATCGTGCCCGGCGCGGCGGATGGCGCGCTCGGCGGCTTTCTCGCTCTTCGCACCGTTGAAGATCAGGTTCAGCACCACCGCCGAAACCGAAGCGAGCAGGATGCCGCTATGGAGCAGAGGCGAAAGCGCGGGCGGCAGCTTGGCGAAGAAGTGCGGCGACACCACCGGCACGAGGCCGAAACCCACGCTCACGGCCACGATGAAGAGGTTGTGCTGATTCTTCACGAAGTCCACGCGCGATAGCACCTTGATGCCGTTCGCCGCCACCATGCCGAACATCACGATGCCTGCGCCGCCCAGCACGAAGGCGGGCACTGAGGCGACCATCTGCGCCATCTTCGGGAAGAGGCCGAGCAGCACGAGAATCACGCCGCCCATCGCGCACACATAACGGCTCTTCACGCCCGTCACGCCAATGAGGCCCACGTTCTGCGAGAACGATGTATGCGGGAACGAGTTGAAAATGCCGCCGATCAGCGTGCCAAGACCGTCCACGCGCAGGCCGCGCACGAGCGTGGCCTGATCGACGGGGCGCTCGACCATGTCGCCCACGGCGAGGAACATGCCCGTCGATTCGATGAAGGTCACGAACATCACGATCACCATCGTTGCGATCGGCAGGATGTGGAACCGGGGCATGCCGAAGTGGAACGGCATGACGATGCCGACCCACGGCGCGCTAGCCATGCCTTCAAGGTTCACGCGACCGAGTGCGAGCGCGATCGCAAAGCCCGCGACTATGCCAAGCAGCACCGAGATATTGGCGATGAAGCCGCGCCCGAACTTGTTGATGAGCAGGATCAGCATCAGCACGAGGAGCGAGAGGCCTAGGTAGATGGGGTTGCCGTAGTCGGGGTTGCCCACGCCCCCCGCGGCCCAGTTGATGCCCACTTCCATGAGCGAGAGGCCGATCACCGCGATCACGGTGCCCACCACGACAGGCGGGAAGAAGCGCAGCAGCTTGCCGATCATCGGCGCGATCACGATGCCGATCGCGCCCGCCGCGATGGTCGAGCCGAAAATGTCGAGAAGGCCGAGCGACGGATTGGTGCCGATGGCGATCATCGGGCCCACCGAGGCGAACGTGCAGCCCATGATCACGGGCAGGCGGATGCCGAAGATCCACAGGCCGAGCGTCTGGATCAGCGTGGCGATGCCGCAGGCGAACAGGTCGGCGCTGATGAGGAAGGCGACTTGCTCCTTCGGCAGCCCGATCGCGCCGCCGACGATGAGCGGCACGGCGACCGCACCTGCGTACATCACGAGCACGTGCTGGATGCCGAGTGTCAGCAACTGGCTGAACGGCAGGCGCTCGTCGCAGGGGTGGACCTGTTTCTGGCCAGACCGCTGGGCGGCCTGGTCCTCAATGCCCTTGGCTTGCATGTCGTCTGTCTCCGTCTCTTTGTTTAAGGATATGGCCTCCAAGGTATGCGGTAAGAAAATTTGCAACAAGACCGCTGGGGACTATTCCGTGCTTTCCGGCGACGATATGCACCCATAGGAATGGCCAGGCGACATAAGCGTGCGATCAGTGCGCGTGGGGCGCGCGCGGCGGCTTCATGGCGGCAACGCCTGACGCCAATTCGGACCGCGCGTGTGGCGGCGCAAGGCGGGAAGTCCCCTGTTTCCGGCGGTTCAGCGCCTTCGCGCGGTGGGCGTTGCGGCGCGGGCGCGGTGGTACTGCACCGTGACGGCGCGTGTGCGGGTGCGTCGAGCGCAGGCCCGCGATACTCAGCGGGCCATGTCACATATGGCCGCGCCTTTATGATCTCTATTCCGGATGCGCAATGTGAGCCATTTCGCATTGCGCGTACACCCATCGGGTTAACCCGCGAATGGGCGTTTTTCGCGGCGAAATCGGCTGTGTTTCGCGCGGGTTCGCAGCAGGTGTGAAAACCACACTTAACGTGCATTTCGCACCGTGCATCTCGCCGGGTATCACGCCGGTATGATGGTTTTTCCCGTCCTCACACACCTCGCACATTGTTTCCCATGAACCCATCGCAGACGCGTTTTCTCGGCATCGACCTCGGCACCGGTTCACTCAAGCTTGGCATCATCGATGGCGACGGCATCGAGCGCGCCGCCGCGAGCGTGGCCTACGCGCTCGAAACACCGCAGCCCGGCTGGGCCGAGATCGCCGTGGATCGCTGGTGGGACGCGCTCGTCGCGGCCTGCGCGCGACTGCCCGAGGGCGAGCGCGCCGCGGTGCGTGGAATCGGCTTTTCCGGACAAATGCATGGCGTCGTGCTCACCGACGAAGCGGGCCGCGCGTTGCGCCCCGCAATGCTCTGGCCCGATACGCGAGCGCATGCGCTGCTCGAAGCGTGGCCCGACGACCCCGAGCATCCGCAGCCCAACCCCGTTGCGCCCGGCATGGCGGGGCCGCTGCTGCGATGGGTCGTGCAGCACGAGCCGCAAGTCGCGAAAGCCGCGCGCTGGGCGCTGCAACCGAAAGACTGGCTGCGCGTGGCGCTGGGTGGCGAGTTCAAAGCCGATCCTTCGGACGCCTGCGCGACCGCGCTCGCCGCACCCGATGGCGCGTGGGACTTCGCGCTGATCGAGCGCCTTGGTTTGGCTTCGCACTGGTTCGCGCCGCTTGCTGCATCTTATGAAGCGAGCGGCACACTAAGCGCAGCGGCTGCACAGGCGCTCGGGCTGCCCGCCGGCATCGTGCTCGCGACGGGCGCGGGCGACACGCCTTGCGCCGCGTTCGGCAGCGGCCTGGCCGACGAAGGCGACGCGCTCCTCACGACGGGCACAGGCGGACAGATCGTCGTGACCACGCGCAGCGAGCCACCCGCGCGGCGCGGGCTGCATCGCTACCGCTCGGCGACGGGCGGCTGGTACACCATGGCCGCCATGCAGAACGTGGGCGTGGCGCTAGAAGCGGCACGCGGCTGGCTGGCCTACGACTGGGCGCCGGCTTACGCGGATGCGTTCGCCGTGCCGCCATCGGCGACGCTCGCGTTCCTGCCTTACCTGAGCGGGGAACGCTCTCCGTGGCTCGACCCTGCGGCGCGCGGCGGCTGGCTGGGCGCGTCCCTTGGCGACTCGCGCGGCACGCTCATGCGCGCCGCGTTCGAGGGCGTCGCGTTCGCGTTGCGCGCGGGCCTCGACGCCGTGCGCAGCACCCACGAAGTTGCCGATGAAGGCGCGCGAGATGCGCGCAGTGTGCCGACGCTCAAGCTCGCCGGCGGCGGCTCCGTGGACGCGCGCTGGCGGCAGTTGCTCGCCGACACGCTCGCCGCGGACCTCTACGCGATCGACTGCCCGAACGCAGCGGCGCGCGGCGCCGCGATGCTGGGCGGCCTCGCCTGCGGACACTGGCGCATGAGCGACCTCGCGGCGCTTGCGCCGGCCGCGACGCGGGTGGCGTCGCCGCGCGAGGACGCCGCGCTCGCGCAGCGCTATGCGCGCTTCATCGATCTGTATGGCCGCGTCCGGACCTGGTTTGCACCGGCATCGTGATAAGGCATGTCGACATCACCGATCGTCCAACTGACCGATGGCGGCGCCGACTATGCGTTCGAATGCATCGGCAGCACGAAGGTGATGCGTCAGGCACTCGAAAGTCGATTCGCTCGGTCGTTCTCTACTGAGAGAGGCGTAAAAGTAGAAAAGGCGTTGCCACCGCGAGGGGCAACGCCTTTTTCATTGCGCGCGCAATTTGCTAGCGACGCCCGATCAGACTCGCGCCGTAGACGAGCGCGGCGAGCGCGGTGATCCAGAAGCTGGTGGGCCAGTCGGTGTAGAACGCGAGCGTCACGCCGAGCCACGCCTGCACGAGCGCGAGCAGCGCCGCGAGCACGAGGCCGGTGGACAGGCGCGTGGTGAGATTCTGCGCGGCGGCGGCCGGGCCGACCATCAGCGTGAAGACGAGCAGCACGCCGACGATTTGCGTGCACGCGGCCACGGCGAGCGCGGCAATGGCGAGGAACAGCATCGAGACCGCGCGCAGCGACACGCCCTTCGCTTCGGCGAGTTCGGGCTGCAGCGAGGCGAATAGCAGCGGCCGCATGATGGCGGCCAGCGCCGCCAGGCTCGCCACGGCGAGGGCGGCAAGCACGCCGAGCGTCTCGCGGTTCACGCCGAGGACGTTGCCGAACAGCAGCGCCGTGACCTGCGTTGCATACGACGTGAAGAAGTGCAGAAACAGCAGGCCGAAGCCGAGCGCGAGCGAAAGAATCACGCCGATCGCGACATCGCGGCCCGCGAGCTTTTCGCCGAGCGCGCCCATTGAAACGCCGGCGGCGAGCGTGAAGCCCACCATGCCCCACATCGGCGAAACGCCTAGCAGCACGGCGCCCGTCGCGCCCGTGAAACCCACGTGCGAGAGCGCGTGGCCAGCGAACGTCTGACCGCGCATCACGAGGAAATAGCCCACCACGCCCGCGAGCACCGCGACGATGCCCGACGCCGCGAAGGCGTTCACCATGAAATCGTATTCAAGCATCGTGCGTGTGGCCGTGTGTGTTGTCGTTGTTGTTGCCGTGGGCGTGACCGTGATCGTGCGCGTGGCCGTGGCCGCCACGGTCATGGCCATGGTCGTGCTCATGCTCGTGGTCGTGCTTTTCGACTTCCACGTCGCCCGACATCACGAAGATGCGGCCCTTCATGCGCATCACTTCGATAGGCGAGCCGTAGAGGCGCGAGAGCACGGGCGCAGTGATGACTTCATCCACGCTGCCGAGCGCGGCCACGCCGTTGCCGAGATAGAGCACGCGGTCGAGCGCGTTGAGGAGCGGGTTCAGCTCGTGCGCGGAGAACAGCACCGCGATGCCAAGCTCGCGCTGCACGCGGCGCACGAGTTCGACCACACCGCGCTGGTGGTTGGGGTCGAGGCTGATGAGCGGCTCGTCGAGCAGCAGCAGCTTGGGGTCGCCGAGCAGGCATTGCGCGAGCAGCAGGCGCTGGCGCTCGCCGCCCGAAAGCTCCGAAAGCGGGCGATCGGCAAGCGCGGTCGCACCCACGAGATCGAGCACGCGCGCAACGTCGGCACGCGTGGCGGCGTCGGCGCGCGGCAGGCCCCAGCGGTGGCCGTCGGCGGCCATGGCCACGAAGTCGCGGCCGCGCACGCGGCGGCTCGCGAGCGCCGTGCGCGTTTGCGGCATGTAGCCGATTTTCGCGTTGCCACGCGCGACCGGCTCGCCCAGGACGCGGATCGCGCCGTGCGAGGCCGGCACGAGGCCGAGAATCGCACGCATGAGCGTGGTCTTGCCCGCGCCGTTCGGCCCGAGCACGCCGATGAATTCGCCCTGGTTCACCGCGAAGTTCGCGTCGTGCAGGATCGTGCGGTCGCCGAGCGTCAGCGTCACGCCCGCTAGCGTGAGCACAGGGGCGGGCGCGCGGTGCGTGCCGTTGTGCTGTCCAGTTTGCTGGGAAGCGATATCGGTGGGCGAAGGCCGGGCCCCGGTCATGACGTCTGTCCTTGCTGAATACGATTAGTGTTGCCCTGCAAGCGCCTTGTCGAGCGAGTCGAGCTGCGCGAGCATCCATTGCTGGAAGTTCACGCCGGCCGGCTCCGTCTCGGTCACGCTCACGGACGGCACCTTTGACTGCTTCGCCAGCGCCAGCATGCGCCGCGTGAGCGCCTCGGTCGCCTGGCTGTTATAGATCAGCACGCGCACGCGGCGCTCGCGCAGATCGCGCTCGAACGCGGCGATGTCCGAGGCGCTCGCCTCGGTGTCGTTCATCGTCGCGAGCTGGAAGCGCAGGTTGCGCATGTCGAGGCCGATCGCATCCGACATATAGCCGAACACCGGCTCCGTGGCCGTGACGGGCTGCCCCTGGTAGCGCGCGCGCAGCGCCGCGACCTTGGCGTCGACCGGTTGCAGCGAGGCGAGGAACGTCGCCAGGTTGGCATCGTACACGCTCTTGTGCGCGGGGTCCGCCGCGCCGAGCGCGGCGCTCACGGCGCGCGCCACAGCAGGCATGGTCTTTGGGTCGTACCAGAGGTGCGGATTGTCGCCCGCTTTCTTGCCGACGAGGTCCGCCGCGACGATCACCGTGCGGTTGTTGCCGCTTTTGCCAGCGCCGGTGGCGCCGAGCAGCTTTGTCATCCATGGGTCGTAATCCGCGCCGTTGTACACCACTACGCGCGCATTCTGGAGCGCGCGGGCGGTCTTCGGGCTGGCCTCGAAGAGGTGCGGGTCCTGGTCGGGGTTGCTCAGGATGCTCGTGACGTCCACGTAATTGCCGCCGATCTGTTTGACGACGTCGCCGTAGAAGTTCTCCGCCGCAACAACGGGAAGGCTGGCGCTGCCAGCCTGCGCCGCCAGGGCCGCGCTCGCGCCGCCGAACGCGGTGCCCAGCGCGAGCGCAAGCCCGGCCGCGAAGCGCGCGAGCGTGTCACTACGGCGCGTGCCTGTTGGGGCAGGCCGGGGTGTGCAGTTGGCGCGGCTGAACGTGATCATGGTTCTATCCTTTTCTATAGGGGAGCCTGCAAGCGGGCGCGGGCGCGTCGGCGTCGCGAAGGCGAGATGATATAACGTATCACTTCGATTGGCGAGCCAGCTCGTCATCCGGTCAGGGGCCGGAGCTGCGGGCGATAGCCTGTCGAGGCTTGCGCGTCGCACCATCGAAATCTCGTCCAATCACGTTCGTTCGCCTTGACAGTCTCCTACTCGTATCCGATCATTCGATCAACGACAGAGCAAATGCTCACATGTCGGGCGATCGCTCAGATGCTCCTCTGGAGTGCCTGCCGGGCGCGCCCCGCACGAACGATATTGGAGACAACCTGTGGCACACACCGCGACCCCGGCGGCAGGACGTTTGCAGGACAAGGTAGCCGTGCTGACTGGCGCGGCGAGCGGGATTGGCGAGGCGGTCGCGCAGCGCTATCTGGACGAAGGCGCGCGCTGCGTGCTCGTCGACGTGAAGGGCGCCGAGTCCGTCGCCCCAGCGCTTGCCGCCGCGTACCCTGAGCGTGTGCTCGCGATCTCCGCGGACGTCACCCGCCGTGAGGACATCGATCGCATCGTGCTCAGTGCGTTCGACCGCTTTGGCCGCATCGACATCCTCTTCAACAACGCGGCGCTCTTCGACATGTGCCCGCTCCTCGACGAATCCTGGGACGTGTACGACCGCCTCTTTGCGGTGAACGTGAAGGGCATGTTCTTCCTCATGCAGGCCGTGGCGCGCCGCATGGTCGAGCAGGGCCAGGGCGGCAAGATCATCAACATGTCCTCGCAGGCGGGCCGCCGCGGCGAAGCGCTCGTCTCCCACTACTGCGCAACCAAGGCCGCCGTGCTGAGCTACACGCAGTCGGCGGCGCTTGCGCTGGCGCCCCATCGTATCAACGTGAACGGCATCGCGCCGGGCGTGGTCGACACGCCCATGTGGGAACAGGTCGACGCGCTCTTCGCACGCTACGAGCATCGTCCGCCCGGCGAGAAGAAGCGCCTCGTGGGCGAGGCCGTACCGCTCGGCCGCATGGGCTTGCCCGCGGATCTCACGGGCGCCGCGCTCTTTCTCGCCTCCGCCGACGCCGATTACATCACCGCGCAGACCCTCAACGTCGACGGCGGAAACTGGATGAGCTGACCTTTCCCGCAACCCCTGCACAACGCATCACGACAGCAGCAAGACATAACGCAACGAACAAGGAGACAACGTCATGAAGCCAGCAATGAAGACCGCCGCAAAGTGCATAAGTCGAGCGGTGAGTGCGGGTGCACTCGTCGCCGCGGCGAGCGCGGCTCACGCGCAGAGCGTCACGATCGCCATGTTGAACAACCCGGACATGATCGAGCTGAAGAAGCTCTCGCCGGCGTTCGAGAAGGCCAATCCGGGCATCAAGCTGAACTGGGTGATTCTCGAAGAAAACGTGCTGCGCCAGCGCGCGACCACCGACATCACGACCAACAGCGGCCAGTTCGACGTGATGATGATCGGCACCTACGAGGCGCCGCAATGGGGCAAGCGCGGCTGGATCGTGCCGATGACGAACCTGCCCGCGAGCTACGACCTCGACGACGTGGTGAAGACCGCGCGCGATGGCCTCTCGTACAACGGCACGCTTTACGCTCTGCCGTTCTACGTCGAAAGCTCGATGACGTATTACCGCAAGGACCTGTTCGACAAGAAGGGCCTCAAGATGCCCGAGCAGCCGACCTATGACCAGATCAGGGACTTCGCCGACAAGCTCACCGACAAGTCCGCCGGCACGTATGGCATCTGCCTGCGCGGCAAGGCCGGCTGGGGCGAGAACATGGCGTACGTGACGACGGTCGCCAACACGTTCGGCGGCCGCTGGTTCGACGAAAAGTGGCAGGCGCAGCTCACCTCGCCCGAGTGGAAGAAGGCCGTGAACTTCTATGTCGATATGCTGAAGAAGGACGGCCCTCCGGGAGCAAGCTCGAACGGCTTCAACGAAAACCTCACGCTGATGTCCTCAGGCAAGTGCGCGATGTGGATCGACGCGACGGTCGCGGCCGGCATTCTCTACAACAAGCAGCAGTCGCAGGTGGCCGACAAGATCGGCTTCGCGGCTGCGCCGACCGAAGTCACGCCCAATGGCGCGCACTGGCTGTGGTCGTGGGCGCTTGCGGTGCCGAAGTCGTCGAAGTCGCAGGACGCCGCGAAGAAGTTCATCGAATGGGCCACGTCGAAAGAGTACGTCCAGATGGTCGCGCAGGACGAGGGCTGGGCCTCGGTGCCGTCGGGCACGCGGATTTCGACGTATCAGAATCCCGAGTACAAGAAGGCCGCGCCGTTCTCCGACTTCGTGCTCAAGGCGATCCAGACCGCCGATCCGAATCATCCGACCGCGAAGCCGGCGCCGTACACCGGTATCCAGTTCGTCGGTGTTCCTGAGTTCCAGTCGTTCGGGACGGTCGTGGGCCAGAGCGTTGCGGGCGCCGTGGCGGGACAGATGAGCGTCGATCAGGCGCTCACCGCGGGTAATGCCGCTGCCAACCGCGCGGTGGCGCAAGCCGGGTATCAGAAGTAACTGCGAGAAGTCAGGCTGCGATGTTCAGGCAGCTAGCGTAGTAGCGCGAGCGCGCGCCGGGCCGCCCGGCGCGGCGCGCACCCTCGCGAAGCCGATGCCGCGCCGTGTCCCACGCTGGCGCGCAACCGAGAAGGGTGGTCCTCATGCGTCATCTCCATCTCCCCATGCCTATATTCAATCGAGCGCGCATGCCACAGAAACCGCAGCAGGTCGAATCTCGCCGCACGGCCTCACGCTGGCTCGTGTCGCCGTCCGTCGCGGTGCTGCTAGTGTGGATGACGATCCCGCTCGCGATGACGATCTGGTATTCGTTCACGCGATACAACCTGCTGAACCCTGACCTCAAGGGTTTCGCGGGCTTCGACAACTACAGGTTCCTCGCCACCGATCCCTCGTTCGTGCCGTCGATCGTGCACACCATCGAGCTGATCGTGGCGGTGCTCGTGATCACCGTGGTCGGCGGCGTGCTGATGGCGGTGTTGTTCGACCGCAAGTTCATCGGCCAGGGCGTGGCGCGCCTGTTCGCCATCGCGCCGTTCTTCGTGATGCCCACGGTGAGCGCGCTGATCTGGAAGAACATGATCCTGCATCCGGTGTACGGCCTCGTGGCCATCGCCATGCGCGCCATGGGCATGACGCCGATCGACTGGTTCGCCGTCTATCCGCTCACCGCGGTCATCATGATCGTGGCGTGGCAGTGGCTGCCGTTCGCGTTCCTCATTCTCTTCACGGCGATCCAGTCGCTCGACCAGGAGCAGAAGGAAGCCGCGAAGATCGACGGCGCGGGCCCCATCGCGTTGTTCTTCTACATCACGCTGCCGCACCTGCGGCGCGCGATTGCCGTTGTCGTGATGATGGAAACCATCTTCCTGCTCTCGATCTTCGCCGAAATCTACACGACCACGGGCGGCGGTCCCGGCAACGCGACCACCAACCTCACTTACCTGATCTACTCGATGGGCCTGCAGCAGTTCGACGTGGGTATCGCTTCGGCTGGCGGCATTCTCGCCGTCGTGCTGGCGAACATCGTGTCGTTCTTCCTCGTGCGCATGCTCGCGCGCAACCTCAAAGGGGAGTACGAAAAATGAGCCAGATTACCGCTACGCCTGCGCAATCGCCCCACGCGGTCAATCACGCCTCGCCGTTGCAGTTCATCGGCCGCGTGCTGCCGGGGCTGCTCGCCTGGCTGATCGCCATCGCGCTGTTCTTCCCGATCTTCTGGATGACGATCACGGCGTTCAAGACCGAGCAGCAGGCCTATATACCGACGATCTTCTTCCTGCCGACGCTCGACAGCTTCAGAGAGGTGTTTGCGCGCAGCAATTACTTCGCGTTCGCGTGGAATTCGGTGCTGATCTCGGGCGGCGTGACGATCGTCTGCCTGATCCTCGCCGTGCCCGCGGCCTACGCGATGGCGTTCTTCCCGACCCAGCGCACGCAGAAGGTCCTGCTGTGGATGCTCTCCACGAAGATGATGCCGTCGGTGGGCGTGCTCGTGCCGATCTATCTGCTGTGGAAGAACTCCGGGCTGCTCGACACCGTGACCGGGCTCGTGATCGTCTATACGCTCATCAATCTGCCGATTGCAGTGTGGATGGCGTACACGTACTTCAACGAGATTCCGCGCGACATTCTCGAGGCCGGACGCATGGACGGCGCGGCCACCTGGCAGGAAATCGTTTATCTGCTCATGCCGATGGCGGTGCCGGGGCTCGCATCCACCGCGCTGCTGTTGATCATTCTTTCGTGGAACGAAGCGTTCTGGAGCATCAACCTTTCCAGTTCGAACGCTGCGCCGCTCACTGTATTCATTGCGTCGTACTCTAGTCCCGAGGGGCTGTTCTGGGCGAAGCTCTCCGCAGCGTCGCTGCTCGCGGTCGCGCCGGTGCTGATCGTCGGCTGGCTTTCGCAGAAGCAACTGGTGCGTGGCCTTACCTTCGGGGCAGTCAAGTAATGGCAAATGCGATGCCCATTCAAGCCCTGATCTGCGATTGCGACGGCGTGCTGATCGACAGCGAAGCCGTGGCGGCCCGTGTGCTGGTGCGCGAACTCGAAGCGCGCTGGCCCGGCGTGGACGCGGCGCCCGTCGTCATGCCGCTGCTCGGCCAGCGTATCGAGCGCGTGCTGGGCGGCGCGGGCGAAGCGCTCGGGCGCAGCCTCACCGCCGCCGACGTCGACGCGATCCGCGTGGTCGCAGAAGTGCAAGCTCGCGAGGCACCGCTTTTCCCGGGCGTCGTGGCGGCGCTGGAAGCCGTGACGCTCACCAAGGCCTGCGCGAGCAACAGCTACACGGCGGTGGTGCGCGAGGTGCTGGCGCGCAACGGACTCGATCGCTTCTTTGGCGAGCGTGTGTACTGCGCGGATATCGTCGCTCGACCGAAGCCCGCGCCCGACGTCTATCTCGCGGCGGCGCAGGGCATGGATGTCTCGCCCGCTGTGTGCCTCGTGGTCGAGGACAGCGTGACGGGTGTGAACGCAGCGCGCGCGGCTGGCATGACGGTGCTCGGGTTCGTGGGCGGCACGCACGTGGGCGGCGACGCGCACGCGCACGAGTTGCGCGAAGCGGGTGCAATCGAAATCTTCGACGACATGACGACGCTGCCCGCGCGGGTGGCGCATTGGATGAACAAGGCGCAAACGCGTTCGAACTAAACCGGTTTGCATAGCAACGGAGACACATCATGGCAAGCGTGATCCTCAGAGACGTACTGAAGCGCTACGACGACAACGAAGTGCTGCGCGACGTGAACCTCGACATCGGCGACGGCGAGTTCGTCGTGTTCGTGGGCCCGAGCGGCTGCGGCAAGACCACGCTCATGCGCATGATCGCGGGGCTCGAAGACATCAGCGGCGGCGACCTGATGATCGACGGCACGCGCATGAACGACGTGCCGCCGGCCAAGCGCGGCATTGCGATGGTGTTCCAGTCGTACGCGCTGTATCCGCACATGACGCTCTACGACAACATGGCGTTCGGCCTCAAGCTCGCGGGCGCGAAGAAGCCCGAAATCGACGCTGCCGTGAAGAACGCCGCGAAGATTCTGCACATCGACCATCTGCTCGACCGCAAGCCGAAGCAGCTCTCGGGCGGCCAGCGTCAGCGCGTGGCGATCGGGCGTGCGATCACGCGCAAGCCGAAGGTGTTCCTGTTCGACGAACCGCTCTCGAACCTCGACGCCGCGCTGCGCGTGAAGATGCGCCTCGAATTTGCGCGCCTGCACGACGAACTCAAGACGACGATGATCTACGTGACGCACGATCAGGTCGAAGCGATGACGCTCGCCGACAAGATCGTCGTGCTCTCGGCGGGCAATGTCGAACAGGTCGGCAGTCCGAACCGTCTGTATCACGCGCCGGCGAATCGCTTCGTGGCGGGCTTCATCGGCTCGCCGAAGATGAATTTCCTCGACGGCACGGTGCAGCAGATCGGCAGCGACGGCATCGTTGTTCGCTACGAAACGGGCGATACGCAGAAGGTGGCCGTCGAGCCTGGCAACGCGCGTGAGGGCGACAAGGTGACGGTGGGCATCCGCCCCGAGCATCTGCACATCATGGCGGGCGCGGAAGGCGTGAGCGCGAAGGCGATGGCGGTCGAGTCGCTCGGCGACGCTGCTTACCTTTACGCCGAATGCCCGGTTGCGCCCGATGGCCTGATCGCGCGCATTCCGCCGCTGGAGCGGCACGAGCGCGGCGAGGCGTTCAAGGTCGGCTCGACGGCCGATCATTGCCATCTCTTCGGTGCGGACGGCCTCGCGTTCGAGCGTCGCTTTGCGCAGCAACTGGCTGCGTGATTTCACTGGCTTGCTGGACGCACCGCCTCGCAGGGTGAGGCGGTGTTCTGTGTGGCGAGGTACCGGAGGTTGCCTTTGTGAGCCCGCTTCGTGCGGGCGTTTTTTTGCCTTGGGCGTGTGGCGTAGCGAAGGCGTCAGCGTTCGATTGCGGCGCGTGCGCACAGCTCGTCGGTGACGAGCCCGGAGAGCCAGCCGCCGTTGAGCGCCGCGATCACCGCTTCGCGCTTGCGCGCGCCGCCGGCGAAGCCGATGGTGGGGCGGCGCGGCGGCGAATCGAGGTACACGCTCGTCACGCGTCGGCCCGTGGGTGAATCGACGCGCTTGCCAGCGGCGTCGATCGGCAGGCCGAGCATTTCGGCCACGGCGCCCTGGCCCATCAGTTCGCGCACTTCGTCGGAGGTAATGAAGCCGTCCTCATGCAGCGGGCAATGCTCGCCGATGTTGCCGATGCCGACGAACGCGACATCGGCCTCGCCCGAAAGCGATTCGACGATGCGATAGAGCCGGTGATTGCACCATTGCGCGCGCTCGGCCTCGTTATCCGCGATGAGCGGCGCGGGCAGCAGAAAGTGCTTGCCACCCGTCTTCTCGGAGATATGCAGCGCGACGTCGTAGCGGTTCGACGAGCCATCCTGCGCGATTGCACCCACCATCGAAACCAGCCGATGCTGCGGCCGCTCCAGTTGCGCGATCTGATCGACAGCGGCCTTGAGCGTACGTCCGCTGCTCACGGCCACCACCATCGGCCGCTCTTCGCTCAGGTAGCGCTCCATCACCTGCGCGCCCGCGACCGCGAGCTTGCGGTCGATCTCCTCCGGCGTGTCGTTGTCCACGGGCACCACTTCGCAGACCGAAAGGCCGTAGCGCTTCGATAGCGCGTCGGCGAGCGCGAGACAATCGGCGAGACGATGATCGACGCGCACGCGAATGAGGTTCTTCTCGACCGCGAACGCGACGAGGCGCTGCGCAACCGGGCGCGACACCTGCAGCTTCTCGGCGATTTCGTTCTGGGTGTTGCCGGCCACGTAATAGAGCCAGGCGGCGCGGGTCGCGAGATCGAGTTTTTCGGTGGACTTGGGCACGGTGGTCGTCGGGGGAATTCGGGGCGGAAGTGTACTGCACGCGTTACGCGAGGCGCTCGCGCGAGGGCTCGAAGAGCGGGCGCACATGGCGGTACAGCGCGCGGTAGGCGTTGAGCCGCTCGCGCAGTGCCGCGTGGCGCGCGGTGTCCGGCGTGTACTCGGCCACCACGGGCGGCTTGGTCAGCACGTCGCGCGCGTCGCCGCCCGCCGCGAGCCAGCCAAGGCGCGCCGCGCCGAGCGCCGCGCCCGTCTCGCCGCCGCCGTGCTGGCGCGTGGGCGTGTTGAATGCGTCCGCAACCAGTTGCGCCCAGTAGCCGCTGCGCGCGCCGCCGCCCAGCATCGACAGCGCACCCACTTCGGTGCCCGCGGCCGCGAGCGCGTCGAGTCCGTCGGTGAGCGCGAGGGTCACGCCTTCGAGCACGGCGTAGCCGAGCAGCGCGCGGTCGGTCGCGTGCGTCATGCCGAAGAACACGCCCTGCGCATACGGGTCGTTGTGCGGCGTGCGCTCGCCCGAGAGATACGGCAGGAAGAGCGGGGCTTCGGCGAGGGTTGGCGCGCTGAGCTGCTCGACTTCGGCGAGCAGCGTAGGTTCGTTCGTGCCCGTGAGCTTGCAGACCCAGCGCAGGCAGCTTGCCGCCGAAAGCACGACGCTCATCTGGTGCCAGCGGTCCGGAATCGCGTGGCAGAACGCATGCACGGCGGAAGCGGGATTCGGCCGGAAGCGGTCGCCTACCACGCAAAGCACGCCCGAGGTGCCGAGCGAGACGAAGCCGTCGCCGGGCTGCGTGGCGCCGATACCGATGGCGCTCGTCGCGTTGTCGCCGCCACCCGCCGCCACGACCACGTCCTCGCGCAGACCGAATTCGCGCGCGAGCGCGGGCAGGAGCGTACCGGAGGGCGCGCTGCCTTCGGCGAGCGCAGGCATTTGCGCGCGCGTCATGTTGCAGGCGTCGAGCAGTGCGTCGGACCAGTCGCGTTTGGCCACGTCGAGCCAGAGCGTACCCGCGGCATCCGACGGATCGGAGACCTTGCCGCCGGTGAGTTGCAGGCGCAAATAGTCCTTCGGCAGCAGCACAAAGGCCGTTTCGCGAAAGATCTGCGGCTCGTGGCGCGCGACCCACAGCAGCTTGGGCGCGGTGAAGCCCGGCATGGCGAGATTGCCCGCAATGCGATGCAGTTGCGGCGCGCGCGCGGTCAGCTCGGCGCATTCGTCCACCGCGCGCATGTCATTCCAGAGGATCGCGGGACGCAATACGTTGTCGTGCGCGTCGAGCAGCACGGCGCCGTGCATCTGCCCGGAAAGGCCGATGCCGCGCACCTGCGCGAATTCGTGCGGATGCGCCTCGCGCAGCGCGGCGAGCGCGCGGCGCGTGCCGTCCCACCAGTCGGCGGGATTCTGCTCGGACCAGCGCGGGTGGGGGCGCGAGACGACGAAGGGCGTGCCGGCAGTGCCGATCACGCGGCCGTCGGGCGCGAGCAGCAGGACTTTCACTTCGGAGGTGCCGAGGTCGATGCCGAGATACATAGGCGCGCTGTAGTCGTGATGAGAGTTGCGCTACTTTAGCCGCGCGCCGGGCACGACGCCATGCGCGCCGACCCGGAGGGCGCGCGTGGCGCGGGCGTGACGAATCAGACCGCGGTGTTGCTTCAAACGCTGCAACCGCGTGAGGCGAGCCACGCGTCGACGCGCGTGAGCGCGCCACGCACCGCGCCGCCCAGTGTCGGGTTGCCGGCGAGGCCGCCCCACAGCAGCTTGTCGCCGAGAAACGTCGAGACGGGGTCGCCGTTGTCGAACATGCGATGCACGTCGGCTTCGTCCATCACGCCGTCCTGGTAGCGGTAGGGCAGCGTGCCCTTGTGCCAGCGTTCCAGAAAGCGCAGGAAGAGCGCGGGCAGCATGGCCGTGGCGGCGGGCGTCGCGCCCGCGGCGATGCGTTGCGCGAGCGTGGGCGCGATGAAGCCGGGGATCTTCGAGTAGCCGTCGGCGGCCACGCGCTGGTTCGTGTCCTGGATGTACGGATTGCTGAAGCGTTCGAGCACGACGTCGCGATATTTTGTGAGATCGAGCGGGCTGGGAGTGAGGCAGGGAATCACGTCTTCGCTCACGTACTCGCGCGCGAAGGTGCGGATGTCCGCGTCGTGGGTGCCTTCGTGGATGAAGTCGAGCCCGACGAGCGTGCCCGCCCACGCAATGCAGCTGTGCGTGGCGTTGAGGATGCGGATCTTCGCTTCCTCGTAGGGCATTACCGATTCGACCATCTCCGCGCCTGCGCGCTCCCAGGCGGGCCGCCCCGCGCAGAAGTGATCCTCGATCACCCACTGGATGAACGCCTCGCCCATCACCGGGCAGGCGTCGTCCACGCCGGTCGCCGCTTTCACTCGCTCGCGCACGTCGGCCGTGGGGCGCGGCGTAATGCGGTCGACCATGGAGTCGGGGCACGCCGTGTTCGCGTCGAACCAGTCGCGCAAATCCATTGCGCCGCGCAGCGCGAGGAACTCCCGCATGCCCGCGTGAAAGCGCTTGCCGTTGCTGCGCAGGTTGTCGCAGGTCTGCAGCGTGACGGGACCGCCGTCGCGCGCCATGCGCGCTTCGAGGATCGCGGCGAGCGCGCCGTAAATCGTCGTGCGGCCGCCGTTGAGATCGGCGGCGAGGTCGGGGTTCGCGGTGTCGAGGCGGTCGTGCTCGTCGAGGTAATACCCGCCTTCGGTCACCGTGAACGCGACGATCTTGCAGTTCGAGTCGGCGCCTGCGTCGATCAGGCTCGCGAGATCGGCGGACCACGGCAGCACGCGCGTGATCGAGCGGATCGTCTCGTAAGCGCGCTCGCCTTGCGGCGTGACCGTTTCGAGCGTGTAGGCGCCGTTCTGCGCGGCCAGCGCGTCCATCACGGCGTTCATGTCGGAGCGGATGTTGCCGACGGTGAGCGACCATGCGGCCTCGTCGGGCTTGCGCGTGAGGTTCACGCGATGCAGGTACCAGGCCTGATGCGCCCGGTGAAACGACCCGGCGCCGATATGCAGGATCACGTTCGCATTGCTGCGTTCGGTGTTCATTCGGTGTCTCCTTACTCAAAGCGGCCGATCGGCTCAGGCCTGAGCAATTGCTCTAGTGATGAACGAATGATCGTATTCGGTCGATCGAAAGTCAAGCGGGCGACGGCGGTTTTCGGTGGCACGCTGCGGCGGCGGATGGTGCGCGTGCGGCGGACGGACGTGAGCCACCTGCTGGCCAAGCCGGGATGTTGTGGCGCACAAAGCGCCCGGGAGGAGACAGCGGGGGAAGGG
>NZ_JAMBPR010000141.1 GCF_024206475.1 Paraburkholderia sp. CNPSo 3274
TACGCAAGATCGTCAAGACGCGTGGGCACTTCCCGACGGACGAGGCCGCGACCAAACTGCTCTGGCTGGCCTTGCGCAATATCACGGCTGACTGGAGCCGTGCCGCGCATGACTGGAAAGCCGCGATGAACCAGTTCGCGATCCTCTACGAGGATCGCTTCACCAGAAATCATTTGTAGAATGCAATTGATGAGCCTGCCAGACGGCAGGCTTTTATCTGCCTTGCACACAAAAATTCAGACACTCCCCTACTCGATGGCAATAACGGCGATCTACGCTTCGTAGTCGCAACGCGCGAGCTTTGCAAGGATTAGGCATGCCAAAATACAGGCTGACATTAGCTGTGCTCGCTTTTGCCAGCGAGCCGGCGGGCGCGCAGTACGATGGTACTTACTACACGTGGGGTCATCACGTCCGCATAACATGCGCGCCCAGTGAACCCAATCTGTTCTGGCGGCGCGTTGGCGGGCCATATTTTGACGGTGACTGTACCCAGACGCTCCCGGCCCGGCCGGCTACAGCGGCGTCGCTCGGCGCAGCCGGAGAAGGGGCAAACGAATGAAAAACGCCGTACTGGTCTCCGTATTGTGTGCAGCCGCGTTGCTCCAGAACGGTTGCGAAGATGACCGCGGGGTTGCGTCTGCTACTGCCGTCGCACTTTCCTCGTCGAGCAATCCAAACGAGCCGATTGCCGTTGGGGCAGCCGCTCACAAAACTAATGTGCCACTCGATCCGCCGGCCTCGCTGGTTCCACCATTCGACGAGAATCCTCCACCGGCAGAGTCGCACCCGCCATCCGCCGGTTGCAGGATTACGAGAGTCACGCCATGGTATGAGGAGCAACGGTTCTTCAGTGTGTTGCCGGGCAACTCAATGCCGTTCGCGGACCAGATTCTCGGCGCATCGGGCTTCGCTCACTTTGGTTCTGACTTCTCGAAGCAGCTCTGTGGGGCCGACGCAAAACGGTTCTCTGGGGGCGCGGAGCACGTTGTGAAGATCGCTGGCGAAGGATTATGGAAGGCTGCTGTCGATCGAGTGCAGGGGCGCTCTGTCAGTGGCGCCCAACCGCGCAGCGACGACCGCATGTTGTGCTGGGCGCGCTCATGACACAGATACTGCGCCAGTGGGCCGCGCAGGTAACGCTCAACCGCTTACAGCTCCAGTGCGTGCTGGAACGCGCATCGCGCGGACAATATGCCGTCCATTTCCAGCCGGGTAAGGGCGCTACGCGAATCATCATCAGCGGGTTCGATCCGTTCACACTCGGGACACCCGGTGCAAATAATCCGTCGACCAATATCCGGATCGGTAATCCATCGGGGGCAATTGCGCTCGCGCTCGCCAATCGTAGTATTGAGCTCGTGAATGGCTCCATCGCATCATTCGAAACCTACCTGCTACCGGTGGACTACGATTCGCTCGCAAGGGGATGAAGGAGCATACGATCGAACAATTCTTCATCGGTGACGCCCGAGTCGATGCGTCAATTACGATGAGACAGGGTGGCGAGCGCGGGTTTTGGATTGAGAACTGGCACGGCCGCTATCACGCGGCCGCATTCGCAGACTACGTCGGGACGACGATTGGAGACCCGTTCGGCGCTCCACTGTTGCCTGCAATGCCGTATGCGGACATGTATCCGCCAGAGGACGTGCTCGGCACGACCCTCAGCCTTGGCAACCCGACTGGGCCAGAGCAATACACGATAACTAGTCGAACCTGAACAATTCGGAGAGCCTTGTGCGGCGGAGCTTTGAGGCCGAAATGGTGTTGTGAGATCTTCAGGAACCTGGCACATTAACGTGAGAATCCTGCATTTTTCGATGAGGTGAGGATGGGTCCGAAGACGCCTGTGACGGAGGGAGATTTCTTCCGCCAACCGCTGCGCGAACAGATCAACCTGAAGCATCCGTTGATACGTTTGGCCGACCTCATCAACTGGGAGCGACTTGGCGCATCAATGAGCGAAAGCTTTGTATCGCGCAAGGGTCGACCGGCGACGTCTCCCAGGCTGTTCGGCGTCACGGATTTTGGGATCATTGCCGCTTAACGGACCAAAGTGTCGTGTGAAATGCGTCCAGTGCTCGATATTGGCGAGTACGTCCAGCACATTGCGCACAGGCATGCGCTTGACGATCCGCGTCAACAACCGTGCCGAGAATAGTCATCAGCCAACCCGGGAACGCGAACGGCGTATGCGGGGCTTCCGCCTGCCCGAGCGTACTCAAGCTTTCCTGTCGAACTTCGGCCCGATCCGACAGCACTTTGCCCTCAAGCGACATCGGCTACCGGCTTCAAGCTATCGCTAACAACTCGCCTTGCGATTTGCTGCGTGGCATCGCTTCACCGTACTCACCCAAAATCCGTCTACCGCTTTTTGAGCGACTGATCGCCCCTGCCAGCATTGCCTTGTCTTCTCTCTAACGTGACAAAGCCCTCCGCCGACGACGACAAGATCGAAGCACATGGTCATGATCGGGGCACCTCCCACCAAATCGAAACGGCCTCTATAGCCTCATCTCCGACGTTGTGCAACTGGTGACGCTCTCGAGGGGCGAATTGAACCGAGTCGCCTGCCTTCAACTCGATGCTCCGGCCGTCGACTACCGCACGACCATGTCCCCTGGAGAGATGCCAAAGTTCTGCCACGTCATGCGCTTCCGCAACGGTGGCGCAACCGGGAGCGACGCGAAATGACGCAAGCCGGAAAGGCGCCTTGGAATGTTCGCTCGCCAAGCCATCGAACTCACGCATGGTCACACCGATAGCACAGGTGGTAACGGGGCCGCACGCAACCGTTCCATGTCGAATGCCGTCAATATCTCCGAAGCGCGCGCTACCTTCGATTAAGACGCGATCGCCCCTTGCGTCCAGTCCTAGCCGCCCACCGCTAGCTGAGGCTTGCAACGCACGCAGACTCGAGCGGCCCAAGCGCTCGGACCAGTACGGCTGAAGCTTGCAATGCGCGGACACACACACCTGATCCTCGTCGATGGAAATCTCAGGCGCGAAAAACCGCGACACGATGTCATATTCCGCGAGCGAACCGTTTGGATCGGTACGTGCGGTCAGCACGACGCCACGACATTCAAGGCCGCGAATTGCAGCGAAATCCGGCACAAAGCGCGTGACGATAGACTCTTCCGCGACCACGGCAATCAGATCATCATAAGCACGCCGGCATTCGACCAGCGGCACACCAAGCGCGTCCGACACGGTGCGCGCCGTCGCCCTGTCAGCGGCGACGCTGAGAATGCGAGGGAAGCTCATGGTGATCGCATCGCCAGCGCGCGTGATAGCAAGCACGCCGCTCCTCGATCCGAACGTCAGCGCGTGGCCCGGCACTTCCCCTCGAGTAAATAGCCAATGCGCCGCCGCGAGCGTCGCGTGCCCACAGAGCTCGAGCTCGGCACTAGGCGTAAACCATCGTATGTCGAAGCACGCGAGTTCGTCGTGGTCCGATGACGGTGCCACAAAGGCAGTGGTCGGCAGCTTCGCATAGTGAGCCGCCGCTTGCATTTGCTCGGCCGGAGGAAATTCACGCAAGATAACAACGCCCGCGGGATTGCCACTAAAACGGTCATCAGCAAATGCATGGACGACGTTAGGCGCCTTCTGCAGCTCCGGCGGCAACGACGCATGAGACATTCCGGCGAGATCTATCGTGGTGAAGCCGTGCTTTCGAGTCATGAAATTTTCTCCGTCATCTCTTGCGATGGCTTCCGCGACGCCGCCAAGGTTTCGCCTGACCACGTGATAGCACCGCTCATTACACCGCAATCGAAGCGCTCCATACGGAGAATGGCGTTCAAGATTCGCGCACTGCGCCATGAAAGCAGACTGAGGTAGGGATCTGCGACCCCATACTGCGAGCGCGCACCGTTTTGCAGATAGAGCCGACAGCCGAGCGGCCCATCCAGGACCACGGAAAAATCATCGCGTATCTCAAGCTCCGTATCTCCTAATGTGTTTTGCACAAACGACAGCCGGCTTCGTAAAGGCTCGAGTAACCGCGGCAGCGAGGATCTGTACCCTGTGCAGAGAATGACGACATCCGCATATGCGTGCATCACATCGCCGTTCACGCGGTCACGCACTGTCAACAAATAACCAGGCCCGTCGAGACTCATTGCCTCGACCGACGAATCGATCCGTATCTCGCAGGCGCCCGGCCTTGCCTTATGCGCCACTTCGCGCTCGTACAAGAGCTGATAGATTTCCCGAAGCGTCGAGGCGCTGACGCCATCGCCCGCCAGTTCCTGCCCCATCAGAAATCGTTCACGCGCCTCGCGTGAACACCGTTGGAACCACATGCTGTGTTGGGGAAAGAACCATTCATTGACGAATGGGCTGTCTTCGAGGGCAAACAGATTTGGCCGACGCGACACCCACGTAATCGATGCCGGTTCTCCATGTAACCCGCGCAGTAGCGCGCTGACGACTTCGGCGCTGCTTTGGCCGCCGCCTACCACCGCCACGCTCGAACCTGAAAAATTCCGCTTTTCATTCAGGAATGCGCCGCTATGAAAAACGTTCTTTCCGCGAATTAGGCGTGCGAAGTCAGGAATGAACGGTTCCCGGCCCACACCGATGACGACCGTCTTCGTGCGCACCGTTTCTTCCTTGGCACGCACGCAAAATGAATCGCGATCTAGGTCGATTTCATTGATGGCCGTGCCGAAGCGGATATTGGGCAACCGCATGGCAGCCCATTTCAGATAATCTTGAAACTCCTGCCGCGTGATACGGTCCAACCCGCACACGACGGCTCGATAGAGGCGCCGGTGGTCCTTCAGGTACGCAAGAAACGAGTATGGGTTGGTCGGGTCGACAAGCGAGACAAGGTCTTTCAGGAAACTCGTCTGCATCAGTGCCCCGTCGACCATCAATCCTGGATGCCACGCAGGCTCAAGTGCTCGCTCAAATACAGTCACGGCAAGCTCACGCTGGTTATACGCAAGCGCAGCGAGACTCAGGTTTGCTGGACCTGCACCAACGGCGACGACAGACTCTCTGCTCATTTGACGACCTCGCGACGAAAATTTACCTTGGAATGCTCGACTACCTGCAGTCAAACCGGCTCTGACATCAATAGTGCGTCGTCACCGCGGGCCGCGGGCTTCCCGAGTGGATTCGGGCTAGCAACAGGACGTTTACGGAGGCAATGGCAAGCGTTACCGTCAGCATGAGATTGATCCCGCCGTGAGCGACCAGCATTCCAGCGATGTAGGGAAAGCCAAACACGCCGGCAAAGTACGCGATCGTGAAGACTTGGGAAGTGACCGGCACGGACAATTCCGCGTCGCCGGCAAGATTGACAGCCATGCTGTTCAAGGTCGAATAGGTGAGTCCATAGCCTATGGCGAAAACGCAGGCGCTGATTACATAGACAATTGAGCTGCTGCGGTTCCAGATGAAGAGCGCTAGCGCGGCGAGTGTGGCGATGAACAGCGCGAACGCGAGCTTGCGAACAGGCAGCCTGCTGATTGCTGGCGCAAGCGTGAACCGGCATACTACGGTCGTCAAGGTGAACGTCAGGAAGAAAAGTTCCGCGGGCAGGTGTCGAGATTCTGCGTACGCCGTCTGGTAAGTCGAAAGCCCCGCAAAAGCGCAGGCGGCAAGTCCGATCATCGCAATGGGCATGCGGGTGGTCGAGCACAAGACCGATGCGGCCTGGGAAGGTGTGATGCCAACCGCTGCCATCGATAAGTGCGGCGTGCCTTGCATAAGCTTCCGGACTATCGCGAGTGCGACGGCAGCAGAAAGGCAGACACAAGCCAAACCGATATAAACGACGTAAAATGAACCGAATCGGTGCGCGAGGAAATGGCCAGTAGGTGAAGCGAATCCGAGTCCTGCCATTTGGGCGCCTGACAAAAGCGTCAAATATCTGATCCGCGCTGAAGGCTTCAAGTGGTGGATGATCTGGAGCGGCGCCAGGATATTGAACGCCGACCAACCTAGACCCAGCAACAGTCCACCGGCGAAGGCAATCCTCAAATCGACGCGTGTCAGCCCAAACGCGAGCATCGCCGCGGACATCGCCCCGGCAGCTGCGATGATCGTCGACATCAGTCCGATCCGTTGCGCTATCCAGCCGGCGAACAGCGAACTGATGATCATGGTGAAGATGCCGCTCGAAATCACGGTGCCCGCCATTGAAACGTCGAGCCCGCTTGCGCGCAGATAGTCGGCCAGCAGAAAACTTGCCCCATAGGCCGCCGCAAGCGCAGCGCTCGCAACCAGGAACGGTATGAACGCGGTGGCCTTGAGCGCGGAAGGCAGTTCGGCGGGTGCACTCATGAGTCCATGCTCGCAGGAAGGCAGTTGGAAAGATCATGCTCATGCAACATTCGCGACTCGTGGAGATTGGGCGCCTTTGCATCCGGTATCTGACGGGTTTCCGGAAAAGCGGATGCCGATGGAGTTTCGGCATGTCCAAGCCATACCCAGATGGCGTCGGCGGTGCGCGGCATCAGCGGGGCAGCCAGGAATGCGAGGCCTTTGAGCCACGTATATGCCGTGGCTGGCGTGCGCGCTTCGTTGGCGAGATCCAGCCATGCCATAAGCGGCTTTGACGCCAGCGAAACCCGCAGCTTGTCGGGTGACAGCGCGGCGCTTTGCTCACCATAGAGCTCGACGAGCCTCGCGAACAGCGACGAATCGAATGCCGGCTCGCCGCGAAAAGCCGGATTTTCGACTATCGTGGCGCAGGCGCTTGCAACGAGCGTCCCGACCGTTGAGACGAGATGATTGTGACGGCCAAGCATGTTGCCAACACGAAAATCTGTTTCCTCTTCCTCGGGACATATTTCGGAGAGGTACACGCGCAGCGCATCCGTGTTGATGCCGTTTATGTTTCCGATATCACCAGCCCAGATTACGTGGCCGCGGCTAGTCGAGAACTTGCTGCCGTTCAGCTTGAGGAAGTAGTTGAAGTTCACGCTGTCGAAAGGACGAAAATTTTCCTGCGCAAGCGCACAACCCGTGACCCCGACGAGCACCGGAATTGTATTGTCGATCCCCGTCGAGCCGATCAGGAATGTGTCACTCCCATGCGAAAAGGGATTCGCCACACCGCGCTCTTGTGCATACCGTTCACCGCAGTAGAGATGGTGCGTATAGCAGCCTGCGGAATAGCTAAAGAGAATCTGACGATTCACGCAAGCATCGGCTTGCCATGGAACGCCATAGAGCCCGGGCAACGTCAATCGCATGGTGCCCCCGCACCGATCGACGTATCGTTGCGCGATACGCGCAAACGGTGCCTCGATGTGCATTTGCTCCCATTGCACAGTTAGCTGGGTCGGATTCCGCATGTTCAGGAAGTACGACTTGCTTTCTACCCACTCAGTGATTGTTCCCCGTCGTGAAACGGGCTTTACCGCATCCCACGGCTCGAAGTGCATGCCGCAAGCTTCACAAAAGAAGCTGCCGGCCGGCTTCAAACAGTTAGGACAACATGCGGCCAACCAGGCGCCGATGGAAAACCGGTCCTCTATAGGTGCTGTGGAAGGCAACGCATCGTCAACAGGCAGCCGTTCGTCGCGTAGTTGGACTTGGTCGCTTTGTCCCAGTCTGCGCATCAGTGCTTCCCGCACACCAAAAAACGTATCGATGTTGGTGCGATGAACGGGATCATCAAACCTGTCGAGATGAATATCGAGGGCCTTCAAATCGGTCCCGATCTGCTCATGAAATCGCGCGGCCATCGTTGCCGGATGTTCTCCGAGCTGCGTCGCTTTCGCAACGACATGATTTTCGAAGCCGTCCGTAGTGAGTCCGTACCAAACATCATGTCCGCTACGACGCAAGGCGCGTGCGAGGATATCCATTCGCAAAAAGGGACCACCCGCGTGACCAAGATGTGCGCGTCCGTTTGCGGTCAAATTCACGGGCGAAATAACAATTTTACGCAGCGGCGTGCGTGTATCACCTAACCCGACAAATCCAATTGCATTCCGCATCAGGTCTCCCATTCAGGTAACCAACGTTGCGCAGGATTATTTGACCGCGCTGGTAAATTGCAGATAGGTCAATATCCACTCCTATTGCACAAGGAAAAGCATACGCAATATTTGGGCCGACGCCACGATATGTGCATCGATCAGCAAGGCGCGTCGGGCGCAGCCGTCGTGGAACTCACTGAACTGCGATGGCTTGCGCGTTGCCATTTCGGACGGTAAGTCGCGCGGTGGAAAAATCCGGTGAGCAGGTTCACGAGGGTCCGTAGAGCCAGAATGTTGCTGGCGCTGCATGCGAGTAAGACTGTTCCAACGGAGCCTGGTCAGCAGTGCCTGGCGTGACGCATTTCTTCCATTCGCGCCGACGGATGTTGGAAATGGCGGTTTCGAGACAAACGGTGCTCGAAAGCGCACACCGAACATCCTTGAAGCCCTTGGCGCTGCGAAACGATTTTTCCAGCGCCGCCAGCAGCTTGAGGGCCCAACGATGCTCGGTTGAATGATCCACTGAAAACTGATTGCGGGTTTTCTGAAGGGATCGAATTTGTCTGCGAGCCCCATCTGCCACGGCCCGGATTTTTCTGGACACAGATTGGTAGTGTCGCGATAAGGAGATGAGGTCAAGTCTGGTGTATGGGCGTTGATAGCGGGCGACGTCAAGCGGCGAGTTTCTGCTGACCCGGTTGATCGTCTTGCACCGGCTCGCCGTCCTGGAAGGCAATGCCCTCCAGCAACAGCTGGATCTGTTCGGGGCCGTTGATCCGGTGCCAGGTTTTCTCGGCTTCCTCGATCAGCTTGAACGCCAGACCGAGGAAGGTCGGTCGCGACACGCAGTTGCGCGTACGTGTAGTACGGTGGCGCACCGTCGCGAACGTCGACTCGATCGCGTTTGTTGTGCGCAGGTGCTGCAAGTGTTCGGCCGGGAAGTCGTAGAAAGCCAGCAGGCTCTCCCGTGGTCGAGCAACAATTAGCTCAGTGCCTTGGCGTGACAGAACCAGCATGGGCCCCTCGACAACCTGGCGGTGCCTAAAATCAGTGCGTCGACCCGGCTCACGGGAGAGCGGCGTACGCCGCGCAGCCTTCGTTTTTGGTCGCCCAAGGGGGCTCTGGTGCAAATAGGGCGGGGGCGAATCGGTTAAGGTGTCGGGCTGAACGAATTGAGAACCGACGATGAGCAAGCTGAAGAGCCTGGACGAACTGTTTGCAGGCCGTCACTTTGACCGCGATGTGATCATTCTGTGTGTTCGCTGGTACCTGCGCTACAAGCTTGGCTTGCGCGATCTGGTCGAAATGATGGCGCAACGGGGTCTGGCGCTGGCCCACACGACGATCCTGCGCTGGGTGCGGCGCTTTGCACCGGAGTTCGTCAAACGGTGGAATCGCTTCGGCAGGCCCACCGGCCAGTCCTGGCGTGTTGATGAGACTTATCTCAAGCTGCGCGGCAAGTGGGTCTATCTTTATCGGGCGGTGGATCGGGTGGGCCAGACGATTGACTTCATGCTCCGTGCAAAGCGCGACGTGGAGGCGGCAAAAGCCTTTTTCAGGAAGGCGATCAAACATCAGGGCCAGCCACCGAAGATCATCACGCTTGACGGCTATGCGGCCTCGCACCGCGCCGTGCGCGAGATGAAGGCCGATGGCTTGCTGCCTGAGGACACGAAGGTCCGATCCTCGAAATATCTCAATAATCTGGTCGAGCAGGACCACCGCAGCATCAAGTCCCGGACGAAAGTCATGCTCGGCTTCAAGCGTTTCAGGAACGCAGCGATCACTCTCTCTGGTATTGAGTTGGTACATCGCATTCGCAAGGGCCAATTCGGCCTCGCGAAGCTCGGCCTCAAAGATACCACTGCGCCCGCAGTCTGGGAGGTCGTCCTGTCTGCTTGATGAGGTATCCTCTATATAACAAAAATCTCGTACACACCGCCTATTTGCACCGGAGCCCCCTTATCGAGCTTCGGTCCGATTCGCCAGCACTTCGCGCGCAAGCGACATTCACTGCGTGCATCACTCTATCGCAAACAGCTCGCCGCACGCTTTGCCGGGTGGCATCGCTTCTCTCACCCAAGTTCCGTCCAATTTCTGGGCAAATGCACGTCCTGTACGCTCTTGTGTCTCGAATACCTTAACGTGACAACGCCGTGCGCTTGGGCCATTCGTGAAAATCTGAACAGAGCGTAGCGGAAGCGCTACGGATCTCCGGCTGCGGAACGCACCTGAAGGCACTATAATCAAGCAAACTATGCGCCACCGGTTCCCCAGCTTGAAATCACAAGAATAGCCGACGATGCACGATCAATTGTGTGAGTGGTCGTCCTGTTTGTCCAACTCCCGACGACGTATGTCGACATTGTCACGTTAG
>NZ_JAMBPR010000142.1 GCF_024206475.1 Paraburkholderia sp. CNPSo 3274
TACGCAAGATCGTCAAGACGCGTGGGCACTTCCCGACGGACGAGGCCGCGACCAAACTGCTCTGGCTGGCCTTGCGCAATATCACGGCTGACTGGAGCCGTGCCGCGCATGACTGGAAAGCCGCGATGAACCAGTTCGCGATCCTCTACGAGGATCGCTTCACCAGAAATCATTTGTAGAATGCAATTGATGAGCCTGCCAGACGGCAGGCTTTTATCTGCCTTGCACACAAAAATTCAGACACTCCCTGGCGCACTGCTATCCGCAACAATGACATGGACATCCTGCGCGAATGCATCCTCGAAACGACGACGTGCGAGTGCGACGCATTCAGACGCTGGCCCTTGACCCGCGCCCGCTGCGGCTTGTGCGACGGCTTTCGCGGCCAGACCCAATGCAGCGGCCGCATCATCCCACGTCAACCCGCTGGCCATCACTTCCTGAACAAGCTTGCCCGCGATAACGCCAATCCTTGCCTTCAGCTCATCATCCATTGCTTCTGCTCCTGCGAGGCTTCATGCCGCGCCTGTGCGGCATCGCTTGTTCAATCATTTTTGCATTTCAGGCGGGGGCGGCACGCCTGGCGGCGTCCTGATCACACCCGGCCGCAAGATCGCGCAACTGATCACCTGACAGCGACCACGAACATGCCAGTAAGGTAGTCATCCAGTTTTACTTTCTAGAACCGGATTGTGTCGAACGGGACATCGATTCCGTGGTGTTCAAGCACGGCTTCGCGAAAAACCTGCCATTCGCTTTCTCCGGCGCGCTCATGCGTGCAGTGCAGACATTGATCCGCACCGGCCAGCTGTTCGGTCACCGTCCGATGCACGTCGATCCCGAAGCGCTTGCTGAATCGCCCCACACACGAGCCGTCATGCGCGGTCACCCACACGGTATCGCCCAGCGAGGACACGTCAATGCAGTAAGGTTGAGTCACGCTTTTTTCCTGTTTATCCGGTGGCAGTCATGCACAAGTTCGCGTTGTCCTTGCTACCTCCATATGCGGCATCGCCAGTCCCAGCAACCGGCCAAACGCACGGCTTCGCCGGGTGTGTCACAACAGTCGGCCCGGAAGTCAGTTCCGGCCACCGCGATCGCGTGGGGAGGAACGTCATCGCCACACTCGTTCTCGCGTTAGCTCACAACATCCGCGCTGGACGAGAGGTACCGGCCATGTTGCCCCTGCATTCCGGGTACACCTTCGCAACATGCGCGCACTGGCGCTGCTGTCATTGTTTTCCCGCTCCACTGGCGCGTGCGCAACATCACGCCCGACATGACATCCTTTCGAACGGTGCGCCTTCCGCGCGACCGATTTTACCGTGGCCAGGCAGCCAGGAGAGCGCAGGTACGCCGCGCACGCATGTTGGGCGATTGCTAGCTGGCCCGCAGCAGCGTGGCTTGCCGCACGCAACACTTCGTCCGCACAAGCAGCAAAGAACAATAATGAAAAGTACTTCGAACTCACGACGCCAGGTCTTCGTGTGTAATCGCAGCCAGGAGCCTACTCGTGAAAGTCCACAGCGCGACGCCATACCTCTCATTGCTCACGAGGCATTCGTGCCATGCCGCACTGTTGCTCGGCTGCCTGACAAATCCCTGCACAGCGCAGGCGCCAGCAAGTACGCCCCGCACACCCACTGCCGGCGCGCCTAGCTACAAGGTCGGTGATACGTGGACCTTCATATGGGGCCGAACTGACTCCAGGTCCGGGACCCCTCTGGTTGTGACGGTGGTAGAGGTAACAGAGACGCAGACGACGATGTCGTCTTCGTCGAACGGCGGCCCCCCAAAGGAAAACCACTACGACAGTCAGGGAAACCTGACGCGGGATGGCAACGGAACAACGTATGAACCGAGTAATGGAACCCTGAATTTCCCAATGGCTGTGGGAAAGGGCTGGGACTTTCATCATGTCCGGCGTTTCACGCTCGGAACCATTGACGTCAGCGGCCACGATGAGATCGTTGCATTCGAGCGGGTACAGGTACCCGCTGGTTCATTTGACGCCTACAAGATAGTCAGCCATGGGGTGAACGTCAAACGGCTTGATCGCCTGTACGATGCGCCGTTCACCGAAACTTACTGGTATGCGCCAAGCGTTAAAAAGATCATCAAGTCGGATTACGTGTTGTATCTCAATCACCAGGCGCTGCTGACCCGTACGTCCGAACTGGGTGCTTTTTCACTTGCCTCGTGACGTTACCTGGGCTCGACGTACGCTCTGGGGCTCTGGTGCAAATGGTGCTGGCGAATCGGTTAGAGTGTCGGGCTGAACGAATAGAGAACCGACGATGAGCAAGCCGAAGAGCCTGGAGGAACTATTCGCAGGCCGTCATTTTGACCGCGAGGTGATCATTCTGTGTGTTCGCTGGTACTTGCGTTACAAGCTCAGTCTGCGCGATCTTGTGGAGATAATGGCAGAACGGGGTGTGTCGCTGGCCCACACGACGATCCTGCGCTGGGTGCGACGTTATGCGCCGGAGTTCGTCAAACGCTGGAACCGCTTCGGCACACCCACGGGACAGTCGTGGCGTGTCGATGAAACGTACCTGAAGGTCCGCGGCAGGTGGGTCTATCTCTACCGGGCGGTGGATCGGGCCGGCCAGACAGTGGACTTCATGCTCCGTGCAAAGCGCGACGTGAAGGCGGCCAAAGCCTTTTTCAGCAAAGGAATCAAACATCAGGGCCAGCCGCCGAAGACCATCACGCTGGACGGCTATGCCGCCTCACACCGCGCGGTGCGTGAGATGAAAGAAGACGGCCTGCTGCCTGAAGACACAAAGGTTCGATGCTCGAAATATCTCAACAATCTGATTGAACAGGACCATCGCAACATCAAGTCCCGGACAAATGCCATGCTCGGTTTCAAACGTTTCAGGAGCGCAGCGATCACGTTGTCCGGCATCGAGTTGATGCAACGCATTCGCAAAGGCCAGTTCAACCTGGCGAAGCTCGGTCTCAAGAATTCCGATGCGCCCGCTGTCTGGAATGCGGTCCTGTCAATTCAATAAGATATCCTTACCGCTATAAAATAATCGACCATAACGCCTATTTGCACCAGAGCCCGCACGACTACATGCGCCATGGAACCACCACTTTGTTTGCCGCGCTGGACGTTGCCACCGGCGAAGTCATCGGTGAATTGCACCGTTGCCATCGCAGCAGTGAATTCCTGCAGTTCCTGCGCACGATAGAGGCCAACGTGCCCGCCGATCTGGAAGTTCATCTGGTGATGGATAACTACGGCACGCATAAGACGCCTTCTATCAAAAACTGGTTCGCTCGCCACCCGCGTTTCCACGTTCACTTCACCCCAACGTCGGCATCGTGGCTCAATCAGGTGGAACGCTGGTTTGCTACGCTCACCGAAAAATACATCCGACGTGGCACGCATCGATCGACGCGACAACTTGAGAAGCTATCCGGCATTACCTCGACGTCAATAACGCGGATCCCCGGCCGTTCGTCTGGAGCAAGTCAGCCGATGAAATCTCGCGAGCCTCGAGCGGCTTTGCGCTCGGGTATAAGCAGTCTCGGGATGAACGCCATGGACATCAATACAGCTGCGATTGACGACGCCGTTCTCGCGCTCCTGCATTTGACCTTGCATGACCACAACCGCGCCTGGAAAGGCTTCGATTGGGATTCCCTCAATCGTCTTTATGAGCGCGGCCTCATCGGCGATCCCGTCAACAAAACGAAATCCGTGATACTCACTGACGACGGTTTACGAGAATCAGAACGTCTCTTCAAGCAGCTCTTCAGCACTGCTGGCAGCAAAATCGATTTATGAAACGAACTTCCAACTCGCGACACTAGCCGTCATTTTTATATTACATAGGAATACGTATTAAATACTCCACGAAATGATGGTCCGTTTCGCACGACTCAGCGGCCCAGAGACTGGGAAGGCACGTTGCCGTCGTCTTCCGGCGCCGTGGCGCCTCGCTGATTCACACTTTGATCGGCCAGCGAGACAAGCGTCCGGAGCAGCACATTTGCGCCCGCCGCGAGGTCATCTGGTGCGGTCCACTCATCTTCGTGATGACTTATTCCCAATCGGGAAGGCACAAAGATCATTCCTGTCGGCGCTACCTTTGACAATCGACAAGCGTCGTGCATCGCCCCGCTGGTCATTCGCATCGCCGGATAACCTACGCTTTGGGTTATAGCCGCAACCGTCTCAACGATGCAGGTATCAAATTCGATAGGAGGTACGACCATCGTCCTGCGCATAATCGTCTCTACGCCCTCTTCGACGCCGATGACGTGTGCCTTTGCAGCCAGCACGTTTTCGATTCGATCCAGCAGGCCTGCACTCTGGTGACGCAGGTCGATCGAGAAGGACGAGAACCCTGGGACAGTGTTCGGCGAACCCGGCCGCACAGAAACACGCCCGACGGTAAATCGGATTTCTGGGTCGATCGACAGCACTTCTTGACGCATACTCTGCGTGATTCGCGCGAGTGCCATGAAGCTATCCTGTCGGGCTGCCATCGGCGTGGTCCCCGCGTGCCGATCACTGCCTTGCAATTCAACTTCATACCACCGAACTCCCTGCACTCCCTCTACGACGCCGATAGTGCGTTCGTATTGCTCCAGAACCGGCCCTTGCTCTATATGCAGTTCGACATACGCGATCGGCTCGAGTGCACGACGCGAAAACGTTCCTGCGTAGCCAATTCGGGCCAGTTCATCGCCAAACCGTGCGCCATCCGGGGCGACGATGGCTCGGGCAAACGAAAGATCGAGGTCGCCCGCATACCCGCTCGAACCGGTCAGCCCAGGGGAGAATCGTGCGCCCTCCTCGTTCGTCCAGTTCACCACCGCGATTGCCCGCTCAGTGCAAATGTTGTGGTCATTGAGCGTACGAATCACCTCAAGTCCGGCAAGTACCCCGTAGATTCCATCCAGGCGGCCTCCATTGGGCTGTGTATCCAGATGACTGCCCGTCAGCACCACCGAACTATCGAGGCGACTGCCTGCCCGAATCGCGAAAATGTTTCCGAAGGCATCCACATGCACGCTGCAGCCCGCCTCGCGGCACCAGGTGACAAACTGGTCCCTACCGAGCTTGTCTTCATCCGTCAAGGAGATGCGGCAGCACCCACCGTTGTCCTTGGCGCCGATTCCCGCCATCGTGTCGATGGTTGCCTGGAGCCGCTCCAGATTGATTTTCGGAAGGGAATTCATGCGTAAATCGTCCGATTCAAGTCGTTACCTGATCTGGCACAATGGAAGCCCAGATGAGGCAACATCAGTTCGTCAGGAATTCAGGTCGAACCACGTCGTCTTAAGAGCCGTGTACTTGTCGAAGGCATGCAACGACAGATCTCGACCGATCCCCGACTGCTTGAACCCGCCGAAGGGCGTCATCACACTAACCTGATCGACTGCATTCACGGATACGGTGCCAGCGCGCAGAAGCGCCGCGACACGGTGGGCCCGCTTCAGATTGTCAGTCCATACAGATGCACCGAGCCCATAGATCGAATCGTTCGCAATACGGATAGCCTCTTCTTCCGTCTCGAATTCGATCAGACCGAGAACGGGGCCGAATACCTCCTCCTTGGCGAGAGTATCTGACGGCTTCACACCGTCAAAGATCGTCGGGAACAAGAAACAGCCATTGTTCGATTCCGTGCTGCGCTCCCCACCCGTCAACAGGCGGTTTTGACTTTTCCCGATGCCGATATAGCGCAAGACTCTTTGAGTCTGCTCTTCGTCGACCATCGCTCCCATCGTCGATGCCGGATCCAGAGGATCACCGGGACGGTAGTTATCAGCCGCCTCCAGCAGAGCGGCAACAAACTGCGCCTTGACGCTACGCTGAACCAGCACGCGCGAAGTTGCGGAACACACCTCTCCCTGATTGAAGAAGATTCCCTGCGCGGTCGCCCGGGCGGCCGCTTTCACGTCGGCGCAATCTTCAAAAACAAGCAGAGGACTCTTGCCGCCGCACTCGAGCCAGACCTGCTTCATGTTCGAGTTTCCAGAATAGCCCAGGAACAGCTTTCCAACTTCGGTCGAACCCGTGAAAGCAACGCAATCGATGTCTGGATGCAATCCGATTGCCCGGCCAGCGGTCTGACCAAACCCCGGCAGGACGTTGAACACGCCCGCAGGCACGCCAGCCTGGGCGGCCAGCTCGGCGAGCTTCAGCGCCGTCAGGGGTGACTGCTCCGCTGGCTTGAGAATGACGCTGTTCCCGGCAGCCAGCGCGGGTGCACATTTCCATGCCGCCATCTTTAGCGGAAAATTCCAGGGCACCACGGCGCCAACCACCCCAACCGCCTCGCGACGGATAGTGGCGAGTGTGCCGTCACCGGTCGGAGCGACCTCGTCATAGACCTTGTCAAGAGCCTCGGCGAACCACTGGAAAACTTCTGCCGATCCGGGTACATCGAGAGTCGCGGCATCGACGACCAGTTTGCCCATGTCAAGCGATTCCAGCACCGCGAGTTCATCGCGATACTCCAGAATCAGTTGACTCAAGCGCAGGAGAACCCGCTTGCGTTCTGTCGGCGCAACTCGGGACCATACTCCACGATTGAAGGCCTCGCGAGCGGCTTCGACGGCGCGGTCAACGTCGTGGGTATCGCACGAGGCAATCGAGGCCAGAACGGCTCCTGTTGCCGGATTAACCGAGTCGAACGTTTCGCCGGAAATCGCGTTGACGAACTTGCCGTCAATGAATGCCTGCGTCGGGAACTTGATGCGACCGGCGAGTGCTTTCCAGTCCTCGGCCGATTGAGAGAATTGGGGGCTCTGCATTTTGACAGGTGTCCGTTAGATATCTGCGTGGAACTTTCGCCAGCCATCGCGTGTGCAACGGCCGGCACACACGATTACGCAAGGATCCTGCGCATGTGATCGAGGAACACCTCGACTTCGTCGATGGTGTTGTATTGGGCAAAGCTCACTCGCACGACGCCACCCTTGTTGGTGAGGCCGAGACGCTCGACCGGCTCGAGCCCGTAACTGTGTCCAGGCCAAACGTTGACGTTCACCTCGGCGAGGCTCTGTGCGATCTTCGCGGGATCGGCGCCCGCCACGCTGAACGAAATCGTCGGAACGCGGCGGTCCAGACGGTCCTTGGCGGTGATGCCGTGAATGGTCAAGCCCCTAAAAACGCTCAACCCTTCGATCGCGCGCGCCACAAGTTCATCTTCGTAATGTTTGGTGAACGCCATACCCGCGACGATCTTGTCGCGACGCGACGACGCCGCCGTCGCGTCTCCAAACGTCTCTCCGATCCATTCGAAGTGTTCGATCGCGGCGAGTGCGCCAGCGATTGTTTCTCGCGACTTTGTGCCCGTTTCGAACTTGTCAGGAGCGGCATTGCTTGCCGGCCGCACCTTGTAAAACTCCAGTTGCTCAAGTAGCTCCTGGCGACCCCAGAGGATTCCGATGTGCGGTCCATAGAACTTGTAAGCCGAGCACACGAGGAAATCGCATCCGAGTTCCTGAACATCGATCACACCGTGGGGCGCGTACTGTACAGCATCAACGTATACGAGCGCACCAACCTCCTTGGCCCGACGGATAGGTGCCGCGATATCGTTGATCGTGCCGGTGATGTTGCTGGCGTAGTTGATCGCCAGCACCTTGGTGCGCGGCGTAATGATCTCGTCCAGATTCGAAAGGTCGTACTCGCACGTCTTCGGATCGAAGTCGATCCACCGAATGACCAGCCCGTGGTCCCTGGCGGAAAGCAGCCACGGAGAAATGTTGGCATCGTGATCCATCCGCGTCAGAACGATCTCATCGCCAGCCTGGAGCGTGCGCGTAATCGCTCGCGAGAATGCGAACGTGAGCGTTGTCATGTTCTGCCCGAAAACCACCTCGCGCGCGTCGCGAGCGTTGAAGAAGTCCTTGAAGGCCTCACGCGCGTTCGCGACCTTTCGCATCGCCTTCACCGAAGTCGGGAAGTACCCTCCGAGATTTGCGTTGCCATCGATCATGGCGTCCGCCATTTTGTCGATGACCCGCTGCGTCACCTGGGTCCCGGCCGCGCCGTCGAAAAAGATCGTTCCGAGGGTGTCTCGAGCAAAGATGGGAAACTGTTGGCGAATCTGACTGTGGTTCATATGGCTGATCTCACGGGAAAAATTGGCTCGAGGCGCGCTTCCACGCACGGCGCCGTTGGCTCACCTGGAGCAGTGAGTAAACGGGAAATTGTACTTCTTTTAAGGAAAGATACTTTCCTTAAGGGAAAAAAACATGAGTGTTTACCCGCTCCCGTGCACCGCATATGTCGGATACGTCGGAGTAATCCAAACCGGACCATGGCCTTGCGCGTACAAATGTCACCGGAGATGTGCCGAAAGAAATTCGGCCACGATCCACGCTTTCGCACTCCGATATGCGAAAAGGACCCCGACAGCGATGAAGACCACGGCTTCAGCCTTGGCGGCAAGCGCCAGTATCCGCACGCGCCAGTTTCGCAATTCATCAGAGGTTTCTTGCATAGTCAGCCCGTAGGAAATCGACTCGAAGTTTCTGCTATCCGTTTTTGGGATACTATGCGAAGGAAATATAAATTCCCACTAGGAAATTAACTTGCCTTAAACTGTGTCGCGCCCTGCAAGTAGTCTAGACTTTCCGTTTCTCTTGGGACAGAATCTTTCATATGGGGAATACGTCTGTCGCGGAGGAACGTTTTTGAGCGCCAAGGGACAGGTCTGCGATCCGCCCCCCTTACCTCCAACGCAGAGTCGGAACGACTGACCGCGTGAGACGAACCCGAGATGAGAGCGAACTTCAGGAGAGCGCCATGAGTGACGAGATGCCGGTCAAGGTTGGCGTCCGGTTGAAACACACCCGCATGCTCATGGGCATGAGCCTGAAGGAAGTCGCCAGCAAAGCCGGCGTGACCGAAGGCTATCTGTCGAAAGTCGAAAATGACGTATCTCAGCCCTCGTTCGCGACCTTGCACCGAATCGTTCAGGTATTGGGAATCAACATAAGCGCCCTGTTTGCTTCGGCCGAGAAGGGGGACTCCAACGTCTACATTGTCCGGAAGGATCAGCGAGGTATCCTACCGACTGGCCACCGACGCACCGGCAACCGGGTGACGCTCGAAATGCTCGTTCCATCGGGGCCGGAATTTCTGCTTCAAGCCAGCATTCATGTCATTGCGCCTAAAGGCGGCAGCGACGAAAAGATCTCGCACAAGGGCCAGGAGTTTGGCTTCGTTCTTGAAGGCAGACTCAAGTTGCTCGTCGAGGATTCCACCCATGTGGTCGAGACCGGAGATTCGTTCTATTTCGATTCCGAACTCGGTCATCGTTACGTCAACGACACAGATGTGACAACGCGAGTTTTGTGGGTCAATACCCCACCGACCTTCTAATCTCACTGTGTCATAAAAAAATGTTTGCATCAAAGCGATACCTGGTAGTATTGAATAATACAGACTTCGGGCGACCGTGATGAGAGAAGACGTCGACGAATTTGACGCGTATCTGAATCATCTGGCGCAGGCGTTGGGGCACGCCGATCGCCATGCCGGCCTCAAGGGCTACTGTTCGGGCTTGGTAATGCCGTTGTCACGCAAGAGCGTCGAGCCGATGGCTGCGCATATTGATCCCCTTCACGCGAG
>NZ_JAMBPR010000143.1 GCF_024206475.1 Paraburkholderia sp. CNPSo 3274
GAGGAAGCGCCCCGACCAGCGCGAGATGAAGCGCGAGTCACAGCAAAGTATGCGCATGATGCTGTCGCGCGATTCGCCGTCCTCGAGCATCAGGATCAACTTTGCGCGTCGCACGTCCGCTGCGCGTACCGTCCGGCTGCGCGCAGCAGACAGAAGTTGTTCGCGTTCGGTATCCGTCAGATTCATTTTTCCCATGACCGATATCTGAGCACAGATGGGGTGCCAATTCAATGACGCAATGGACTAGTCAACGGACTGATCTCGATATTTGTGAGCGTCGCTGGTTGCGTTCTGCTACTGCTATACGCGCTTGTGTGCCGTCCGTGGCGTTCGCACAATGATGGCCTAGGCTTTTGGCACCAGATGTTGATCGCGCTATATGCTGTTTTGTACTGGTGCGCGGTGTTAACGAGAGGGCATTGATTGCCCACATCGATCGCGTATGGGTTGTGTGACGGGCAGTTGTAGATTGATGTGCCGGGATGGCTCCCGCTCATCCAGCTACGGCGTCAGATACAGTTTGTCCGGAACCTCACATCTCCTACATCCGTCGGCCCGATTGGAAGAAATACATCACACCACATCGAGATGACCTGGCTCCGTTGGCAGAGTCGTAGCTGCACGCAGCGCTAGCGACCTACAGTCGTACGCGTACCCCGTGCACAGGCTCACCGGACGGCCACCGCGCAAACTTGCTGCGATCTGGTTGAGCGCTTACCGCCTCACATCGCAAAACTCACACCATCGCAGGGCATTGAGTTCGACTGCGGCCGCGCTTGAAACCCTTACCGATCGACGCATGGCGGTGTTGGCTCAAGTTTTGCTTTTGCTTTTCGCGGGACCATTACGGGTGGATTGAATGACGACTGAACACGAAATCAAATCTCACGGCGCTGCTGTCTCAGCCGGCGTTTTTGCGCGCGCGCCCCACACGGTTGCGGAGCCTGCGCGTGCAACGGACCTGCGACCCTTGTCTGGACGGATCACGGGGGACTGCGTACACGCAGGAGGAATGCCGCCACCTCGCGTTCGAATGGATCGCGCCAACGTACATCGCGCTCGTCGAGCGTGGCTTACTGAGAGTCGTCGCGCGAGGCAGTTGTGCACGGCAATGGGCGGAGTGCATGGAGTCGACTGGATTACGGCTGGGCCGTGCGAGGGCAGACGCATCGCATTCTATCGGGCAACACCTACGGAGGCGGCATGACCTGCATTGTGGCGCTGACGGATGGCAGGAAGGTCTGCATGGGTGCCGATTCGGCTGGAGCAAATGGTTGGGCCATGAGCACGCGCGCCGACCCCAAGATTTATCGGGTGGGGCCGTTCCTGATCGGCTTCACGTCGTCCTTCAGGATGGGGCAGCTTCTCGGCCATAATCTGACCGTCGCGCCGCGCCCTGAAGGTACGGATGTGCTGGTCTTCATGTGCACGACGTTCGTTGAAGCGGTACGCGCTTGCTTTACCCGAGGTGGATTCGCACGCAAGGACAGCGAACGGGAATCGGCTGGCACTTTTCTGGTCGGGTACGAGGGGCGCATTTTCCGGATTGGCGACGACTATCAGGTTGGCGAAAACGCCGTGAACTTCGATGCCTGTGGTAGCGGCGAACAGGTGGCGCTGGGCTCGCTACATACCACCGCCGGAATGCCGATGCGGCCAGAAATCAGACTCGAACGCGCCCTGGCTGCGGCGGCCGAATTTTCAATGGGAGTCCGTGGCCCGTTCCGGATAGAAGTGCTGGACGGCCAGACCGCTCAACGGTCGAACGACGAAGCGGTAAGCGACGTTTGATCTAGCAGCCGCTCACTGGCGACGAATGGGTGGTGGTCGAGTCGCTCTTCGGCCCGCAGACACGTGGCCCTGCCGTCCGCGCGTCGCCAGTCTGCGGGCTGAACGCCATCCTGCATGTGCTCACCAAGAAATGCCGGTGGGTGCATCTGCCGCAGCACCTCGGCTACCCGTCCCACATTGCCGTCCGGCATAACTCCAGGCGCTGGCAGCAGAAGGGCACGATGGACGTCGTGGTTGCGGCTCTGGCGCAGCACGGTCGCGTACTGAGGCCGGCCACGCCCCAGAATGAGATCGGTGTAGACGTCGCGCTCGGCGGGAAGGACAAAACGGTAATCACGCCGCGGTACGACAACGACTTCGCCGAACACCGGGTAGTTCTCCAGGAAGATCAAAGCGGGAAAACTGAAAGTGGACGAAAGCAACAACGTCTTCAATTATTTTGGAATGCGTAGTATTCCGTCACTGATTTTCTGTGTGAACGGAAAGGAATACGACGGATTGGCCGGGACGTCTTCTTTAAGGTTGAAGGACGAATGCCGGGCTTGCACGTGTTCATGGCCGGGAATGTGCGACAGGCGTTGTGGCGGAGAACGCGCGGCGCGAGTCATACGCGGCGCTTCCCATGCCGCGCATGACCAACACCTACATGTTCAATGGCGACCAGGATCGGCAGGAAACTATCGAGTCGGTGAAGAACGGCCTGTACGCGGTGAATCCCGGCGGCGGCCAGGTCGACATCACGAACGGTAAGTTTGTGCTCTCGGCGTCCGAGGCGTACATGATCGGGAACGGCAAGATCACCGGCCCGGTGAAGGGCGCGCCGCTGATTTGCAGCGGTCCTGAACCGGTGAAGTACGTGAGCATGATCGGCAACGACATGTCGCTCGACACGGGCGTCGGCGTTTGCGGCAACGAAGGCCTGCGCGTACCGGTCGGCGGCGTTGTTGCCTGAATACAGAGGAATTTCCATGCTGCCTACCGCAACGATTCAGGATCCGAAGGACTACAGCATCAACGGCCGATTCGTCCGGCGCTTCCTCCGATTGGCGCGTCCGTATTGGACGCGCCCGCGCGCGTGGCGTTCATGGCTCGTGTTGGGCGCATGTACTGCCTTTTCGATCGTGGACACTGCACTCGGTGCCAAGCTGTCGTTTCTCACCAGAGAGATGAGCGATGCACTGGTATCGCGCCACGCGGTGTCCTACTGGCACCTGTTCACCCTTTTTACGTTGGTGGGCCTGGTCATCAATGGCGGCGTGGTTAGCCTGTTTTTCAACTTCGTGGTGAGTCGGTTGACTTTCCACTGGTGGGCGTGGCTGACACGCGACCTGGTGCGGCGTTATCTGAATGGCCGTGTGTATTTTCGTATCGAGCAGGACAACGATGTCGATAATATTGACCAGCGAATCCAGCAGGAAGTCGGGCCGTTCTGCAGCATGGCCGTAACGTTGCCGTGGGTGTTGCTACACGCGGGATCTGGATTGGCGGTTCAGGGCTGGATCCTCAAATCGATTGCGCCAGCGTTGTTTTACGGTGTGCTCGCCTATGGTGCCGCGACCACGGTCATTACGTGGTGGCTGTACCGCCCGTTTATTCGCCTGCAGTTCGAATCGACCGTGGCGCAAGCCGATCTGCGCTTTGGCATCCTGCATGTACGGAACTACGCCGAAACCATTGCTCTGTATCGCGGCGAACAGGCAGAGGGCACGAGCATCGGGAAACGCTTGCAACGGGCGGTTCGTATCGCAGTGGCGACCTTGCAATATCAATTCGTCATGAATGCCGCAGAGGCCGGTCTCGGCTTGATCTGGACCGTATTGCTGGTGCTGGCCCTCGTGCCATTGTATTTCAGTGGAAAAACTACATTTGGAACGATTACTCAGGGTGTCGCTTCTGCAGAGCTGCTGCGGGGCGCGATCCAGCGACTGACAGGATTCGTGCCCACATTTGCAACGGCGGCGCCTCACGTGGTACGGCTAGCGCAGATCGTCGAGAAAGTACAGGCAGTCGAGCGGGAAGGCGCTGGTCGGGACAACACGATCACGCTTCGTCGTGGCCAAGCCATCCGGTTCGATCGTCTCACCGTCGAGACGCCCGGACGGGAACGCACGCTGTTGCGGGACCTGTGCCTGACGCTTTTCGCTGGCGAGCACCTGCTGATTATGGGGCAGACCGGAGTCGGTAAAAGCTCATTGTTGCGGGCGATGGCGGGGCTGTGGCGCGCGGGTAACGGCACGATTACGATGCCGGACTCCGATGAAGTGCTGTTCTTGCCACAACGGCCGTACATGCTACTGGGTAGCTTGCGCGAGCAGATCCTGTATCCGGCGACAACCCGGGCGTTCACCGACAGCGAACTCCAGGCATTCCTGGTCGAGGTATCACTGCCTGATCTTGCTGCCCGGCATGGTGGCTTTGATAGTGTCATCGATTGGTCGCGCGTGCTGTCACTCGGCGAGCAGCAACGGATAGGCTTCGCGCGTGCACTGGCTGCCCAGGCGCGTTACGTTTGCCTGGACGAAGCGACGAGTGCGGTCGACGTGGCAACGGAAGCGCGACTGTACCGGGTGCTCGCCCTGCGCGGCATGACCTGCGTGAGTGTCGGGCATCGACCGTCGTTGCTCGCGTATCACACCTTGGTGCTGGAGCTGCAACCGGATGGGAATGTGCGTTTGGTCACCGTCGACCAAAGCCGAGAAAAGGTGGGGCGCCTGAGCGACGCGGACATCCTTTGAGCGCTGCTTTTGAAAGACGTTCGTTGTCCTGAATCAACCATCGATATGACTGTGACGAATATGAATAGGTTGAACGGCTCGTGCATACGCAGGAACAACTGTTGGTGTTCCCAAACGCCGCTAGCAGCGTTCACAGAGTTGCTTGGCCGAGGAAGAGGCGCGCGTGACACGCGGCACGTTTACCGTGCGTTGCGTCCTGTACAGCGCCCCGTCGCGGCTGATCGGTCATCGTCTGAAGGTACGCCTCTACAGTGATCGGCTCGATTGCTATCTGTCCGGCGCGCTCGTGCACAGCACGGCGAGAGTCACACACACACAAGCAAACGGCGCGGTCGCGGCATCGACTACCGGCACTTCATCGACTCGCTCAAACGCAAGCCGCAGGGGCGTTGTCACGTTAAGGTATTCGAGACGCAAGTTCGCACAGGACGTACCATTTGCTCAGAAATCGGACGGATCTTGGGTGAGCCCAGTGAAGCGATGCCACCCGGCAAAGCGTGCGGCGAGCTGATTGCGATAGAGTGATGCACGCAGTAAATGTCGCTTGAGCGCGAAGTGCTGGCGAATTGGTCCGAAGCTTGTGTGCGATCAGGATCGCGGAAACCACGCATCCGGCGTTCGCGCTCACGCGTGGGTTGATGGCTATTTTCGGCACGGTTGTTCACCCGAGCACTGGCTTTGACGAATACGTGTTTGATGTTTGCCAGTTCGGGAATTTCGGCCTTCGCGGCCTGATAGCTGCGCAACTGATCGGTGACAATCCTTCGCGGCGCGTCGGGACAGGCGGCCAGCACGCGTTTGAAGAAGCGCTTTGCTGCGGCCTTGTCGCGACGTTTCTGCAGCAGGATGTCGAGTTCGGCACCGTGCTGGTCGACTGCCCGCCAGAGCAGATAAGGCTCACCGCGCAACGTAACGAAGACTTCGTCAAGATGCCATGTGCTGCCAGGTTTGCGGCGAGCAGCTTTGACGCGATGTGCGAAGCCCGCGCCGAATTTGTCGCACCAGCGGCGGATCGTCTCGTAACTGACGATGACACCGCGCTCGAACAGCAGTTCTTCAATATCGCGCAGGCTGAGTTGGAACCGGAAGTACCCGACACCAGGCCTTGCCACGCGCGGATCGCCGCGCGTGGCGCGAGCCCGTCGATTCCGCCGAGCGAGGGAGCGAAGCCGTGGCCAGATCGCACGCCTGGCGCCGCCTGGCGCAATGCAGCTATTGCCGCTATCGAAGGAAGCAGCAGGCGCGAATGGAAGCAGGCGACCGGCTACCACCGGCGATCGCTCGCTGAGACCTTGATGTACCGGCTCAAGGTACTCACGGGCTCCAGTATGTGGGCGCGCGCGACTGGCTCGCAAGCCACCGAGGTGTCGATCCGTGCGGGTGTACTCAATCGCATGGGAGCCCTCGCTCGCCCGCAGTCCGTCCGTATCGCCTGAGATTGAGAGCACAGAGGTCATGTCGTCTTTACGCCTGATTTCCTGATTTTTGCAACAATGCCGCTTGCATCGCAAGACAGGCGTCGATATCGGAACCAGAACCAGAGGGTGCGCTTGCAGCCACGCCCCTGTCAGGCAACGCGCTCGCGTTTAACGTGCAGAAAACTGCCGCCTTATGATCTCCGTCATCCGCTCGATATGCGTTAGCAATTCGGGCACCGCCGTCGCCTCCCAAAAGCGTCTTCTAAGCGCGGGGCCAATATAAAAGAGCGATGGATTGCTACAGCCATTGACTCGAACCACGCGGTAAGACTCATCAACACACAACCCCGCCCAGTCAAATTTTGCAATCCCGTCGCGCCGTAACTGATCAAAAAGGGAATCACGCGCGTGTACTATCGGCCGATGTAAGCGATCTGCATGCGGTCCTGTATCTGACGCTATAGCTGGATGAGCGGGAGCCATCCCGGCACCGGTGCAATTCACGAAGTACGATGCGCGCACAACGCGCGAGCCCGTTGCTTCGCGCGGGCGAATAGCCAGCAGCAGCCCGTCGCCATGTGCGCTGATTGTCTCGATTCGCCCCCCCATAAGCGAGAGACGCCCACTCATCGTGAGTGACGCGACAAGCGCTGCCGTGGAAGCTGGCTGTCGGTGACGATGTGTGTCCCAGTAAGGCGCAATATGGCGCACGAAAGCGCGCCGGTCGGCCTCAGACCAGTTTGACCAGATCTGCGGTACCACAGGACGCAGGCTATCGATCACCTCACGCCAGTCACCGCCCCTCGCGCGATGTTCAGCAATGACTTTGCGTACGACGGTGATGCAATGCCTAGGGCCGGCAGTCAGTTGATCGAGAAGCGCCCGCCGCGCTTGTGGCTGAAGTTTCGGGGGTGACTGGCAGTGGTGTTGGGGCAACAAACCACGGCGGGACATAAGAGTGAAGCGCAACTTTTCGCTGCGCCGGTGCAACGCGTACACAACGTCGAGTGCCGTCAGACCAGACCCACACATGAAGAAATGGCTGTCATTCGGCACGGCCCCCAGTTTAACTGCGTCCCAGGGATTTGCGAGTAAACGCTGATCGAGTGAAGCGCCACCGGTCACTGGTACAGTGATGGAGCCGCGGCCATCGCTGTGCCCGGTCGCAAGGATGATCTGATCGGCAAAAATCTCCACACCCGTGTGCAAGTGAACCTTCGTTCGGCCATCCTCTGCCGGCACCAGCGCGACGGCGTATCCGTCGTGTTGAGAAAACTGATGCCTCCCGGAATTTTCGCCGGCTTGTTTTAGCAGATGCGCAAGATAATCACCGTACCAGGCGCGTGGCAGGAAATCATCGGGTTCCGCAGACCGGCCCCGCAGTCGGCAATAATCAACAAAGCCGTTGCCGTTGTCCCGCTCAACACTGAGGGCCCGTGCGGGGGCGTTCAGGAGCCAGCCCTCTTCGTCCGACCGATAAGCAATACCGCGCGCAACGCTATAGCTGTCATCGACCAGTGCGATCGACAGGGGCTTTGCGCTTTGATCCGATAGTAGCCATGTGGCCGTCATCGTGCCGCAAAAGCCCGCACCCACTATCACGATCGATACAGTCATTGCCACGGCTCCGATGGTTGTTAGTATCCGCTCCCGCAGAAAATTAATTTTGACATTCAGATGGATATTCGCTCCGATAGCGTCGCTTGCATCGGGGCACGTCAGGAAAGTTCTCTTTCCGGCGCGGATAGTCGGAAGCTGTGCCGCGCGTCCAGGAAGCGACTATGCGGTATCTCGCCTCAAGCTACAAAATCGATTGTTTGGATAACACTGATTCGCATCGCAAATGAACGTGAGCGAACGACTGGTATGACGATGGCTTCGCCAAATCCAGTAGGGAGATCCCATCGCGACAAGAACAGCAACATCGAACAGTTGCAAAGACCGTCAGGAACCATAGTCGCTTGGCTTTGTCCGGATGGGTACGAGTTCCCGTGCTATGGACGCGACTATGCATTTTTGACGCAAACCGGTTTGCCGAAGGCGTTCCACCGGTTCAGCAGGTTGGCGATGATTACGCCTCTGGTGTCGATTGGGGAGTTGAAGAGGACTTAGAGTTTGCTAGTCTGGGCAGACGACGGGCAAACGGAAAACGCGGTCGGGCCGGCCCGGCAGCCCGGCTTACAAACCTAACAAAGCTAGCCCTGCCGAACGTCCCGCGTGGGGGTAGCGAAGCCTTCGCGCGCCGCGCCTAAAATATCCGTCATCGGACAAATCTGCGGCCGCATCGCACACACAGACGCAAGGCCGGCATGAACGGGAAGCTCACAGGCGGACGGGAGCCACCATGCGGCACAAGAGGCGGCTTTGCTCGAGCATAATTTAACATAAATATATGTCGAATTTTAACTTAATTCGTACGCTTACGTGTTTAGTGAAAATATTCGATCTACTTATCTTTTTGAACATCAAACCTGTAGCACCTCCGCCCCCGATACCGAATGCGGAAAGAAAGATTACGATGTCAGACGGTCGAGCATCCATTCTGAACCCTGAAATTCAGGATGGGAGCCGCATATTTCTAGACGAGGACACTTCAGAATGTGCGAACCGAGATGAGCCTGAACGTGCTGGCATATAACATGAAGCGGGCGATCAAAATCCTCGGAGCGTGAGCCATGAAAAATCGCGAGCTTCGATTGCTCCAATCGCACGCTGTATCGCTCGACGCGAGCGCTCGAAGAGCGTTTTCACACAGTCTCGACCCGCTCTTCGACTTTCCCGCACACCAACGACCGTTCTCATCAAAAACCCTTCAGTTTGAAGCCATATACCGTGGCATTTCCGCCACGTACGGCGTCGCGCCCTGTTCTATTGCCAGGACGGTGTGAAATCGGCAGTCTGAAGTGCAGCGGTGTCTGCGCCCGCAATCGGACGTTTCCGCATGGCGCGCATCAGGATGTGGGTCATGTGCTGATAAAAGAGCTCGAGTTGACCTGCATCCGATGCATGAGGTGCCAAGTGGAAAGCCTCCTCAAGCGCCCGGCGTGGGATATGAAAACGTTGAAGCCCGCGAATCACGCGAACCTGAAACACGACCCCATCACTGTTGTGAGGGATTGCTGCCCAAACCAGCGCGCCGCCCATGATATGCCTCCATTTGGCTTCAAACCTGATTCAAAGCTCGTTGCCCTATGATGGCCCTCAAAAAATACATTTCAAAAATGCGACCGCTTGGCTTTGACGTTTTCACCACGCGAGGATTGCGAGGTTTGATTGTCACGACGGCTATTGCGTGGAAAGATGTTGTTGGCATCTGCGCCGTTCAACAGTGGGTCTACAAATTCAGGCTCGAGCGGCTGGGCGAGGAGGGCGGCGAAGTGGGCTTGATACCTAACCCGTGCCGCGGCGAGCAGCCTGCGCTGGGTTGAAGCCGTTGTTGAGCACGACGCTCG
>NZ_JAMBPR010000144.1 GCF_024206475.1 Paraburkholderia sp. CNPSo 3274
CACCAGCCGTTCGATCTGACGTACTGTCAGACCCAGCCGTTCGGCGGCACGGCCGGGCTTGAGGCCCGTCTCAACGACGGCCTGTATAACCTTCAGTCTGTCCAGTTCGCGCATGCTCAAACTCACCAGCGTCGTGTCCGGCTTCATGGCAGGCCCCGCAGCGGTTGCAGCAGTCTGCCAGCTTGCCAGCGCTCAAAAACACGACATCTGTAAATAGCCAGAACACGACATTAGGACGTAGCCCCCACAAGCAAAAATTCGCTCTTTATCTTTATGTCAACTCGCCCCCGTCCAAGCCACCTGTACGCGAAAGGAAACGCTGCGCTGCCGCACGCACGGCTGTCGATATCAATCGATGCAAATGCACGACAGCTGCAACTCACAACAACTGCGTCCGAAGGCGCGTGTGCGGGTATCCGCTGCAGGAGGCTCTCCTACCCGGAAATCAACCGTCGATAACGAGCCATGACCGCCGGCACGTACGCCCGAGTCTCGGGTATCGCAGGAATCCGGTAGCCGGCTTTGATCACGGAGTGCTCGCCCGCGTTGTAGGCTGCCACTGCGAGTTCGACGTTGTCGTCGAATAGATCGAGCAGCACACGTAGATACCGAGCGCCGGCGAGCACGTTGACTTTCGGATCAAAGAGGTTGCCCGCGGCAAAGCGCTGTGCAGTTTCTGGCATCAGTTGCATCAGGCCAAGCGCGCCGCGCCTCGAGACAGCTTGCGGATTGAATTTTGATTCGACGGCGATGATGGCCCGCAGCAGTTCCGTGCGCACGTGCCATTTCCGCCCGGCCTCGGCAATTACTTCGGCGAATCGCGATGTATCGAGGTCCTTCCCTCGTGGTGCCCGAGCGCGCGCCGACGTTGTCATTGCGCCACGCGTCGCCAATTCGGACGATTCGTCGACATTCACCTTCATCCGGGCCTTGTTGAGCTCATCGGGATTGTTGGCGAGGATCACCATCCCGTTCGCACCACCCTCACCAAAAATCTGTGCGCTCGCCGGTATGGACAATGCTGCCAGCGACGCGATCAGCCCGACGTTCACGGACACGGGGAACATTTCAACGCTCTCGAGCCTGCGCTGCGCTCCATCAAACTCCCATTCGCTGAAGCTTGATGCGCCGACCCAGACGTCTCGTTGCGTGCCATCTTTCGACGTGAGGCCAAGGTTATTTGCGCGAAGGCCTTCGAGCGTATCAATTCCTGAAGGCGTAATCCTGCTGCCGTTGCTAGCGTAGTCGACTAGCAATCCGTCCAGTTCGGAAGCCTCCGCACCCGACATTCCCCCCAATAGCGTGTAGGGCTCGTCTTCGACTCGACCGAGAATTTGTCTTATCTTCCAATCCTGCGAGCTGTCATAGACATGGAACCCCATCTGCCCCGCGGAGGCAACCTCCAAGAAACTCATCTTCGGATGCTTCATCGTAGCGAATGAGAACGTCAGGTTCTTTTCTTCGCCCGCTTCGACCTGCCCCGACACGATCCTGGCGTTCGCCGCCCCCCTGTCCGGTAATCTGCCACTAGCGGCAACGCTGTGCTCCACGATCTGCGCCGCGCCGTGTTGTGCGGCAGGCGGCTTATCGCCGGCCGTCGCGACCGATAGGGCGACACACCATGCAATGCCCGATTTCAGAAGAAGTCGCTTCATGAGTACATTCCCGTCAAGGCGTGCGCGTTAGCCTATCCGTTGCGTCGCTGCATGCGCTGCTTCCTGCCGGGAAACGAGTCCGCCGCCGCGCCGCGTGGCGCTTTAATTCGATTCCATGTCCAGCGTCCCGGAGCAACTTTCCCGGGCGACCAACTCACGAATGCTGTTGGCAAATCGTTCAAGGGCCTGCATGGACCCGTACACGCTCTTGTACTCTTCGCGGCCGATCCGACCGTCGAGCACGACGAGCATTCCCGAATCATTAGCAATCCTCTCAATATCCATCACAACCTCCCTTCAATTGCCGACGAGTGCGTAGTCTTCCTCAATCCACCTGCAGTGAGGCTCGCATCGTCGGCCGTTCCGACGCTGGAGGAAACACACACCACGATCCGTCATCGTGCCGGAAAAAGAAGATCGCGAACGATCCTGACGCACGTAGAGACTCCACACGTACGCATCGCACAGGTCTCGTTTTCGGGTAGCTCAGCCGGGTCACGGTTATCGGTGAAGCCGGCGTCGGAGCCAGCCATTTGTCGATCAGGCTTCGCAAAGATCCCACGTTGCTACTCATCTCCCGCTCCTTCACTTGCGGCCCCACAGCCGGTTCCTACCTCGAATCAGTTTTGTATACGTATGACCTAATATATACGTCTACGTGACCTAACAATAGTCACTGACTGACCTAGAATCAAGCACATCAAGAGGAGGGAAAACACCAATTATTGTGAACATCTTCCCGGCTGCGGCCGCCCAAATATGGGCCGCATCCCGTGATTGAACCCCGATATATACTGATCGGATGGGAGTGAGCGTCTGGTGCGAGCAGGGCTCGCACTGCGGAAATAGGTGGGATCCATGAAAGCACAATGACGTTTCCTTCTACCATCGAAGCGACCTATAATTTATAACAGGTCCAGGCAAACATTTTGGGGGCGAGACGTGCAACATAAGCCGGTAGAGCGAGAATCCTTTAGCGGTCTCGAGGAGGCAAGGCCCGATCCCAGGCCGGTTGAGCGACGAAACCGGGAACAGCGGATGACGCAGATCATCCTTGCCGCCCGGCAGATATTCCAGGAGGATGGATATGCCGGATTCGCCACGCGCCGCGTCGCGGCTCGCGTCGGAATTACATTGGGGAACCTTCAATACTACTTTCGAACGAAGGAGGAATTGCTTCGTGCGGCGCTGCAGGCACATATGCACGAAATCGTCAGTGACTATATGGCTATCGCAAATCAGCCCGGCGTCAACGCCGCGCGGCGTTGCTCCGCACTGGTGGAGCGCATTTTTCACGACATCACAGCAACTGATCTTCCGAAATTCCTGTTTGAAATTTGGGCTTTTTCCCAGCACGAACCATATGCTGCGGCGCTGGTTGACGATATGTATGCCACGTATCGGGGCATCTTTGCGAAGTTACTATCAGAGATCCACCCCACTCTCACTGGCGACGAGTGCCAGGTGCGTGCGTCCGTTCTGGTCGCGCAGACGAGTGGAATGATGATCTTTGCTTCTCACGGCGGGGATCCAGAGAAGGACCATGCAGAATTCGTTCGCATGACAAAGCGAGCTGTAAAGATGATTGTTGGCTTGTCGGCACAGACGCTGGAAAGTGACAGTCCCCTACATAGTTCCCGCAATCGTCGGGCAGGCACCAAGGGCAGCTTGCACATCGGTGTCTTTGGGTCTGAGGAGCACTTGCAGCATGGACGCTTCGAACTGAGCGTGCGGCAGACAGGACAAGATCTCCCCTACTACCGGCCAACGCTCCAGGGGCGACGTCGGGAGGTAAAGATCAATGAGATTGTCTCTACTGCCGCGAGCCTTTTGGCCACGGAAGGATATGCGAACTTTACCCAAGCGCGAGTGGCCAGGGAACTTGGAATCTTACCATCAGCACTCCAGAACTACTTTCCGACACATGACGACCTGCTCCGGTCGACAATTGGCGCGCTAGGAAAGGCCTATCTGGATCGCTATGCGGAAATGGGCAAGCCGAGCGGCAAGCCGACACTGGAGCGCCTGCGTGAAATCGTTGAGGACGTATTTGAGGAAGCCTGTGATCCGACGGTATGTCGATTCTCGTTCGAGATATTCGCGCTGGCTCAGCACTCGGATATCACGCGCGATCTCGTAAGAAGAATGTACTCCGCGTATCGGGCGATTTATGTCGATCTTGTGCGGGAGCTAGACTCGTCTGCTACGGCGCGCGAATGCCTCGCTCGCGCGACGCTCATCGCCGCGCAGATGGAGGGCATCGCAAGCTTGATGTTCGGTGAACAGCAGCAAGCGCCGGGCATCGACCGCGTTCGAGAACTGATGAGGACCATGGCGATCCATATCGCGCACGGAAAAACCGCCACAAGACGCGCTGCATAGGGCCGGCGACTACGCTAATCGGCCATGAACGAAGAGTGTCTGGGGCGTGCATCCCTGTTTGCCCCCGGACGCGTGGATTGATGATGTTGGCTCATCGCGACGGTGACCCAGAAAATGACTATCTAGAATTAATCTGTACCACGAAGCAAGCCAGTTGCTAAAGATGACGTTCGCGCGCGACTCGTGCGCACGGAACGCCATCCACGAGCGTTCGATTCCGCACTTGAGTGGCGCACGTGGAGCAACTTAGCCGCTTCCCACGCTTCTCCTGCCATTACTCCGCATCTGACCGCGCGAACCCGAGAGTAAGGCCGAAAGCATCGAGAATTGTCGCCGAAGTCGTGGCAATTCGCTTCGCCATTACCTTCGGGGTCTCTCGCGTAGTGCCCTGGCGAAGCCAGTGCACTACCGTCCAAACCAATCCCCCGCCAAGCACCGTCAAGCAATCCCCCTCCGCCTCCGTACGAACACCTTCATAGGGCGGAAGGATGCGGCCGGCGACGAATGTAACCAGGTCATCAAAAAACGCCGATGTCGCCGCGTCGTTAAATACGGTCAGATAGAAAGATTGATGGGCACGCATATGCTCAAGAATCAGAGCAGTTTCCACTTCCATTGATTCGACGAAGGCGACGCTAGGTGGGCTCAGCTGCTTGCCTTGCTCTTCGACGAATGTGAAAGCATTTTCGAGCCTCACCAACGCCGCCCGCTGAGCGGCCGCCTGCAGGTCGGGAAAGTGCTGATAGAACGTGGGACGCGCGACGCCAGCGCGCTGGACCAATTGCGCAATGCTGCATTTGTTCAGGGGGGCCTCATCGAGCAGTTCGGTCACGGCGCGGACAAGGGAATCGTAGCTACGTTGAAAGCGAGGATCGGCGGGATTAGGGCTTACGTAAGGTGGCATAAAAAGCTCTAGACAAGTTGGCACATCTATTTTACATTTGTTCAATAGATTGAGATACGACGTACTAGCATACCGAACATCTGAAAGGCTATTGAAATGAAATCCTCCACCCTCGCACCCCAGCCGCCCCTGAAACCCGTCATCGGTCATCTGCTGGAAGTCACGGGGCCGTCGCCGCTTGCAAAGATGATGGATCTCGCACGAACTTACGGGCCGATCTATTGGTTCGAAGTTTTCGGTCAAGGGTACTACGTTGTAAGCGGACAAGAGCTTGTGAATGAAGTGTGCGACGAAAGCAGATTTCAGAAATGTGTACACCAATCTCTGCTTGAACTTAGGCCCGCTATCGGGGATGGGCTATTTACAGCATACAGTGACGAACCGAACTGGGCAAAAGCGCATCGTGTGCTGATGCAGGCGTTCGGTCCAATCAGTATCTGGTCTATGTTTGACAAAATGGTCGACATCGCTGACCAGATGTTTCTCTATTGGGAACGTTTCGGCCCGGAAACGGCTGTCGATGTGTCTGACCATATGACTCGACTGACGCTTGATACGATTGCCCTGTGCGCGTTTGATTGTCGTTTCAATAGCTTCTACCGCGAAAGCCAGCATCCATTCGTAGATGCCATGGTGAATACCCTCGGTGAGGCGGGAAAGCGCGAGTTGCGACCAAAACTTGTTTCGAAGTTGATGCGCAATCGCAGTCGCAAATTCGACTCGGACATCGCACTCATGCGCTCACTCGCGACCGAAATGATCGAAAACAGGCGCAAGAACCCGCGCGGCAGCGATGAAGCAATGGACCTCTTAGACCGAATGCTGCACCGCGTTGATCCGGTCACAGGGGAGAAGCTCGACGATGAGAACATTGTCTTTCAGATGATTACGTTTCTTATCGCCGGGCATGAAACGACAAGCGGACTTCTGTCTTTCGCCACTTATTTTCTCCTCAAAAATCCGGATATTCTGCGAAAAGCACGGGAAATGGTCGATGAGGTTGTTGGTGACGCGGTACCGCGGATCGAACATCTCGCGCGACTTCGCTACATCGAACAAATCCTCATGGAGACGCTGCGAATCTGGCCAACGGCGCCTGCGTTCGCAGTGACACCGCTCGCCGATACCACGTTTGGAGGCAAATACGCCGTTCGTCCAGATGACATTATTCTCATTTTGACCCCCATGCTGCACAGGGATGTAAGCGTCTGGGGCGAGGATGTCGAGGCGTTTCGTCCGGAGCGGTTTTCCCCCGAGAACGCGGAGAATCTTCCTCCGAATGCCTGGAAGCCTTTTGGCAATGGTGCGCGCGCATGTATTGGTCGGCCTTTTGCAATGCAGGAAGCCCACCTCGTTTTGATAATGCTGCTTCAACGCTTCGATTTCTCCTTCGCAGATCCGAACTACGAACTGGCGATTGCTGAGACACTTACGCTGAAGCCGACAGGTTTCCGCGTAAACGTGCGGCCACGAGCACAAGGCACGCAAAGGGTGCCAAGCAAGAATTCTCATGCCCCCACGATCACTCAAAGCGCCAGCGCAGAGTCGGCTCAGTCAATCTCCGACGAAAGCTCGCCGAATATGCTCGTGCTCTTCGGAGGGAACACAGGCTCTGCCGAATCGTTTGCGCGACGCATAGCGAGGGACGCAAATCACCACGGATTTCATGCCACGTGCGCTCCTCTTGACGACTTCGCGGAAAAACTCGAGGGACATCCTGCAATTGTAGTCGTAACTGCCTCCTATGAAGGACAGCCGCCGGACAATGCAAAATTATTTGTTCCGTATGTCGAAGCAATGAGCGAGGGTGCGCTGGACGGTGTTAGCTTTGCGGTTCTTGGATGCGGCAATAAGCAATGGGCACGCACATTTCAGGCGATCCCGAGGCGAGTCGACGGGGCCCTCGAAAAAGCAGGTGCCAAGAGAGTTCACGTCAGAGGCGAGTTGGACTCCGGTGGAGACTTCTTCGGCGAGTTTGACCGATGGTATGCCGAACTGTGGAATCGCTTTGCGATTAGCGCCGGGAAGGAAGTCTCTGTTGCGCAACATGACGATGCTGCACTGAAGGTCAGTTTCGTTCAGAATGCCCGCGAGAAATTACTGAATTTTGGTGACATGGCGCACGGATCGGTTATCGAGAACCGGGAACTAGTAGATCTCCGCGCACCCGGCAGCCGCTCCAAAATACACATCGAATTAAAGCTCCCGGAAACGATGACCTATCGGTCGGGGGATTATCTGACGGTTCTGCCCCGCAACGCTAAAAGCAGCGTCGATCGGGTCTTACGCCGGTTTCGCGTGAGTTGGGACACCCAGGTGGTCATCCAGGGAACCTCGAGTAATCCGCGTCTTCCGCTCGGTCAAGCAATGGGTTGCGGTGAACTGTTTTCGAGCTATGTCGAACTCGCCATTCCAGCTACTCGATCACAAGTATCCAGTTTGGCCGCTGCTACCCGCTGTCCACCGGAAAAAATCGAGCTTGAGCGCCTGAGCACCGACGACTTCGAAAGTGAGATTCTGGGAAAGCGGACGACCGTCATAGAACTGCTCGAACGCTTCGGATCCGTCGATTTGTCGTTCGAAAAATTCCTCGATATGCTGCCTGCGCTGAAAGCACGTCAATACTCGATCTCGTCGTCCCCGCTTTGGAAAGCAGATCATGTCACGCTGACGGTAGCAGTGGTCGATGCGCCGGCTCTCTCCGGCAATGGCCGCTATGAAGGGGTAGCGTCTTCATATCTTGCGCGCCTCAACACGGGTGACAGCTTGTCTGTTGCAGTCAGGCCATCAAATGCGCGCTTTCGGCCACCAGCCGACGTGAATCTTCCTATGATCATGATCTGCGCTGGCTCCGGTATCGCGCCGTTCCGCGGTTTTCTGCAAGAGCGCGCGTTACAAAGACAACGAGGAGAAAACGTTGGCCCGTCGCTACTCTTCTTGGGGATTGATGACCCTGACGTTGACTTTCTCTATCGCGACGAACTCGACGAATGGGCAAATTGCGGCGTGGTTGAAGTGATGCCGGCTTATTCCAATCGCCCAGAGCAAGGTGCTCGCTTTGTTCAAGACAAGGTTTGGCTTGAACGAGAAAAAGTCGCGGCACTATTCGCACAGGGTGCCACGGTTTATGTATGCGGGGATGGGAAAAATATGGCTCCTGCCGTGCGTGGCACGCTAGGCCGTATTTATCAGGATGCAACCGGCGAGAACGACGAAAACGCTAGCGCCTGGATAGACACGATGGAGAGGGAGCATGGCAGATATGTAGCTGATGTCTTTGCATGACGGTGGCACGATTTGTGCAGCCTCCGCGTGGCGAGGCTGTGCAAATTTTTTGATCGTCGAGTTGTCGCTGCAACGTACTCATTTTTCCAGAATCGTTACAGAAGACTGGTAATCAGCCTTTGAACGACATCCTTCAGAGGTTAGGAGCAGCAGACATGGTCCACGGCATGAGCGCCACGTAGTCGTCCGCGGTTACAGATAACTCTTCGACTGCGGTCGCCGTGCGGGCGCCTTCAGCACCTGGAAGGTTGTCTCGTCGCCGTAGATGAACTCTGATTCGAGCATCACATCACGCATCAGGTTGATCACGGGCTGCGCGGCGAGGCCGACGCGAACAACGCTTGCGGCCAGTGTATTCGACGAGATGTCGCCACCGCGGCTGCGTAACAGAGTCGCCTGCCGGTACATCGGCGTACCGTACTGCTACTTGCCGGTGATGATCCACGCGAGCGCGGATTCCGTGAGCAGTCCACGCGGGATGATACGAGTCGGTGCCGACGTGACCTTGATAGCCAGGTCACAGCACGGACAGGCGTACTCGACGCGCCGAACAGCTCGCGTTTGTAGGCCCGTAACCGTTCCTCGGTCAGATCACGCTCGGCCATTACGAGGCGCAACTCGCCGCGCAGTGCATCGCGTTCAGCGCGCGCGGCGATCAGGGCCTGGTACCCCTTAGCACTAAGCGTGACGGTGTCGTTTGGCACGGCCAATTTGACCGTGCCGGCGCAGCGCGCGTTCAGCCGATCCGCCCGCAATAGCACCGGGGATGCTTCTGCATGACAGCGAGGACTATGCCGTCGAGCAGCCAGTTCAGTTGCTCGACGCTCAACGACACCGTCTCGCCCGCTTCCGGCCAGATGAACCGGTCAGCTTCGATCCGCTTGTAACATACCTCGAAATGCAGGCTCTGGGGCTGCCACAGAACATCTTGTCCGCATCACTCACCCGTTCCACCCGTTCAGCGGACAGCAACTTCTCTGTGTAGGTGAGCGCTATAACCGGTCTGGCCGACGTCTCCTGCTGCGCATCGACGACAAGAGTTATTGCTCCGTTCCTCCGAAGTGGACCGATATGAGCGAGCCTGATCCCGAGATCTCTATGGGACGAGAGCGCGCGTTGTTCACGGTCA
>NZ_JAMBPR010000145.1 GCF_024206475.1 Paraburkholderia sp. CNPSo 3274
CGCCGGATAACCCAGATGGTGTCCAAGTTCGGCACCCAGCGCCCGCTCGATCAGCGCCTTCTTGAACGCGGCTGAAGCGGCGTGCACCGCTTCGGCGGTCATGGGTCCCTTCACGAACTGGTCGATCAGCTCCTTCGGAATGGACGGTAACGCTGTCTGCGCTTCGGTAGTTGTCTTGGGTTTGCGTGGCATACATGCTCCTTGAGCTACATGTTATGCCTTGAACACAAAATCTATGACAGACCCTGGCGACGACGCGCCACGTGGACGGCATGCTTGAGCTAAGGCAACGCTAGCCGTTTCTCTTCATCCAACAGTGGAGCGTCATACAACGCGGTCTCATCCACCTCGATTTCGAGCGTTGACTCGATCATCGGGACGGCGGAACGAACGAGATCATCGTATTGCCGCTTCGCATTGTTCGCGACGAGTGTTCCCGCCGGCTTCTCTTCGAGCAGCTTGCCCGTCGCGTCGACGTCGGTCCCGCGCGCGTACGCTTCGGAGTAGTTGGCCGCGGCGTTCCGCAATTTGAAGAGCGCCTTGTCCAGATCCTCGGTGGCGGGCGGCCGCACCAGAATACCGCCGACGAAGACCACCTGTGACAATCCGAGTACCTGGAGCATGGTCTCCGGCACTTCGAACGTCGCGAGATAAGATGCGCCATCAAGAACCAGCGCAACCGCCACCGCAACGCTAAACACGATGGTCTGCAGTTTGTAGACATCGAACTCACGATTGGTTAGCACGAGGTCCTTCCATTCGGGTCCTCTCACCTGCTGCTTTTTTATTACGTTGTTGCTCTGCAGCCATGCCCAGTTGTCGAAGCTCAGCCGCGTCTTGGAGGTATATGTCACCTGTGACACCGCTGCACCGATGCCCGAAATGCCAAGCAAAGCGACAACGGTCACAGATAGATCAGTCAATGCACCTGTTCTCAACACCAGCGATAGCACAAGACTGCCGACCACAAACGAAAACATCAAGACCTGGAACTTCTGTACGCTTGCCTGATTAAAAGCGTTCGATGTGAGTTGAACCGGATTGATGAAATCGATTGCTTCGAACGGCTTGGCGGCGAACACTGACGGATATTTTTCTGCAAGCTTTTTCTCCATTCCATTGCCGCTAAGAATGGCCTTGCGCGACTTGTGGACCGCCGCAATCGAGAGAAAGAACACCGTCAGCGAAACCAAGATCCAGAAGTAGGCTAAGCTCTTCACGCAAGCAGTCGTTGCCATCGACGGCAGCAAGTTCAAGGCGGTCAACAGCCGCGACAACAACTTCACGCCCAACAAGATCGCGAAGCGTCGGGAACAGATCGAGCAAAGCATCCAGCGCTATCTGGATGCGCTGGAGACCGCTGATCGCACGCAACGCCGAGGTGGAAGCGAAAACCGATCGGCTTCGGGAAAAGATCGAGACGCTGCGTGAACAGATGCGCGATCTGGATCGTGCCGCAGAACTATTGAATGATTTACCGGGCAAACAGGTCTCGCTGACTGATCCCGACTCGCGCTCGATGATGTCCCAGGCCAAGGGCACGGGCGTAGTGGGCTACAACGTTCAGGCGGCCGTCGACACGAAGCATCGCCTCATTGTGACCCATGAAGTGACGAACGCCGGAAGCGACCGCGCGCAGCTAAGCCCGATGGCCACGGCCGCTCGCGACGCCATCGGCAGGAAGAGGATCAGGGCACTGGCCGATCGCGGATACTTCAATGCCACGGAGATCAAAGCCTGCGACGACGCTGGTATTGCAGCGCTGGTGCCGAAAACACAGACATCAGGTGCGAAGGCTGACGGACGATTCGACCGGGCCGACTTCATATACATTGCAAAAGACGACCAATACCTGTGCCCGGCGGGTCAACGGCCGATATACCGATACACCTCCTTCGAAAGCGCCAATCTGCTGGAGCTGCGAACGTACTGGAGTAGCGCTTGCCCGCTGGAGTCTCCGGGATGTTGTCGCCGATCCTGTTTTAGTCTGGATGCCGAGATTCATGTGAACCGGCAGGGTGTGAGCCTCATCGAGCATGAGCGGCGTTTGCGAGTTCGCAGACCCGGTTATGGGCACGTCGGCAACGGGTTCATTCGTGCATCAGTAGCAACATCTTGCGCGAGCAGTGCCAGCGTCGAAACGCAAGGACACGCGAGGACGGACCATGCTTAAAGAACTCCACTGGAAGCGCGGACTGCTGCGTCTTTGGGCGGTAGCCACGCTGCTCTGGATCGTTGGCACGCTTTGGTCGGTCGTGGTCCCTCATTACTTCGCTGATGTCCCGCTAACACCCAGCGCGACTGAGATTCAGAGGAACGTCCAGAATCAGCTCGACTGCCTCGGCCATGACGATGCCACTGACACTGACAAGCCTTGGCTCCGCCGGAAGTGCCCCGCCACGCCTCCCGTTCAGGACCCACGCGTGGACATCACAATCCAGCCCGCCAACGATGGCTCGCTGACGATTACCCCCGGGGATGGTGCGCGGATTGAGGGTGTGCCCCGGAGCGTCAGTGCGAAGGAAATCGCGGACAAACTTCACCGAAAGTTTGCCGAGGAAGACTCCAGGACGTTATACGAAACCGCAGGGCGCGACGCAGTTCTTGTCCTTGCGCCGCCGTTCGTCGTGCTCCTGATGGGGTTTGCGTGCGCGTCGGTGCTTCGGGCAATCCCGGGACATAAACGGGAGAGTAACCTTATGGATAAGCGTCCGTAGATCGTCCCTGGGCACGGAAGTGGCCGGGGTCAATGGGTGGGACAGGCGCCGTGATGCCAAACGGCTGAAGTCCGACTGACCCGCCATTGCGTGCGGTATATCTGCCTGCGCTCAGGGTCGCGGCGCCTGACAGACCGAGTCCGTTTGTCTCGCCCAGGTTTCAGGCGCCTAGCGGGTGTTTGAATGGCTGTACGTCAGATCGCCCACCAACTGTTCGCCCCGTCCGACGCTCGAGCGATTCCTTGCGCTTTTCTTCAGCGTTTGCGACGAAGTCGGACAGTTCGCGCTCCATGGCTGAATCCTTGGCACCCGGCTTCCACGTCGCGGCTCCATACCGCCGGCGCGTGGTCCGAGCCAGCGCTAACGCTGCCATCGCAGCTTTCGCACATTCGTATTCAACCTGACCGCAAAGATCGACCGGCTCACCGAATTCGCGGAATGCTTCCACATACTCCCGAGCGGCGTGCGCCGTTGCCGGGTACTCGCGCAGTTCGGAGATCACTCTGCGGCTCAGGACATCCCACCGCAACTTGTCCGGGTAGGCAAACGCGGGAATGGACACGCCCTTGCTGGCTTCGCGGCTCATAGTGCCGACTGGCTCCGATGCCGCCCATGCGGCCTTATGCATCATCGTCCGACAGGTCCGAGCGTAGCTTTCCAGCGATAGCGCCAGCTCCAACGATGTGTCACGCTGGTGACGCCTGCGCTCCCGGCCATCCCGCGCGGTGATCCATGCAAGCGTTACGACAGAGCCGACCGTCGCCGACGTTAGCGCCAAAGTAATCGGAGTGTTCCAGCCAGGTCGCGGGAGATATTCAAGCCATTCCTGCAGCATACTGAGCGCCTCGGAGAAAGAGGTGCACAGAGTATAAGCAATCGTTCGCCGGCATATTTGACGGGAAAAAGGCGGTGTGTATTTTTGCCACAAACGCTTCAGCCGGGCGGCGCCTGTCTTGACAGATCGAGCCGAAGCGAGGCGCTCGTTCGCCCGGCACCGAAGAAAGAGCGGTCAAAGGATTCAGGCTGCCTCGCTTCTGCGCAGACGGGGAAGCGACGCTGGGGCTTGCGCCGGAAAGCGCAAGGTGCCGGCAGGGCGAGGCTGCGACCACGCCGGTCTGCGCTGGACAACTTCCTGCTTCGCGAACTCTCTCCAGGGCAGAACTCGACAACAATGCATAGAGCGAACAAATCAATGGAGCGCTCGGGGAATGACACTGCCTCGCGCGGTACGGCTACCCGGTCGTACCCGCGCCGTGGAGATTGCTGTCATCGTTCCTTTCAAGGTCGTTGATGTCGAGCGCAAGCACACGCCCGACATCGCGCGCGAACTCTTCCATGATCGCGAGACATTCCGGGCTGCCCGGCAAGCAATCTTCAGGATTCCTCTTGCCCTGTGCCCGTCTGATCGCGCGGATCCCGCGCTTCAGCCCAGACAGGATCGTTCCATGGAAATTTCGGTGGCTCATGCGTCATGCACGCATTTTCGGCAGCCGGCTCACAAACTTTAGCGGGTGGACATGGGTGGCGCGGGCTGGCATTCAGCGCGATATGAGAAAGCGGTCGCGGTTCTTTGCGTCCTTTATCCAGTTTGGCGCTCGCCCCCTACCCGACCAGGTCGCCCCCGTCTTCGGGTCACGGTATTTGGGTGGCACGACGCCTGTGCTGGACTTCGTGCGTGCGCCTCGCCTGCGTCCGAAGATGTCCCGTTCCGTAAACCCGTAGTCGACAACCTTGGCGCGGATATCCGCGAGTACCGCCTCAAACTCCGCCGCCCGCGCCGCCGCGGCCTGCGCCTCGAGCGCGGCCATTTGCGCCTTCAATTCCTTGAATGTCGCCACGATTCATTCCCCTCTCCGGGCACGCTGATGGCGATCTTAGCTCGCTTCGATTCTGGGCGATTGCTAGCTGCCCCCGCGGCAGCGGGGCTCGCCGCTAGCAACACTTCGTCCGCGCAAGCAACAATGAGCAATAATGAAAAGAATCTCCAACTCACGACGCCAGGTCTTCCGGTTTCATCGCGGTCGGGAGCTTACTCATGAAAATCCACAGCGCGACGCCATACCTGTCATTGCTCGCGAGGCACTCGTCCTATGCCGCACTGTTGTTCGGCTGCCTGACAAATCCCCCCGCGGCGCAGGAGCCAGCAAGTAAACCCGGCACACCCACTGCTGACGCGCCAAGCTACAAGGTCGGTGATACGTGGACCTTTATATGGGGGCGAACCGACTCCAGGCCCGGGACCCCTCTTGTTATGACGGTAGTAGCGGTAACAGAGACGCAGACGACGATGTCGTCCTCGTGGAACGGCGGCCCCCCAAAGGAAAACCACTACGACAATCAGGGAAACCTGACGCGGGACGGCAACGGAACAACGTATGAGCCAAGCAATGGAACCCTGAGTTTCCCAATGACTGTGGGAAAGAGCTGGGACTTTCATCATGTCCGGCGTTTCACGGTCGGAACCATTGACGTCAGCGGCCAGGATGAGATTGTTGCATTCGAACGGGTACAGGTACCCGCTGGTTCATTTGACGCCTACAAGATAGTCAGCCACGGGGTGAATGCCAAGCGGCTTGATCGCTTGTACGATGCGCCGTTCACCGAAACCTACTGGTATGCGCCAAGCGTTAAAAAGGTCATCAAGTCGGATTACGTGCTGTATCTCGATCACCAGGCGCTGCTGACCCGTACTTCCGAATTGAGTGCTTTTTCACTTGCTCCGTGACGTTGCTGGATGCGAGCATTGGCCGTTCCTGCGCCTGCGCGGCGAGACCCTCCGGCAGCAGAGCGAGATATGCCCCTGGCTCCGTTTCCTACTGCTCCAGCACACCGCGCGACCCACTCGCCTGTCTGTCGGCGGGGATTTTCCCGATGGTGTCTGGACGTTTTCAGGTGCCGTCGATTTTGCAGACAGTGTCTGGATAATCTCTCCCTCAGGAGAGGCGAGATAGAACGCGCGCATGCTGGCCAGATTGCCCGCCAGTCTCTTGCTGCACATCTTTTTTTGCCGCCGACAGGCGTTGGTGGCTAGCAATGTCGATTGACGGTTAGCTGCATCACGTGCTCATGACTCCCAGCACTGCTTATCCGGGAGTACCACCTGATCAGGAAGCTTCGTCGCGCGGCACACAGTCTTCCGGTCGCCGGTTCCCATGAGTTCGACGGCTGCGCAACGTCCAGCGAGGTCATGGCAGCGATGGAGGACCGCCGGAACCGGTACACAGGGCGCCTTCTATGGCCAGGGCCCACCACGACATGCAAACTTTAATCTGGTGGTCGCTCTTGATCCCGGGGTGAAGATCTCAATATGACGTGTCAAATCCAGATCAACCGCCTACCGGACATGCCCAACAACAAGCACTCTCGATCCACGCGTCGGCCAGCTACCGGTACGCACGCAAAGTCGCTCTTTCTCCCCATGCCCCGCCACGAAGCCTCAGATCTTGCGCTGCGTGCACGGATCGCACTTGAGCGTCTGCGCAATGGCGAAGCAGACCGCTCCCTGATCAATCTTGTCTCCCAGGTGGCTATCATTACGAGCTTCATTGCCCGCGCGGGACATGGGCAGCTCGATATCGCGGAGATCGAACGCGTTGAGCGTGACCTCGGAGAGTTACTCAGCGATGCCGATCGCACCGGAGTATGGCATGTGCCCGAATCGTTGATCGCGGGACTCACGACCGTGATCAACGAATACGACCACCAGCTCTGCGTGACCCGGATGGAGATCGTTGTCCGGGCGAGTGATCATCTTGAAAAAACTTGTTGATCTCGCCGCGCGAGACACGCGCACCAACGACGGTCAACTCCACGTTGCACGGTAGTCTCACTATCCGTCATGCGCCGGAATCACGGATCCGTCAGCGCGACGTGCGCTAAAGCTCGCCGGTGAATGAAGACGCACGGATGTGAGAAGGGCGCGCGCAAATGTCAGACGGTTGGTTCTCGCCAGCTCGATGGTAACCCCCCCATAGATGGAGACCAAACCCTGGCGCGTGCGTCTCAAAATAATGTGGATCGCGAGCGGTACAGCCCGCCATTGCCTGCGAAAGCGCGCAAGCGCTCACAACAGACAATTCCGTAACGCTCAACGCAACGAAGACAGGTGTATCCCGCGCTACACTGCGTCCACAACCCTGCATAGTCCTGCGCGCGATAAATGTGCGGCTGGCAACCACGTCCCCAGAAGCAAACAACATGGAAATTCGCGTCGCTTATGAACATAGCCTGGCGTCTGCACCGGAAGAATTCATTGTTCAGGTACCGTCGCAACTCGTGACCGATATTTCCGCGAACGTGCCGCGCGCCCTGTTGCCGGAGTTCATCGCCAGCCTGATCGTCGAACGCTCACCGAGAATTGGAAAGATTCGCAATCTCAGGATTCTCTAGCGGACTGCTTCTCCGCAGTGACGTCTGCCTGACGACCGGCGTTGTTGCGCAGCCTCGAGAAAACTCAGAAAAGGCTTTGCTGCCTGGCGTCGCTAACCGGCGGCAGTGAAGGTTTCTGGCGTCGTGCGCCCGTGCGTCGGCGAATAACACGGCGCACGTGAGCGATGAGTTCGAAACGCTCATCCGCTGAGCGTAAGCCTGAACTGCGTCAGCCCGTCCGGTCCGATGCCATGCTGCACCCGCAGCGAAGCACGCATGCCGAGCCGACGGGCACGGTCCACGAGCTGCGCGCGGCTCATGCCCGGCCACGCGAGCGAGATCAGCCGACCGACCGCCGAAGGAACGGACTCCTGTAGACAGTCAGCCGGCAACGCCAGAGAAACAATCTCGAAACGGTGGGCCATGGGGTTCAATGCGCAGGGTCTGCGTCCGTGCTTCCTCATGTACATACGTGGCGTCGCCCAGACGAAGGCGACGCGCAAAGGGTCCTGAGTGATCAGTCGTAGCGGGCCGCCAATGCAGCGTGGCCAGCATGTCGGTGCGCCAGCTACGACTGTATCGCCCCGTTACGCTGCTGCGACTTCAGGCGTGACGGCAGCCTCAACGGCGGCCGGTGCCTTTTTGGCAGCAACCTTGCGCGGTGCCGAAGCGTTTTTCGCGGGCGCAGCGGCCTTGCGTCCACGCACACCTTTTGCCGGAGCAGCCGCACCCCCTCCAGCCTTTTTCGTGGCAACCGTCGTCTTCACCGCCTTTTTAGCCGCGACACGTTTCGCGGCAGCCTTCTTCGCGGGAACTGCCTTTGCGCCGGCATCCTTTGCCGTCGCACCCGCATCAATCAGGAATTTCGCGCGATTCTTGACATCGCGAATCCAGAGCGGTGCCAGGCCACGGCCCGACCACGTCGCGCCCGTTTTCGGATCCGCATATTTCGGCGCAACGTGATGCACGGCCGCACGCGGGGTTTTTGCTGCCGCTTTCGCTTGCGCAACCCCAAGCTTGCGACCGCGCCGTTTAGCAACAAAGCCTTCAATGTCAGCAACAGTCAGTCCGTGCTTTTGCATCAGATCACGGATTTTGGTCAGGCCCACCGACGACTGCTTTTCGGCAATCGCCGCTGCCTGCTTCTGGAGTTTTGCAATTTTCGAGTTGATTGCGTCCAAGGTAACCATGTCTATTCCTCCTGTGGGGTTTACCGTCCATGCGATCCTGGAACTTCCCTGGTTTATTTCCCAGGCACTTCGAAGTTCGGTCTGCCCGTCAGAATTGACGCCATCGTCGCGGTCGTGATTATGACTTTATCGGTACGCTAGTGCAAATTGAATGTATGCGATCCACGAACGACGCCCTTCAGAGTATGGTAGCGGAGCGCGTGAGGTGTGATAGTGATGCGGGTCAGCGGAGGTCCGCCGGCATTTTCCAGGGAAGCAACGCGTCGTAGTCGTCGACGGTTTTCGCCAGAGGCAGGTGTTGGAACAGCCAGGTGAGGTACCGGTAGGGATCGATGCTGTTTGCCTTGCAGGTCTCGACGAGCGTATAGAGATTGGCGCTCGCGTTCGCGCCTTCGACGGTG
>NZ_JAMBPR010000146.1 GCF_024206475.1 Paraburkholderia sp. CNPSo 3274
GTCTTCTATGCTGCGCCCGCCCCCGTCGGCGTCCAGTCGGTCCAACCGGCCCCGACTACTGTTTATGTCGAGCAAACGCAAACGAGTCCGCCGGCGGGTACCTGGTGGTATTGCCCGGTGACAAAAAAATATTACCCGTACGTGAAGGGATGTTCGAGCCGCTGGGTGGAAGTGCCCGTGAGGCCGACCGCGCCGAAATGATATGAGCGAAATGAATTCCATCTCCCCGCAATCGCGCACTAAGCGCGGCGCATCTGCGGTACTCGTCGCCGTGGTCAGCCTGGCCGGCGTCATCGCCCTGGCCGGCTGTGCCGGCATGCCGACGGGCCCCACAGTGATGGCCCTGCCCGGCACCGGCAAGTCCTTCGATCAATTCCGCGCCGACGACGCACTGTGCCAGCACTTTGCTTCCCAGCAGACTGGCGGCGTGAGCACCCAACAGGCTGCAGCGACCGGCGCGCTCGGCGGTACGGCCATCGGCACCGCGCTCGGCGCGGCGGCCGGTGCGGCATTCAACGGCCGCCGCGGCGCAGCGGTCGGCGCAGGCGTAGGTCTGCTCGGCGGCAGCATGATCGGCAGCAGCATGGCGCAAAGCTCCGCCACCAGCCTTCAACACCGCTACGACCAGGCCTACGTTCAGTGCATGTACGCAAATGGCGAGCGTGTGCCGGTCCCGCGCAGCGCTGCCGATGTGTATCGCACGCAAAACGAAGCGACACGATTTCAGCCGGCCTACAATACGCAGCCTCCGCCAGGTTACTGACCTTGCCACGCGGACGCCAGCCGTGGCGTGAGCAAGTTGTTTGCGATCAGTGAGACAGGCATGGGCAACGAGCTCAAGGAGGTGTTTCGGCGCCGCCCTCAAAGAATTGCGACGTGTGGTCGATGAACGCTCTCACCTTCGGGGGTAACAGCGTGCGTCCCATGTAAGCCAGGCGGAGCTCGGCCGCCGTATCTGCGACCTCGAACTGCTCGAGCAGCCGAATCAGCCGCCCGGCCTTTATATCGTGCTCTACCAGCGTGATCGGGAGCAGCGCGATACCGAATCCCTGGAGCACGATGTCACGATTGAAGATCGGGTTGTTCGAGGTAATTTCGTAGTGAATCGGGACTGCGACGTTTTCATGCTCCGTTCGAAAGGTGACAAATGGCTTGTGCATCGAAGGCGGAACAGTGACGAATACGTGGTCTTCCAGGTCAGCCGGATGCCGGGGCCGAGGGCGCCTGGCCAGATAGGCCTGAGTGGTAACGATCACCAACGGCAGTCTCTGGAGGAGTCGCGTCACGGCCAAATCCGTCGCCAGCATAAAAGGCATAATGATACCGACGTCATAACCATCTGCTGTCAGATCAACTGGCCGCTCGGTTAATGTGGCGTCCACGGTGATGCTCGGAAACTTGAGTTTGAACGAAGCAATTAGTGGTGCGAGCCATGTCAGCGCCGCGGTCGTATGGGCGACCAGCCTTAGGACGCCGGCAGGCAGTCGACCTTGACTTGCAGCATCGGCTTCCAGACAGTCGAGATCGTCCAGGATCCGCGTGCAGCCGTTGTAAAAGCGCTCTGCCGCTTCCGTGAGCGAAAACTGTCGGGTAGAGCGGTGAAAAAGCCGGGTGCCGAGCCGCTCTTCCAACGATGCGATCGCCCGCGAAACGACCGATGGTGATAAGTCCATCATTTCGCCGGCACGCCGGAAATTCTTGACCTCTACAATGGCGCGAAACAGGCGCAAGCTTTCGATATATTCCATAGTTTTTAGTGTTTCACACATGCCCGGAACATCTCGGCCGGACAACGTAGAGTTATATGTTCCGTCATACTAAAAATAGATCTGAAAATAGTTGCGCAAATTATCGTTGTCAATTGAAGCGCGGCTTATAGATGCGGCACATAGTTTCGATGTTTCGATGCTCTCGCGCAGGCACCAATGGTCGAGCGATCATAAACGACGAGCAACTCCATGGGTGCGTCAGGGCGCAGACGCTCGGCAGCGTTGACGTGGGTTCCCGCCACGACCCTTCAGGCCCCCGCGGCCACGACTGGAGATCTGTAGTGAGACGCGCAAAATCTTCCTCGACACGGGAAAGACGGAACGCATCTGCGATAGCGCACGGCACCTCGGCGGCTCGTGCAATGCAGGGATAGGCCCTGATACAGCCTCCATCAAGAACGGAGGCAGCCAAATAATCGCGAGCAATTCCGCTGAGGCTCTCCAGAGCCGCGTGAGTGTCCGCTTGATTCTCGACCCGATTCACAATGATGCACAACTGTGGTCAAGGTAGGGGATATGATCAGCATTGCGAACGGTCGTGGTCCAAGAGGCGCGCCGCCGCGACTTCAGTGCGCATGATGAAGGTCCGGACACGCACCGCCGGCGCCGTTCTTCGTTATCCAGCGCGTCGGGCGAATCGGCTGATTCGCCGAATACCGCAGGCATCGTCGACGCATAGCGCACCCTCTGTGCGGAGATATGACAGTCATTCTGTCGGGCGCTGCACAATGATCGCTTCGATCACGTGGTCGCTCCAGAACACGCGGTGAATCCTGGCCTGAAGAAGTCGCAGCGCTTCCGGCTGCAGATCATGGAACGCAAGCAGCACAGCAGGCCGGATTCCGGTACCTGCCACGCGTTCGATGGAAATAAACGGCGGGAAGCCATAGCGGCTCAAAAACCCCCGGATGTCTTCGTCGGAAACAGTGTCTTCGACGGTTTGCAGCAATAGCTCAGTCACGAGGTCCTTCTCCTGTGCAGTGTCACGCCATGATGTTGACGCCGCCATCGACGTACAGCGTTGCCCCGGACACTTTCCGTGCGTACGGTGTGGAGAGGAAAGCGCAGGTGTAGCCAACGTCCATGATGTCGACGAGTTCGCCGAGCGGCGCACGGTGGGCTGCTTCGTTGAGCAGCAGACCAAAGTCCTTGAGTCCGGAAGCGGCGCGCGTCATTAGCGGACCCGGCGAGATGGCGTGAACGCGGATGCCCTGCGGACCCAGTTCATGGGCGAGGTAACGCGCGCACGCTTCGAGGGCAGCCTTCACGGGTCCCATGACGCTATAGTTCGGCACGACCTTGCTTGCGCCGTGATAGCTCATGGTGAGCAGCGTGCCACCTTTATCCATGAGGGGCGCGGCAAGCGCGGCCATACGCACGAAGGAATGGCACGAAATGTCCATTGCTTGCGCGAAGCCCTCGCTCGAGCAGTGCAACAGGCCGCCCTGAAGGTCGTCCTTCGGTGCCCACGCAATCGAGTGCAGCACAATGTCGAGACGTCCCCAACGCTGGCCTATTTCGGCAAACACCGCATTGAGCTGGTTCGCATCGGCGACGTCGAGCGGCAGGAGCATGTCAGCATGCAATTCCTGCGCGATTGGCTCGACCCAGGCTTTCGTCCTTTCCGTGGCATACGTAATCGCAAGGTCAGCGCCAAGTTCGCGAAACGCCCTCGCGCACCCGTATGCAATCGAGTGTTCGTTGGCGACGCCCGTGACGAGCGCCTTCATGCCCTTGAGCAGGGGGCCTCCCGGTGCGCTGTTTTCCGTTGACATCGCTTTACTCCACGACAGCGCGCGTATGGCGCGCAATCATCAGTTCTTCGTTGGTTGGAATGACCCACACCGGCATGCGGCTTGAAGCGGTGGTCACGAGTGGTCCGCCCTTAAGATTGGCAGCGACGTCCAGCTCGGCACCGAGCCACTGCGCTCGCCGCACGACAGCCTCGCGGACCGCCGCAGCGTGCTCACCTATGCCGCCGGTAAACACGAGCGCGTCGATGCCTCCCATGGCGGCGGCAAGCGAGCCCAGCTCGTGCGAGATGCGATAGACAAAAAGATCGATCGCGAAGCGGGCGCGAGGATCGTCGCTTTCGAGCAGTGTGCGCATGTCCGCGGAGACGCCCGATACGCCGAGCAATCCGGACTTGCGATACAGGAGATCCTCCACAGCACGCACATCCATGCCCTGTTCTTCAGTCAGGTACAGCACCACGCCGGGATCGAGATTGCCGCAGCGGGTGCCCATCGGGAGGCCATCAAGGGCAGTAAAGCCCATCGTGCTGGCCACGCTCGCGCCCGCCACGAGGGCGCACATGCTCGCGCCGTTGCCTAGATGCGCAACCACGGTGCGCCCCGCGGCTGCCCCGGGTGCGACGTGAGGTAGCACGCTGGCGATGTACTCGTACGACAGCCCGTGAAAGCCATAGCGGCGCACACCGAGGTCGGTGATCGCCGCCGGGAGCGCGAAAGCCTGGGCCACCTCCGGCTGCGTCCGGTGGAACGCCGTATCGAAGCACGCCACCTGCGGCACGTCTGGCTGCATCTGGTCGAAAAGGCGTATCGCCTTCAGGTTATGCGGCTGATGCAGGGGTGCCAGCGGCGTCAGCTTGTCCAGCTCGTCGACCACCGCAGGGGTCAAACGAACCGGGCCGCTGAAGCGCTGCCCGCCGTGTACCACACGATGGCCGACGGCCACGAGCGTGTGCCCTTCGCGATGCTCCTCGAGGAACACTCCGATGTGTTCCAGCCCGTGCCGGTGGTCCAGCTCCGTACCGGCAGTCCACTCCTTCGCATGGTGTTCGCCGTGACGGTCCAATGCTTCGAATCTTGCGTGCGACGTATAGAGTCCATCGACTTGGCCATGCACGACCAGTTCGAGCGCACTACCCTGCTCTTCGAACGCCGAGAACTTGATACTGGACGAGCCAGCGTTGAGGACGAGAATCACGTCTGCCATGGCATCACCCCACGATCTTTGCCGCTTCGCGCCGCGCGAGGGCGACGAGCACGGCCACCGCGCACGAGGCGAGGCGTGTTATGAGCGAATCAGCCCGGCTCGTCAGGATGATGGGCACGCGCGCGCCTAGCACGATACCGGCCGCGTCCGCGCCCGCGAGGAACGACAGACTCTTGGCCAGCATGTTGCCCGCTTCGAGGTCGGGCACCATCAGCACATTGGCGCGCCCCGCCACCGGCGACTCGATGTGCTTGATGCGTGCCGCCTCGGCGTCGATGGCGTTGTCGAGCGCAAGCGGACCGTCGACGAGTGCCCCGGTTACCTGCCCCCGGTCCATCATCTTGCATAGCGCGGCAGCCTCGATTGTGGACGGTACTTTCGGGTTCACTGTCTCCATTGCCGACAGAATCGCCACCCGCACTTCCGGAAACCGCAAGGCGTGGGCAAGGTCGATCGCGTTCTGCAGGATGTCGACTTTTGCCTCAAGCGTCGGAGCGATGTTGATCGCCGCGTCGGTCACGATTAGCGGTTCGGCATGTCCCGGCACATCCATCACGAAGCAGTGGCTGATGCGCCGGCCAGTGCGCAGTCCCGAATCGCGGCGGACCACTTCGGCCATCAGTTCGTCGGTATGAAGACTGCCCTTCATGAGCGCTTCGGCCTTGCCTTCGCGCACGAGCTGGACGGCCGCGGCCGCCGAAGCTTCGCTGAACGGTGTGTCGACGATCGGGTAATCGGCGATCGAAAGACCGTATTCCGAAGCGACGGAGACGATGCGCTCGCGCGGACCGACGAGCGTGGGCACGATCAGCCCTTGCTGCGCCGCCTCGACCGCCCCCTGCAAGGAACTCTTGTCGCAGGGATGAACGACGGCCAGAGGCATGGGCGCGAAGCTACGGCATTGCGCAATGAGCTCGTGGTACTTGACGTGTCTGGATTCCATGGCGGGTTCGCTCACTGACGGGTTGGCGGCACTCACGATGCCGTGGCGCGAACGCGCGGTGCGCGGGCCTTTTGTGGGGGCGACTCGAGCGCGGTTGTCGCTCCGAGCACTGACCGGATGGAGCGCAGCGCCTCTTCCTGCGCGGGTTCCGGCGGGATGCGCAGCACCCGCCGGTCGGCCAGCAGTTTGTCGAGCAAGGTCAGGAGCCGGTTTCGGTCTTCCGGGTTGGCGAGCAGGTCGGGCAACGTCTGGATAGCCTGTTGCGGCTCAAAAGTCGCGATGAGTTCCTGCTCCCCGCGAATGCGCCGCCAGTCGGCAGGAGGCAGATGCGGCAGGTAGTCGGCATATTCATCGACCAGTTGCTTGACTGTCTCGATGCGCGAAAGCGGTAGCGGCTCGCCCTTTGGCGCGAGGAGGAACGCGGTGCGCGCGACCGCCTCGTTGTAGCCGCCCTGCCTCACCGAGGCGAGCGCAGCCTGGACGAACGGCAGGCTGCGAGGATCGGCGGCGGCGGACGCGCCGCCGCCCTGCTCGCCGAGGCGGTCCGGGTCGTGCATTGCGAAAAGATTCGCGTAGATCGAGAAGAACAGTGCTTCGATGCTGGCGTCTCTTACAGCCCGGAACTGGTCGAGCGAGGCGCTGATCAGTTCTGAGCCGCGCCGCTCGACCGTGCGCCAGGGTTCGAGGTCGCTCGAGGGCTGCCGGCTGGCTCTGACAGCATCGGCCATCGGACGCAGCGCGGCCAGCCACGGATTCAGGTCCGAGAATGTCCAGCGCTGGAGACGCAAGGGATGAAAGTCACGGAGCAATCGCGCGGTCGTCTCGTTCGAAGCATGCTGCACAAAGGGTCGAACGAACAGCTCGTAGGCTCGCTGGTTGAACTCCGACACCGCCGCCACGGCCTTGAACGGCTTTTCGTCCTCGCGCCGCAACTCGTTGAAATGCTCGACGGCTTCTTCCAGCCGGTGTTCGGCGAGCGAGACCTCGTATTCGGTTTTGCCGTCTGCGCCCTTTACCTCCTTGATCGACATGCCGTAGAGGCCCGGCGCAAGCGTCTCGATTGTCTCCAGCACGTTGAAGATCTGCGTGTATTCCTTCTTCGCCACCTTGCCGGAAACGAAGATGCCGAGATGGCCGACGTCCTCGTGCATCAGGGCGACGATGACCTGGCCGCGCGCCTTGATCTCCTCGGTGCTGCTGTACATGTCAGCAACCCAGTTGAACGCCTGTTGCGGCGGCGTGATGTTGTCGCCCATCGATGCGAAAAGGATGATGGGCGAGCGGATGGCGCGCAGGTCGAAGGATTTGCCCGACGGGCCGGACACTTCGCCGGACCACAGCTTGTTGCCGATAAAAAGGTTACCGGTGATCCACTCGATCTCTTCCCGGTTCATCAGGTAGTAGCTGCCCCACCACCGCTCGAACTCGATAAAGCGCGCTGGTTCCGTATCGATGTTGGCGAACACGTTGTAGTACTTGTCCCAGAACGTGTTGGCGGGGTTCAAATACTCGAAGTTGTTCACGAGATGCGCGCCGTCGAACTTGCCGTTGCCAAGATCGGCCGACAGGGACGAGAGCCATGTGCCGCCCAGAATGCCTCCGGCATAACGCATCGGATTGGGCGCCTCACCCTCGCTCCACGCCCCGCTCCAGTAAGACATGGGCGCGCCGTTGACCACGAGGGGACCGGTGTCTTCGGGCGATGAACTGGCAAGCATCATCGCGGCCCAGCCGCCCTGGCAATTCCCCACGATCGCGGGCTTTTGGCTGTCTGAATGCAGTTCGCGCACCTTCCGTACGAACTTCTGCTCGGCCGCGCACACGTCGAGCAGGGTCTGGCCGGGCTCTGGCTCCTGGAAGAACACGACGAAATAGACCGGATGACCGGCGCGCAGGGCAACGCCGACCTGCGAATCGTCCTTGAAGCCCCCGATGCCGGGACCGTGCCCGGCGCGCGGATCGATGATCAGATACGGGCGCTTCTTCACGTCGACCACGACACCCTCCGGCGGCCGTATCGACAGCAGAGCGTAGTTGACGGGCCGCTCAAAGTGCCTCGCGTCGAGCACTACGTCATAGTCGAAATGCAACGCCGGCTTGATCCCGGCCTTGTTGCGCTCGATGAACTCGTTGCCGCGTTGACGCAAGGTATCCCAGAACAGGACGGAGCGCTGCGCGAAATCGGCCGTATAGTGCCAGGCGCCCCATGGTGTGAACTGCGCCAGGTTGGGAATGGTGAACGCGGACGTGCCATCGCCCCCCTTGATTGCGTCGCTAGTCCTATGCCCGAACGATCGCCGGGCCTCTTCGAGGCGATTGTGCAACAGGCGCAGGATTTTCAATGCGATCTCGTGATTGCGTGTCAGCTGTGTAAGCTGGTCCATCTCGTGATTCTCCTTAAGCGAAGCGACTTAACCTTGCACAACGGCTCATTGCGTTGCCGGGTTGCGCAGAGAAGCCTGGATGCCGGACTGGATTACGGGCAGCACCGAGCACAAACGACCCTATATTTGACTCTTTCATCATTTATGATCTTGTTGTCATTATAAACCCAATCAATGACACGACGGTTGAATTCAGCGGATCGCGTCGTTTCGCCGCAGCGTGGGAAAAACTGTTTGGGAAAACTATCGGGCGCCATCACGTAGGTCAGTCAACCTTAGGCGAATATTGCCGACGGGGCGACGCCGCCTCGACGGCAGCTTTCAAAGTGTATTTGTCATTCGGTCAATCACGTCGGCTCGCGGATGCTGCGGTACCGCCGTCACCGTTTCCTTTACGGTTGGCTACGGGTTGGCGGCGATGGAGGACGTTCGTATCCGTGCCGTCTACCGCGGCAGAGCCGCTAATGTGACAGCGCCATGAACAATGTGCGCAATCGCACACTACTGCCCGGTTTCGTCTTCGGGCCTCGCGCCCAGCGCACTATTTTTCAGAAGTACCTCGATCGACTG
>NZ_JAMBPR010000147.1 GCF_024206475.1 Paraburkholderia sp. CNPSo 3274
CAGCCGTATCAGCCTTCCCCGACATGGCTTTCGGGTCGGCCTGTGCATCGACGTTTTCGAGGCTTGCTCGGCGTTCACTCGCGTTACGGCCTGCACACTCGCGCTGTCACCGTATTTCGTGACACGCTTCACCGAAGGCTTCAACCGCTTCGTTACCTCCACGATTGCTCCGGTTGCTTCCGGCTGGAGCGGTTGCCGGGTGGGGCTTTCACCCACTGGAAAAGCGCCGCCTTGTCACGGCGCACGCCAAGGGCCGTCATTCACCGCTATGTTCGCTGGCCCCGCAGCCGGTACGCCCGGGCCTGCCTTGTTTTGTGGACGGTGGGCGCCGCAAAGCGCACGCGGCTCAGAAATGAGACAGCCCTGCACGTCCGGTCGGCTATCATGCATGTCCTCTCCGAAGTAGCTCCTTATGATTTCCGTCCGTAATCTCACGCTGCGCCGCGGCGTTAATGTCGTACTCGACCGCGCATCCGTCACCTTCACCCCCGGCGAAAAGATTGGTCTTGTCGGCCGCAATGGCGCCGGCAAGTCGTCCTTCTTCGGCCTGCTCAACGGCACGCTGCACGAAGATAGCGGCGAGTTCTCGATTCCCGCCGCATACAGGATGGGCCAGGTCGCGCAGGAGATGCCGGAGACCACGCAGAACGCGACCGACTTTGTCGTCGAGGGTGACACCGTGCTGTTGGCCGCGCAGGCCGAAGTCGCCGCCGCCGAGGCCAGCGACGACGGCATGCGCATGGCGCACGCCTACATGAGTCTGCACGACGCCGGTGCGCACGATGCCCCCGCACGTGCCCAGGCGCTGATCCTGGGCCTTGGCTTCAGTGCTGCGCAGCTTAGCCAGCCGGTCAACAGTTTCTCCGGCGGCTGGCGCATGCGACTGCAACTGGCGCGCGCGCTCATGTGCCCGTCCGACCTGCTCCTGCTCGACGAGCCGACCAATCACCTCGACCTCGACGCGCTGGTCTGGCTGGAAGCCTGGCTCAAGCGCTATCAAGGAACCCTGGTAGTGATCAGCCACGACCGCGAATTCCTGGACGCGGTGACGCAGGTGACGGTGCACGTCGACAACGCCAAGCTCGTGCGTTACGGCGGCAACTACAGCAAGTTCGAAGAGATGCGCGCTGAGCAGCTCCTGTTGCAGCAGGCCGCGATGGCCAGGCAGGCGGACAAGATTGCTCATCTGCAGAAATTCATCGACCGTTTCAAGGCCAAGGCCTCGAAGGCGAAACAGGCGCAGAGCCGGGTCAAGGCGCTCGAACGCATGGAAAAGATCGCACCGGTGCTTGCCGATGCGGAGTTCACCTTCGAGTTCAAGGAGCCCCTCAACGTCCCGAACCCGCTGTTGTCGATGCTGGACGCGAGCTTCGGCTACCCCGCGCCGACCGGCGCACTGCCGGGCACGCCGCCCACGGTCATCGTGCGGGGCATCAGCCGTTCCGTGCTGGCCGGGCAACGCATCGGCATTCTCGGTGCCAACGGCCAGGGCAAGTCCACGCTGGTGAAGACGGTGGCGCACTCGCTGGTGCCGATTGCCGGCGAAATCAGCGAAGGCAAAGGCCTGAACATCGGCTACTTCGCACAGCAGGAGCTTGACGTGCTGCGCCCGCTCGACACACCGATGGAACACATGATCCGCCTTGCCAAAGACACGCCGGCTCACATGCGCGCCCCCGGACAGAGTGGAACCGAACAATCGCTTCGGACTTTCCTCGGCACCTTCAACTTCAGTGGCGACATGGTCCATCAGGCGGTTAGCACGATGAGCGGCGGCGAAAAGGCGCGGCTCGTGTTGTGCATGATCGTGTGGCAGCGCCCCAACCTGCTGCTGCTCGACGAGCCTACCAACCACCTCGACCTGGCCACACGCGAAGCGCTAGCCATGGCGCTCAACGAATTCGAAGGCACGGTGATGCTGGTCAGTCACGACCGGGCCCTGCTGCGCGCGGTATGTGATGAGTTCTGGCTGGTCACCAGGGGCGGCGTCGAGCCCTTCGACGGCGATCTGGATGATTATCAGGAGTTCCTGCGCGACGAAGCCCGTCGCACGCGCGAGCAGGCTGCCGCAGAGTAGAACGGCGCCTGAGCTACCCCCCCCCCGGGGCGGGCGTTGCATGGGAGGCGAAGCGCGGACGTTCGCCAAGCACTGCAATCGTGCGGGCAAGCGCGCTCCAATGCAAGATATCGGCCAACTAGAGCCGTTCGGGAAACTCGCCTAATCGAGAAAGCCGCGACGCTGTTGCGCTGGCCCGCGCACCCGACGCGGGGTCCGCGTCCGTGGTATGAACACGTCGTTAGAACATCGTGCGAAGTCCGATTGCCACGCCCACTTGATTGGTCCGGCCAATGGTGTTGGTCGGAACGCCCTCGCCGTTGACCCCGCCCGGGTAGTCGGCGGAGAAGGCGCCTGTGCCGCGCGCGAAGTCCGTGATCCCGTACACTTCCGTGCGCTTCGTGAACGAGTATTCGGCGAGAACGGTAGCCGATTGGTTCACCCCCCTGCCGAGCGTGCCGTCGAGCAGTTCAGCATCGCGCGTCTGCCCGTAGTAGTAGGCGAACGTGAACAGCAGGGCAGGCATGGCGTGCCAGTTCGCACCGATGTAATAGGTGTCGTCGATACGGTTGGGGCTGCCACCCTTCAGTGTCGGCGCGCCAGATTGCTGCATGTAGCTGTCAGTCAGACCAGTCCGGTCCTGCCCCCGCAGCCAGCCGGCCAGCAGGCGGATGTCATGGGTGACCTGAAACGCGCCGCTGATGTGCAGAAAGTTGGACTTGGCGCCATTGATTGAGCTACCGACACTGGTGCCGACCGAAGAGCCGGTCGCAGATGTCGGCACCGAGACCTGCTGGAAGCCCGCGTTGAGCATGGCAGGGCCGTACGTGTACGTCAGTTCCACTGCATAGGTGGCGCCGAGACCGACCGCGCCCGGCTGGTTGCCAAAGCCGTAAAGGGCATTGACATCCAGTCCATCGAAACTGCCCTTGTACTTGACCGAGTTGTTGACTTCGAGGTAAGGGCCGATGCCGTTATACATCCAGCTGTTTTGCCAATAGTTGCCAACGGTCAGCGGGTCGAAGATGTCGCCCAAGGTGTCGTAGGCCGGCGCATATTGCCTGCCAAAGGTCAGCGAGCCCCACGTTTTGTTCGACAGACCCACGAAAGCTTGCCGACTGAACAGTGTGCCGGGGACGTGTAGTTGCCCATTGAAGGCTTCGAAGCCGTTCTCGAGGCGGAAGATCGCGGACCAGCCGTCGCCCAGATCCTCACTACCCCTCAAGCCCCAGCGGCTGTGGGTTTCCGGGCCGGACGTCATGGCGACCTGATCGTTGCCACCCGGGCCAGCATTCGTCTGATACCGAATGGCTTCATCGACGATGCCGTACAGCGTGACCGAGCTTTGTGCGAATGTCGACGACGCCGCGGTAGCGAAAAGCGCGCCAGTGGCGCTGGCAATGATTATTTTTTTCATTAGCTATCCACAGTAATTGGTGAGCGGACTGGGAAGGTTTTTCCACGCTCGAACAATAAGACCGTGAACGGGAGCGTAGCGCGTCATTTGATTGAGGCACAGATATTAGTTACGGGGTGTTGTTTATTTGCTGTACCGGCACAGGTATGCGCCAATCGTCTGATTATTAGATATGCAGGATAACGACCTATCCGTGGTTGATGCGCTGCTTTGAGCACGATGCATTGCCGATGCCGGGGAGTCTAGAGAATGGAGAAAGACTGAATTTTATTGGTGTGACCGCGGAGCTTTAATATAAAAATGAATTAAACGGAACATACTTTCGATGGCGCGAAGTTCACCGCTCGCCGTTCCACACGTTCATATCCGCGCTTCAGGAAACCGGCCATTGGGGAACGGTCGAAGTCGGCCAGCCGCGTCGGGCCCAGTACCCGTCGCTCGCGCATTCGCTAAAACGGCCTTTCCAGTTGCCGCTCCATACCCGAAACCTGCCAGACATATTCCGCCATCGCGCGTGCCGTTCAGTAAGTGTGTTCGGTAATCACACGTGCCACCGTCTCTAGCGACCGCTTGAGCGTGATCAGATCGACGGAACCGATTGCCAGGCGAATGGCGTGAGGCACGTGAGCCGAAGTCGAGAACGGCAGCGCAGTCGTCACGGAAATCCGCTCGCGCATCAATGCCATCGCAATCGCGTCGGCGCGGACCTCCGGTTCGAGTGGAATCCAGATGAAGTATGACGCTGGGTGCGCGATTCTCTTGAGCGGACCCAGAACCTCGGCGGCGAGACCCTGGCGTATCGCGGCATCGCTCCGCTTCTCGTCTTCGAGCCTGGCTGCCGTGCCGTCTTCCATCCAGCCGCAGGCGATGGCCGTCATGGTCGCTGGCGTGTTCCACGTCGTCGCCCGAATCGCCCGTTCGAGCCTCGGCACCCATTCGTGCGGTGCGTGGATGAAACCGATGCGCAGACCTGTCGCAACACTCTTCGACAAGCTCGACACATAGACCGTTGCCTCCGGCGCAAGCGATGCCAACGGCGGCGGCGCATCGTCTGCCAGGAATGCATAAGCGGCGTCCTCGATCAGAATCAGCCCATGTCGTCGTGCGATGGCGACAAGCTCGCGGCGCCGCGTCGCGCCCATCACCCAGCCGAGCGGATTGTGCAGGGTCGGCATCGTGTAGACGGCGCGCACCTTTCGTCGCTTGCACAAGGCCGCCAATGCGTCCAGATCCGGGCCGCGCCCGGCGGCCGGGATCGGTGCGAGTTCCAGCCGGCTGGTCTCGGCAGCCAGCTTGAACCCCGGGTAGGTCAGCGCGTCCACCGCCACCACGTCGCCGGGTTCGAGTAACGCCATCGCCGTTGTCGTCAGTCCATGCTGCGCGCCGCTCACGAACAGCGTGGTTTCGGCGGTCGCTTCCAGAGCCCGGCTGGCCAGGTGTCGCGCCGCGGTCGCCCTCTCGTGTTCGCGCCCGCCGTGGGGCTGGTATCGGAGCAGTGACTCCAGGTCTCCGGCCGCCGCGAGTTGGCGCAGTGCTGCCCTGAGCAGGTCGGTCTGATCGGGCGACGACGGATAGTTGAAGCTGAGGTCCACGGCGTCAGCGCTCCACGCATGCAGTTCGACGCCTTGACCGCGAGGCAGAGGCTCCTTGACGAACGTGCCACGGCCGGTTTCGCCGCTGACAAGCCCCATCGCCTGCAGCTCCGCATAGGCACGCGTTGCCGTGACCAGCGCCAGGCCCTCGCGCGCAGCCAGGTCACGGTGCGTGGGCAGACGCGCGCCGGGACGCAGACGGCCTGCACGGATTTCGGCCGCGAGCCGATCGACCAGCTGTTTGTAGCGAGGTTCCGGCATGGTCCAATGTATCCATGACAATAATTTGATTGTATTGATTGTCGGCCCTACCATGGCTCGACACAATCTCTTCCACCGTATGAGGCCGCCATGCACATCGCGATCCTGACCTTCGAAGGCTTCAACGAACTCGACTCGCTGATCGCATTCAACCTCCTCAACCGGGTCCGGAAAACCGACTGGCGGGTTTCGATTGCCAGTCCCTCGTCCAGAGTGCGTTCAATGAACGGCCTCGCGCTGGAGGCGCAAGTGTCGCTGAAGGACGCATGCGAAGCCGACGCGGTGTTGGTCGGCAGTGGAATACGGACGCGCGACGTCGTCGCCGATCCCGCGCTGATGTCGCAGCTCAAGCTCGACCCTGCGCGCCAGCTGCTTGGCGCGCAGTGCTCCGGCACGCTGATCCTCGCGAAGCTGGACTTGCTGCAGGGCGTTCCCGCATGCACGGACCTGACCACCAGGCCGTGGGTCGAAGAGGCTGGCGTACCCGTGCTCGATCAGCCGTTCGTGGCCAGAGGGAATGTCGCGACGGCTGGCGGCTGTCTGGCATCGCACTATCTCGCTGCCTGGGTAATCGCGCGCCTTGCAGGCATCGAGGCTGCGCGCAGTGCGATTCACTATGTAGCGCCAGTGGGAGAGAAAGAAACTTACGTCACGCGCGCGATCGAGAACATTTCGCCATTCCTTTAATTGGAAGCCGCTGACCATCTTCGCGCCCCTTCGAAAGTGCAGATCACGGCGCATGATATAATTCGCACGCGAACTAAATCGCACAATTTTATCTGCCCGGATATGAAGCATCGCCTCGTCTATCTATTGAATGTCGGACAGCGCCGACTGCAACGGTGGTCGCAAACGCGCGCGGCCGGCGGCGGCGTCACGGCAGCCCAGGCTGCGCTGCTGTTTTTTTTGGGTGATCGCAACGGCGCGCTCATGAGCGAAGCCGCTGCTGCCCTGGATCTGGGCGCACCAGGAATGAGCGGTCTCGCTGACCGGACAGAAAAGGCCGGGTTGATCGAACGTCGGGCTGACGAGACCGATGGCCGCGTGTCGCGCCTGTGGTTGACGGAGGCAGGACGTACCGCGCGCCAGAGGTCAAAGCGGCGCATGACGGACTTGAACGCCAGATTGACCGCAGGATTTACGGAAGCGGAGATTGACGTCGTGGCGCGGTGGCTGACCAGCCTGCAGTCCAAGTTTCCGCTCGCCGAAGACGGCGACGCGTAGCCTGAACCGTGGCCGGGCAGCAAGACATTGGCTAGTGCTGGGCAACCCTGGAGAAGTCCGGCTTGCGCTTCTCGGCAAACGCCGCGAATGCCTCCCTCGCCTCGGCGCTCGTCAGCCGCTCCTGAAATTTCGCGCTCTCGCTGTCCATTTGCGCAACCAGCGTCTCGGCTTCGCGCATCAGCTTCTTCATGGCGCTCAGTGAGCCGGCCGGCTTGGCGGCGATTCTTTCGGCCATCCTGCGTGCATCGTCGCGTAGTTGACCCGTTGCGCAGACCTTGTTGGCAAGGCCCCACGCGACGGCGGTTTGCGCGTCGAGCGGCTCCCCCAGCGCAAACATCTCGAACGCCCGGACGTGGCCGACGCGCAGCGGAAGCAGGTAGCTGGACGCCGCCTCGGGGACGAGGGCGAGATTGACGAACGGGGTAATCAGTTCTGCGTCTGGCGCGACCAGGACGTAGTCGCAGTGCAGTAGAAGCGTGGCGCCAATACCGACTGCCTTGCCCTGAACCGCCGCGATGATGGGCACGCTCGACTTCGCCAGGGCATGCAAAAAGCGATGCACGTGTCGCTCACTGGGGCCCTTACCCGATGCAATCGCGGCGAACTCGCCCACATCGTTGCCCGCGGTGAAGATGTCTCCGTCCCCTTGCACCAGCAATACGCGGATATGGCTGTCGTGCTCCGCGTTCTCGATGATGTCTGCCAGCGTGCCATACATCTCGTTCGTCAGGGCATTCTTCTTGTCCGCTCTAGCAAGCGTAATCGTCAGAATGCCGTCGGCTTGATCGACGTGAATTTCCGCACTCATGGTGCTCTCCTGAAATTTAGTTTGCATGCGAAGTATATAGGTAGTTCGCATGCAAAGTAAACCGGGGCCGGCCTGGTCGCAGCAGCCCGCCACGCCGGCGGGCTTTTTTGTTTTCGCAGTCGGAGCGGCGGAGTCGCGTGTCAAGCCGTGGCAAGGTGTTTTTCCAGTGACAAGGGGCTTATCGGGGCATCGGTGTTTTTACGCCCAAGAGCGCATCCGGTCCTTATTTCGTCTGAAGCATGGGGCTAAGGCCCCCTTACCTCGCCTCAAACACTCAAAAATATCTGCGGAATTAGATCCAGCATCCTGACAAAAGTACTGTATGAATGTACAGTTCGAGTGTATATCCGCAAATGCAACGTGTCGTTGTCTCGCTGCTCATCGCGCGGAGCCATTGAAAGCTATTTTTTGAGCACCAAGGCATGCCAGATGATCGGCGCGTAGCCCACATCGACATGGACGCATTCTTTGCGTCTTGTGAACTGTCGCAGTATCCCGAACTACGAGGCGAGGCCATGGTGGTTGCTGGTCGTCGCTCGGATGCGCCCCGAACAAACCCGGACGGCACACGCGAGTTCTCGCGGTTACGCGACTATGTGGGCAGAGGTGTCCTGACGACCGCGACCTACGAAGCTCGCGCACTCGGAGTGCATTCCGGAATGCCCGCCATGAAGGCCGCGCGGTTAGCGCCAGACGCGATTCTCCTGCCAGTGAACTTTGACCTCTACCGCGCGTACTCGCGACTGTTCAAAGATGCCGTTCGGTCAATCAGTTCGAGCATAGAAGACGTTGGAATCGACGAGGTCTACGCGGATGTTTCACTCACGAATGGCGATGCAGAGGCAATCGCGCGCAGGTTGAAGTCCGCGGTCTTCGAAGCGACCAATCTCACATGCTCTGTCGGAATCGCGCCAAACAAGCTGCTTGCAAAGCTCTGCTCCGATATGCAAAAGCCAGACGGCATCACAATCCTGAAACTAGTCGACTGCGTCATTGAAATGGCACTGGTCGAATTCGCCGCGATGGATCGTCATACTTCCATTTAATCGGCTTGGGATTCTTGTTGTGCTCGCGGATATAGCGCATCAGCTTGCGCTCCAGATCCTTTACCGTGGTGAAGATACCTCGCGCAATCACGTCGCGCTGGATGCGCGAGAACCAGTTCTCCACCTGATTTAGCCAGGAGGTATAGGTCGGCGTGTAATGCAACCGCACGTTTCGGTGT
>NZ_JAMBPR010000148.1 GCF_024206475.1 Paraburkholderia sp. CNPSo 3274
GAATGCGGGGTCCAAGGACAGATAGTGTTGGGTTTCGCGACAGTGTAATGGGCGCGTGGACGCCGGCGCACGAGCGAGTTCGCGTTGGCCGTATCGGGGAAGACCAACGTGGCGGAGGATCATACTGGCGCCGGTCAGCGCACATGGGTCGGATCCGGCGGTGCCCTCGGCAGGATGCCAGGCACACCGCCCTCGAGGCGGACCATGTGGCCCTGGCCGCACACGGGGCAGTCGCGCAACGACCTGCCGGTGAGCCGCAGATAGCGGTCACGGTAGTCCTCTCCTATGGCTGGTGATGCAGCGGCGGGAGGCTCAGCACCGAGCAGCCGCCGACAGGTGGCGAGTCGCGCTGCCCGATGACAGTTGGCGAGCCACCCGTAGCTGCGGATGCGCTTGAAGCCATCCGGCAGTACATGCAGCAGGAAGCGGCGCATGAACTCGTCGGCCGTCAGCGTCATGGTCCTGTGCCGGGCCTGGTGCCGGTAGTCCTTCCAGCGGAACAGGACCGATTCGGCATCGAAACGCAGCAAGCGGTCGTTCGAGATGGCAACGCGATGCGTGTAGCGGCCCAGGTAGTCGAGCACCTGCCTGGCGCCACCGAAGGGTGGTTTCGCGTAGACCACCCATTCGGCCTGTGCGGCAGGCGCAAGCCACGCGGCGAACGCCTTGGGATCGCGCAGGGGCTGAAGCTGGCCATGCAGGCGCAGCGCGCCGGCGTCGAACGCACGCCGCAATTGCTCGAGGAACAGGCGGCGGTACAGCCGCGAAAGCACCCGCACCGGCAGGAAGAAGCCGGACCGGCAGGCGATCCAGCGCTCGCTGTCCGGCGCAATGCCACCTCCAGGTACGACGCAATGCACGTGGGGATGGTGCAGCAGATTCTGCCCCCACGTGTGCAGGACCGAAATGAAGCCGATCTCTGCACCCAGGTGTTTCGGGTCGGCGGCAATCGTGCGCAGCGTCTGCGCGCTCGTGCGAAACAGCAGATCGTAGAGCGTCTTCTTGTTCTGGTACGCGAGCGCGGCAATGGGCTCGGGGAGCGTGAAGACGACATGGAAGTACTCAACGCCGGGAATGAGCTCACTCTGTCGGCGCTCGAGCCATTGTGCACGGGCAAGTGACTGGCACTTCGGACAATGACGATTACGACACGAGTCGTAGGCAATACGCTGATGCCCGCATGTATCGCACTGCTCAATATGTGCGCCGAGCTCAGCGGTGCGGCACAGCTCGATGGCGCTCATGACACGACGCTGGGCACGACTGAGGGCGCCGGCATGAGTCTGCCGGTACTGAGGGCCGCAGCGGCGGAAGATGTCCGCCACCTCAAGCGCCGGTCGCATCGGCGGCTTCAGAAGTGCCCGGGCGCAGGAGGCTGTGACGGAGCAGATTCGGGATGCGGCAGCAGATCGAAGGGGCTGGTGGTGGCGCACACGGTGGTGGTCGCGACCTTGAGGTAGCGCGCAGTGGTTGTTAGGGAACGGTGCCCCATCAGCAGCTGGATCCGACGCACGTCGGTGCCGGCCTCCAGCAGGTGAGTGGCGAAGGCGTGCCGCAACGTGTGGGGCGTAATCGGTTTCCGGATACCGCTGCGCTCGCGGGCGGCAACGCAGGCGTACCACACGGCACATCGCGTGATCGGGTGCCCGGGAATATCGCCGGGAAATAGCCAGTCGCGAGGATGAGCGTCGTGCCAGTACGTTCTCAGGATCTCGAGCAGCCGTGGTGACAGCATTACATAGCGATCCTTATGGTTCTTGCCCTGGTTCACCCGGATGACCATGCGCTTGCTGTCAATATCCGTGACCTTGAGGTGCACAGCTTCGGACACACGCAGGCCAGCCGCGTAGGCAACCATCAGGATGGTGCGCTGCTTGAGAGTGGCGATCGACTCGAAGAAGGCTGTGATCTCTTCCAGGCTGAGAACGACCGGGAGCCGGACCGGCTTCCTGGGAAACGGAAAGTCCTCGTCACTCCAGTCGCGTTTGAGCGTCACGCGATACAGAAAGCGCAGCGCACCAATCGTCGGGCCGAGGCTGCCGGGGGCGAGCTTGCGCTCTTCACGCAGATAGACGAGCCAGGCCCGGATCTCCTCGGGGCCCAGCAGTTCAGGCGAGCGGTGGAAGTGCCGGGCGAAACTGGACACCTGTAGCAGGTAGGTTTGCTGGGTGGTCTCGGCGAAGTTGCGGATCTGCATGTCGTGCAGCATGCGTTGGCGCAGTGGCGTCATGGCGTGCCTCCTGGAAGCAGTGGTGAAGCCCGGTTGGGCATCCACATACTGCTCCTGGAGGTATCTGCGTCCCCTCGTTGGGATCCTGCGTCAGCTCGCCGCCACAATGAACGTCAGCCATCAGCTCTCGCGCTCCTCCCCTACCGCGTCAGCGGTTTAGTTGCCATTTGCAGGGTGCAAGTCCCTGCCGGAGTTGGCCACAGCTCCGTAGCTGAAGGTAACTGCGTCGTCGTGAGGCGGGGTGGGGAGTAACCGGAAGCGAACTGTCGGTCCGTAGGTTGACGAACCTGTTTCGGCGGAGTATTGCGGCGAGCCTGCACTAAAGTGGCGAAGCCTGGAAGTAACACAGCACGCTGTCGTGGCGGACAAAGCGGTGCGGTGGCATACCACGTGATTGAGGACGGAACGATGGGAAGGTGGCACGAAGCAAGCGGGGAGACCTGCCGGCGAGGTGAACGCTGGCAGGAGTCAGAGTCCCGGTAGTACCGCACACGGAAGCGTTGAACCGTGGAGACCTGCGTCAGAGCAAAAGGCGCACTAGGGAAGCGGGGCAGGAAGGTTGATAGCAGAAGTCCGGAACGAGGCAAAGATGAAGATCGAAGCATCACCAGTGTCGGAAACGACTAAACGAGATGCAGACGCGCTGGGAAGCTGCGTGCAGCGGAAATTCGCGCCAGCCGCAATCTGGACGGACGCTATGTTGGCTGCTCTACGAAACGGAGTTAAAGGAGGTAAATGGCATAGTCTGATCGACAAGGTGTTTCGCCTGGACACGCTCGCGCTGGGGTGGGCTCAGGTCAAGAAGAACGCCGGGGCGGCGGGAGTCGACCGTATAAGCGTGAAGCGATTCGCGCAAGCGCGAGACCGATATCTCGCTGAACTGACGGATGCATTGCAGGACGGTAGCTATCGCCCACAGCCGGTGCGGCGCGTCTACATACCGAAAGGTAAAGGACGCCGCCCGCTCGGTATACCCGCTGTAAAAGACCGCGTAGTTCAAGCGGCCCTAAAGCTGGTGATCGAGCCGATCTTTGAACATGAGTTCGAGCCGAGAAGCTACGGCTTTCGCCCGGGCTTGGGCTGCAAGGATGCGCTGCGCGAAGTAGACCGGCATGTGAAAGCGGGCTACTGCTGGGTGGTCGATGCCGACCTGCAAAGCTATTTTGACTCGATTCCACACTCACCTCTTCTTGCGAGAGTGGCAGGGCGAATCTCGGACGGCCGGGTTCTGGAACTCATCCAGTACTTTCTCAAGCAAGACATCATGGAAGACATGACGCGTTGGACGCCGACTTCCGGCAGTCCTCAAGGGGCGGTTGTCAGCCCCTTGTTGGCAAATCTGTACCTGCACGAGCTTGACGTGGAAATGCGACAGGCAGGGCTGGTGATGGTGCGCTACGCGGATGACGCCGTGGTGTTATGCCGTACACGTGAGGAAGCGGAAGATGCGCTCACTCGCCTGCGTGCTTGGGTGGATGCGAACGGCTTGACACTGCATCCTGACAAGACCCACATTGGGGATTGCCGGCTGGAGGGTCACGGGTTCGAGTTCCTGGGTTACCGGTTCGAGGCAGGTCAACGTTGGGTGCGCAAGAAGAGTCTCATGGGGCTGCGGGATAAAATCCGCGCCCTGACCAAGCGTAACAGGGGCGATTCGATCGAGAGCATCATTGCGTCGATCAACCCGACCCTGCGTGGCTGGTTTGGCTATTTCCAGCACGCCCACCGCTACACCTTCTCGTCCGTCGACGGCTTTGTTCGTCGTCGTCTGCGAGCGATCCTGCGCCGACAGCTTCATCGTCCGGGGCAGGGCCGATGCCTTCGCGATCACACACGATGGCCAAATTCCTTCTTCGCTGATCTTGGGCTGTTCACGATGTCCGAGGCCCTTCAATTGGCGCGCCAATCCCGATGTGGAAACAACTGACTGGAGAGCCCGTCGCGGGAAAACTGCACACCGGGTTCGGAGGGAGGGGACGGCGATCGCCGTTTCCTACCCCTATACTCGGTCCGTTAGGTATACATATAAATTAGGTTCGCTTTCGACGCGACGGGCTCTCCCCACATGCGCATTCAACTGTAAAAGGCGCAATGCGGTAATTGTTGAAGCTCACCTAATTTCCGTGTTCTCATATCGAGGCTTACATCGTGTTCGAGGAGGACATCATGTCTGCAAGCAAATTGGCGGCGCACTCAGCGCGCTGCAGCACAGCTGTCGGGAGCCCCATAGACACCATCGTTTCCAGGTACGTGGATTACCTGCGTGACCGACGATATGCGTCGGATACGATCCAACGCTATCTGGCCTCCTTGCGCCACTTCGCCCGTCGGCTGGACAAGCGGTTGACCCTTGACGACATTGATGATGCTCTCGTGATGGAGTTTGTCGATGTTCATTTGCCGCATTGCCGATGTCCGCGACCGTGCATGCGCCATGTCAACACGGTACGCGCAGCTCTCCGCCATCTCCTGTCCGTTCTAAAGGACGAAGGGTTGAGCAACGCTGGTCGCGCTCAATTGCATACGCCGGTCGATATCGAATTGGAGCTGTTCAGGCACTACCTGGTCGATAGTTGCGGTTACGCGCAGACCACTTGTTGTAACCGTCTTTGGCATATTCGCAACTTTCTCGACTCCGTCTTCGGTCAGGAGGCCGTGACCGCCGATCAGCTAACTTCAACGGATATTGAGAACTTCATCGCGCGCTATTTCAAAGGGCGGAGTCACGCGACACGTCTTACCTACTGTGTTGATCTCGCAAGTTATCTGCGCTTTCGAGGCCTGCACGGGGATGACACTCGCGCGCTCCTGGCTGCGATCCCGAAGATGGCGCCACCGATGCCGGCACGTCTGCCGATTGCAATGACGAACAGGGAGTTGGACCTCTTTTTCGCAGCGTTCGATTTGACCGGCCCGATTGGCATGCGCGATTTCGCAATTGCACGGTGCCTGGCCGATCTGTCGCTACGTCGCATGGAAGTCGTACGTCTGCAGTTGGGTTCATTCGATTGGCAGAATGGAACGGTGACGCTAACTCATACCACGGGCGGACGAGAACGCAAGCTACCGCTGCCGGTACAAACGGCCAAAGCACTTATCCGCTATTTAAGGTACGGACGGCCCGATACAAGTAGTCGTGCCGTCTTTGTCCGGCAAATCGCGCCGTACGACAAGCCCATCAGCGCAGTTGCCATCAATGACCTTATCAGAAGTGCCTTTGTACGTGCTGGGCTCGACGAACGATTTCGTGGCGTCCACGTGTTGCGACGCACCGCAGCAACACGCCTAGTTCAAGGTGGGGCATCACTAAAAGAAGTTGCTGACGTTCTGGGGCATAGGCATCTCAATACGACGACGCTTTACACCCGGGTCGATCTTGATCGTCTGCGCAAGGTAGCGCAACCATGGCCGGAGCATCGGCCATGAATGCTCCCCGACCTTGGACCGAGCGCATCGAAGACTACCTTGCATATCGGCGCAACGCTGGATTTAACATCGTGGGCGATTCGCCCAGACTGCGGCAATTCGGCCGATTCGCTGATCAACAGATACCCCCGCCTTTACACCTTGTCATCGAGCTAGCCGTTGCATGGGCTCGTTCGACGAAACGCGATCAACACTTCACGTGGGCTCGGCGTCTTGAACTTTTGCGGGGCTTTGCGCGGTACTGGCAACGTTTCGACCCAGTAACCGAGGTGCCGCCAGGAAGGCTGCTCGGTAGAGCCTATCGACGATTGACCCCACATATTTTCACGCAGCAGGAAGTATCGATGTTGATGGCAGCCACCACCAGCCTTCAGCCTCGTGATGGTCTGCGCCCTGTGACTTGCAAGACCATGATAGGGCTGCTCGCAGCGAGTGGTCTACGCCCGATAGAGGCCACACACCTGACACGCGATGACGTTGATCTTGACCAGGGATTGCTGCTGGTCCGGGAAGCAAAAGGGCATAGAAGCCGCTTGATTCCCTTGCATCCGAGCACCACAGAGGCCCTACGTACGTATGCTCAGCAGCGTGATCGCTTCGTGCGCCAGCCGCGCAGCGACCGGTTTTTCCTGCTCGATGGAGGTAAGCCGGTCGCCGTACCGACGCTCCAGTGCGCGTTGGAAACCCTATGCCGTCGACTGGGGTGGTTGCCACGCGGCGATTATGCGCATCATCGCTGTTATGACTTCCGACATAGTTTTGTCGCCAACAGTCTGTTGCGCTCCGACCGCCAGGGGATCGACGTTGATCACGCAATCCTCACGCTCTCGACTTATCTCGGCCACACCTCCGTCGCCCACACTTACTGGTACTGCACGGCGGTGCCAGAACTGATGGCTCTCGTTGGAGAGCGCTTTCATCGGTATGCCCAAGGGGAATCGACATGAGCCATGTCACCAGCCAGCCACAGGAGTTTGCCTCGCTCCTTCAGCGGTTCTTCATCGAACGGCTAATGCAGCAGCAGAATGCGAGTCCAAGAACGGTCGAGTCATACCGCGACACCTTCCGAATGCTATTGACCTATGCCCAGCAAGCGTTACATAAGCCGCCCGAGAAGTTCACACTCAACGAACTCGACGTCACGTTGATCACTGCCTTTCTGGACAACCTCGATACTGCACGATCCAATAGCATTCGCAGTCGCAATGCTCGGCTTTCCGCTATACGGACCTTCTATCACTATGTCACGATGAGATGTCCTCAGGCACTGCACCTGGCACAACAAATTCTCTCAATTCCAACGAAACGTTTCGAGAGACCGCTTCTGGGATTTCTATCACGTGAGGAAGTTCACGCCTTGTTGGACGCACCCGATGCAGATACGTGGTTCGGACAGCGCGATCGTCTATTGCTCGCGCTGCTCTACAACACTGGCGCCAGAGTATCTGAGCTGACCGGGATGCGGGTGGCCGATGTAACGCTTGCTGCAACGCCGTGGGTACGCCTGCATGGCAAGGGTCGAAAGCAGCGTGCCGTACCCCTGTGGCGTGAAACTGCTGCGGCGATACGCCACTGGATACGTGAGCAGGGTTTGCAACCGGAACAGCCCCTGTTGCCAAGCCGCCATGGCGGACCAATGACGCGCGCAAACGTGGCTGAGCGATTTTCGCTGGCACTGACGGCAGCAGGGAGGACCTGCCCATCGCTTATGAAGCGCCATATCACTCCGCATTCCATGAGGCACACGGTTGCCACGCATCTCTTGCAAGCCGGTGTAGGCATCACGGAGGTTGCGCTCTGGCTAGGACATGAGAGCCCTGTTACGACGCACGGCTATGTCGAGGCAGATCAGACGATGAAGCGGCGAGCGCTCGCGACAGTTAAAGCACCCGGAATCAAGATGACTTTTTATCGCCCGTCCGATTCACTGCTCAAATTTCTGGAAAGCCTCTGAGATTATTAGGCGAAGCATTCCAGCGAAAGCGCCCGGTCTGAGCTTCCCTTCCCTAGGCAGAAAATCGCTTCACAACTCGGGAAGGGACTCCTGCACCCAGTGTATCCAATTCGACCACACCTAATTTCTGGACATACCTAACGAACCTCCTGTTGGCCATAGGCGCTCCGTTCAAATGAACGGAGCGTACCGACTTGGAAAGTTCGAATTGCGCTTGTACCCGCTACCGCTGGCTTCTGCACGCCGCCCGCTGGGTGGCCCCTTTACGCCGCCCCTGGACTGGCTCTATTGCGCCGCCCATCAGGTGGCCCGATTACGCCCCCCCCGAATTGGCTCTATAACGCCGCCCGCTGACACCTGCCGCGCATCCGGCAACTCGGTGTGCTCGCCGCACGTCTGGACGAACTGTTCCTGCATCGCATCGCGCGTCATGTCCGTCGCGACGGCACCGTGTCGTTCAATGGCAAACGCTTCGAGGTCCCGTACGAACTCACCGGACAGTCGGTATTGCTCGTGGTCGATCCGCACGCCGGCACCGTCCTTCGCGTCGAGAGCCAGACCGGCCAGGCGCTGGGGGCCGCCACCGGGCTCGATGTCGTTGCCAACAGCAGGCGCCGGCGACAGCGTCCATTGGCCGAGCCCGTCACGAATGCCGTCACGCCGGGGCCAAACCTGCTCGAGCTCGTGCATCAACACCACTACCGGCAGGAGGCCTGAGCATGTACCGGCAACACTTCGGCCTGCGCGCAGCGCCGCTGGACAAGGATTCGACAGACCTCTGGGATGACGGCACGCTCGCCCAGCTCACCGAGCGCTTCCAGTGGCTGCTCGGCAGCCCCGGTATTGGCCTGCTGACCGGCGAGCCCGGCGTGGGCAAGACCGCGGCGCTACGGCATCTCACGCGAAGCCTCAATCCGCATCGCTATCACGTCATCTATCTGGCCGAGACGGAGTTCGGCCGCATCGACCTGTACCGCTCGCTCGCCCGGGCGCTTGGACTGGAGCCCAGCTACCGGCGCGCCGACCTCTGGCGTGAGCTCAAGCAGCGCATTACCGAGCTGGTCGAAGGCAAGCAGTTGCTCGTGGTGTGGATCATCGACGAGGCGCAGAACCTGCCGATCGAGTTCTTCCGTGACTTCCCGTCGTTCCTGAACTTCGCGTTCGATTCGCGCAACCTGCTTACGGTATGGCTGGCCGCGCATCCGTGCCTGGCCACCACGCTCGAGCGCGCGCCGTATGCCGCCCTGTACGGTCGTATCCAGGCGCGTGTGCAACTCAAGCCGGTGATCGAGCGCGAGCGCTTCGCACAACTGATCGCGCACGCCCTGAAGAGCGCCGGCTGCACGCATACGCTGCTGGCCGACTCCGGGCTCGAACTGTTGCGGCAGGCCTCACGCGGTTTGCCGCGACAGGCCGGGCGCATCCTGCGCACCGCCATGCAGCTGGCCGTGCCGCGCGGCCTGAACCATCTGCCCGACGAACTGCTGCAACAGGCTATCGAGGAATTCCGGTGAACAGGCGCCGCAAACACCCGACGGCGTCTCGCACAGCACCGACAATCATGCCCCGAGCGCCGGCGTTACCCGAACTGACGGATGAAGCCGCCGCGCAGATCCAGCGACTGCTGGGCGACTGGCTTGTGTGGTTCAGTGCTGCGTATGGCGAACAGATCCGTCGCTGCAACGAACCGTGGACTGCATCGCCGCGCGAACCACCTCCACGTCATCGCATCGACGATCCCTTCTGACGACACCGCAGCCCCGAGCCCGACAGCCGGGGCTGTGTTCGTTGTGCCGTGCGTCAAACATGCGATGCCACTCCTATATCGCTTCCTTGTATCTCGCGTTCAATTAGCAAGGACTTCTACTCGACCATCACGCGACGATCGGCGCCATCTCGCCTCGAATATCTCGCGATGCCGAACCCCGCTCACAGCGAGACGTAACAGCTATGCTCGCCGGCTTTTGCCGGAGAGAGCATGCCCGCGCACCGGATGAACATGCGCATGATCAAGGACGTTTTACGACTTAAATTCGACGGCGGCTTCTCGCACGATCGGATCGCCGCGTCACTGGGCATATCCAAGGGCGTGGTCACGAAGTACATAGGACTGGCCGGTGCCGCCGGGCTGGACTGGGCAAGCGCCTGCGATATGGATGAAGGCGACCTCGAGCGGCGGCTTCTCGGCAAGCCCACGGGGCCAGCAGGCTACGCCCAGCCCGACTACGGACGCATCCATCAGGAGCTGCGTCGCAAGGGCATGACGCTGACGTTGCTGTGGGAGGAGTACCAGGCCGAGTTCGCGGACCGGCAGACCTACCGCTATACGCAGTTCTGCGAGCACTACAAGGCGTTCACGAAACGCCTGAAGCGCTCGATGCGTCAGATTCACCGCGCCGGCGAGAAGCTGTTTGTCGACTTCGCCGGCCCCACGTTGCCGCTGACGACTGGACGCCGCGCGCACATCTTCGTGGCAGCCATGGGCGCATCGAGTTACACGTTCGCATGCGCGACGCCAGCCGAAACGATGGAGGACTGGCTGGGCGGCATTGCTCGCGCGCTGACCTTCTATGGCGGCGTGACGCAAAAATCACCAGCTGGTGATTTCTGGACTACGATTGCGGTAGGGATGCCCATTACTGAGCACCCCCCGCACAGATCCCGGCGTGCCCAATTCGGGCACCGGGCTCCTACCTCGGGTGTTTGACGGCAAATCGCCGGTCGGGCCACGGGTGAAGGATTCGAGGTTGCGGGAGCCAGGCATCTGCGATCCGCTCGACTCGCTGCCACGTCATGTGATCCTTTTGACTGCGGCGCCGGAGCGCCCGCCGCCACAGATCAACGACGTGGTATCGAAACGCGCAG
>NZ_JAMBPR010000149.1 GCF_024206475.1 Paraburkholderia sp. CNPSo 3274
ACATGTCAGTGTCGATACTACAAACCGATATGCAGAACTAACGTTACGTGCAAAAGCCGAAGCGTTGGCAGCGTGCGCAGTAATTTCTGGTGTTTCGGCGGGATCCCGAGCTCGTACCGCCTGGAAGGACGACAAAGCTCTTCTTGAATGGCTCAATTCGCTGTAGCAAATTATGTGCTCAAATATTCGTTCCCCGCCGCCTCAGCACGGGAACACCGCGCTTGCCGCCACATAACGCCAGCGGGCACAATCTCTCTGGTGACGCCGCCAAATGCCTCGAATGCCCGCACGTGGCAAGCCAGTAGCGTTTCGATACGCATGTCGGTGACGAACTCCGCGTAGCTGACGCGGCTATAACCCAACGTCGCGACGAACGCGGCGAGCATACCGAGCTTGTGTCCCGGCTTACGAAACTCGATCCAGTCCATCTGCATCTGGTGGCCCGGCTCCGTCTCGAATCTGACCACCGGGTCAGGGCGTGCAGCGGGACGAAGCTTCTGCAGATACTCCTGCACCCGGCGTAACCCTCCCGTGTAGCCGCGTTCCTCGATCTCCCGCTTGAGCACCGTCGCCGGAATCCAGTCGGGCTTCGCCGCTTCCACGCGCCCCTGCAGATAAGTCTTGAACGGCGCAAGCTTGCCCGGTACCGGCTGACGGGCCTTGCGTTGCGGCGGCCCCGATGCCAAATACTTCCGAACCGTGTTGACTGCCATGCCGGTCTCGACGGCGATGTCCCGGAGGCTGTTTCCCTGGCGACGCAGAATCTCGATTTCCATGTACTCCTCGTAGCTGATCACGGGCCGCCCAAAATGGGAAACCCTACAACGAGGTGTATCAATTCCTAACTGCGTCGCTGTATCAATTTACAACTGCGCGCGACACTGCCGCCCATCGGCAAGCAGAGCCGCTACCCTGAGTTACAGCTAACAGTCCTTCATGCACAGGAGCGCGATCCGCCGGCCGGGCGTGCTCGTATCGAATGGAAACTGATCACCAACCTGCCAGTCCGCTCGCGTGCCGAGGCGATCCAAAAGCTCGACTGGTACGCGATGCGCTGGAAAATCGAGACGTTCCACAAGATCCTGAAATCGGGCTGCAAAGCGGAGGAGTCCCGGCTTCGTACAGCCGACCGGTTAACGAACCTGATCGCGGTCTTCTGCATCCTGAGCTGGCGCATATTCTGGCTCACCATGCTCAGCCGCTCGGCGCCGCAGGCCGCCGCCGAAATCGCGTTCACCCCCACCGAAATCGAACTGCTTCAGCGCATCGTTCACGACACGCCCCACAACGCCCAGGCGCCGCCCCTCGTGCGTAACGTTATCAAGCTCGCTCAGCTGGGTGGTTACCTTGCGCGCGCCAGCGACCCTCCGCCGGGCAATACCGTTATGTGGCGCGGGATGCAACGTCTGACTGACATCCAGCTCGGCTATTGAGCTCGCGCTAAAAAGAAGTGGGTAATTGCAAGGATAGAGACGCGCTTACCCTGAGAAAAACCTGCAACCAGTAGATACCGAAACATGTTGTCGCTTTGTCAACATGCCGTGCCCGAAATGCATTGATGCTGCCGCTTTGGCTGACTGCCCTGTGGATGGTCAGCGGCGAAACTAGCAACCAGTTGGTCAACACGCCAGGACTGGCCGGTGGGCCTGCCGAAGCGATTCCACCGTTTGACGAACTCCGGCGCAGGATCGTCGTGTGGGCCAGCGCCAGACCCCGTTCCGCGATCATTTCGACCAGATCGCGCAAGCTAAGCTTGTAGCGCAGGTACCAGCGAACACACAGAATGATCACATCGCGGTCAAAGTGACGGCCTGCAAACAGTTCGTCCAGGCTCTTCAGCTTGCTCATCATCGGTTCTCAGTTCGTTCAGCCCGACACCTTAACCGATTCGCCCCCGCGCTATTTGCACCATGAGCCATTAAAGGCAACTTCGACATACCCGCTATAAGCATAAGCCGGCAGCTGGAACGGTCCGCAACTCTTGCCATGTTGCCGCGCAGTAATGACATAACCCGTTTCTGCGGGATTGGCAGGTTGGCCAGCCCAAGTGACCTGCACGTTGCCGTTGCCGCCGACCGTTGCGGAGATCAGCGGGGCTTGGGGGACCCCGGCGGCTGGAGTGGGAATTGGCACCTGCTGCCCAAGGTTCGGACTGGCGTCGCTCACCAAGGTAGGTTGCCAACCGTCGGTGCCAGCCAGATAAATGTCAGGTGCTAGTGCGGCAGCCTCCGCCGAACTCAGCGCGACGTTGCTCTTCGGCGACGTCGTCTCGCGCTGGCCGATATCGAACGGCGCAGCCCCTTGGCCATTCATGTCGGCATACCGCGTATTGTATTCACGATAGGTGGAGGTCGGCAGATTGTTAGTGCCCGGCAGCCCGTTCAGCGGCGGGATGAACTCGATCCAGCCATCGCTGGTGAGCTGCGGTCCCATCGTGGAGTTGAGGAAGTAGACGGTTGAGTGACTTCCCCACGGACGGCCTAGCCAAGCGTTCGACATATATGGGCTCTTCGTGTGATCGAAGCCGAAGCTGCTATCCTCGCTGGCGCTCTCACGCTTTTGTGCGGTAATCGTCGCTTCACCGATCAGGCTGTCATGAATCTTGGTCTTGAGAGTGCAACCATCAAACACTGTTTTACCATTACCGAAGATATAGTCGACATTTCCCTCGACGTAGCAATTGCTGAAATAAGCTCGCCCCGGCCCATTAACGTACAGCGTATCCTGGCCACCAAGTAATCGTACCGCTCGATAGACATCCCGGTCTCCGTTCGAGCGTAAGGCTACAGCTTGGCCCTTGGCGCCAAAATCGGGAGCTTCGTAATCGGCTGAATTCCGGATGGTGAGATTGCTGAGGTAGACATCGTTGGCGACCACAGCCACGGTGTAGCTGCCAGCCGTTCCATACGGTTGCCCAGTCCCCGGATCGGTCGCGTTCGCCGAGTGATTGCCGGTGATCAAAACCTGCGATGCGTCAGTGCCGGTGCCGATCAGCTTCACGTTCGGCTTCGTAATGTCCAATGTCTCGGTATAGACACCAGGTGGGATTCGGATCACGCCGCCGCTTGGCGGAAGCGCGTCAACTGCGGCCTTGATCGTCGAAAAACTACCTCCCCCTCCGTCGTTGGCAGCTAGGATAACCCCTTTGGGATTGACATTGGTATTTAGCCCAACTGGAGTGATGCTACTGACATCGGCGGGAGGATTGCCCGGACTGCCCTTGCCACAAGGCGTGCGGATTTCTCCGGCGAGGAAAGCGCCGCTGTTGCAGGGAAGCATGTCGACATCGAGAAACAGGCTGCCCTTGAGTGATTTTTGAAAGGCAACTATCTCACGATTGGACAATGGCCCTGAGAACACGACCGCACGTTCAAATCCTGGCAAAGCCTGGACTGGAGTAAGGGTCGGAGAACCTTGACCAGGCACATTCACGGCACCAACCATCAAGGGGCCAACAGAGCCGAACGGAGCTTGATTTGGTCGTGAGGTTGGCCCTCCAGCCTCGTACGCAAAGTGCGGGAAGCCGCTGTCAAGTACCGCCTCATCCCACTGATACGCCGTGAAGGCAAGAGAGTATGTATATGGCGCAAACAGATCGATTTTGACCTTACCGTCCGGCGTAAACGTGTAATAAACCCATTCGGTACCCGAGAAGCTTCCGGTTGGTCCGAGAATGTTCATGTCCCAAGGCTTTTGCCAGTAAGCTGTCTGAGGACGCTTACTTTGCAGCAAGCTTTTACCAAAGGACCACTTCTGCCCTGTCGCACTTGGTTGAGACCCAAGCATGAAGGAGGCATAAGCCGTATTATCCGCCGAACTGAGTAGCGAGACCGATGCGCCCCCGCCCGCTGCGAAGTTATCACGGGTCCGGTGAATAACGAGAATTGTAAAACCCTTCGCTGGATCGAGCCGCGCTATTTCGTTCGTGATAATCGACGTCTGGCTGGGAAGGTTGAAGGAATTGCGATCCGTGTAGAAGTCGTAAACTATCGTTGTTCCGTTAGGAACTTGATAGTCAGTGTCGAAATCTGGCCCATGGTTATGGATAATTAGTTTTGGATAGTCATATTGTATTGGTACTACAACAGGCGTTAGCAACTGTATTTGCTTGGCACCTGCCGATTGCCGGCATTCTGCTTCGTTGGAGCATGTCTGCGCGGATGCTGGGGTTATATATAGCCCAGCAATTGCAGTGCCATGCAGCACAAAGAGTCTAAAAAGCTTTGACATGACGGAGCCACCTTGTAAAAGACAGGAATAATCTATCGCTTTAGTAAGTTGATATTTCGTCGCCCCAATGCCTGCAGCATATCCCCTACTGCATCGACCGAGTCTGTTGTTATCAGGTTGGTAGGATTTATAACTGCCATCTCCGGATCACCTCGATAATCCGGAATGATTGAGGCCGACGCTGTAGACTTCGGGTCCGTGATGTGAGCTACGCAACACATTCCGGCTGCGGTAGCCACTCCTTCTGGAAATAGATTGCTTTCTATATACGTAGCAAATCCCTTTTGCTGATCTGCATAATGGAAGTAATTTTCGAGACCATCACCTCTATAGTATTGATTCATCTCGAACTGTATAGGGAATGGCGCGGTGTTCCACTGACCGTAGTTAACGTCCTGATTGGGATCATAATTTGATATCTTGACGTTGTCGGCGTCAGGATTTTCTACGAGAACCAAGCCGCCGTTCACGTTGGGATTGTATGTAGTTCGACTCAGTACAGACCCGAGATCACCCGCATCTCTCGCGTTAATTTTGATTACAACGGCCTTGCTTAGTGAGGGATTATTTTTGGCAGCTATAAGGTCTAGGAGTTTCTGCATGATTTCCAGGCCGGACCCGCCGGGCGCCGTCTTGATGTCAACAATAACGACATAACCTAGACCGTCTGAGGTGACGTACTGTTCAAGAAGATCCAAAACCTCTGAGAAGCCCAAGAATTTTCCTTTATTCCCATTTGCATCTGAAAACACTTTTCCATGCCGATCCTTCAGGTCGACCTGCTTAAGTTGCGAATATGTTAGGCTGCTCACCGCGCCAGATCCTGTCGAAATACGGTCTATATTAAAATCGTGCGCGACAATCACCTGTTTATCGGCGGTAAATCGCGCATCGATCTCAACAGTTTCGTATCCGCGGTTCCAAGCATCTTGTAGGGCGTAAGACGAGTTCTCAGGATATATTTCCCAATATCCGCGGTGGGCGGACAGTAGGACAAGATCGGAAGAGGTACTCGATGGCTCGAACATCCTTTGAGTAATTTTGTCGACTACGTAGCTGGAGGGTATCACCGGTAAAGGAGTATCCGCTCTGGCAGCTACTGGCGTAAAAGACATAACCATGGATATTGCGAATATCTTTATATTCATGCCGCGTCCTCCATTGCCGCACCGATAACAAAACAAGGAAATTTTCAGTATTTCCTGTTCTCAATATCGCGTTAGAAGTCCGTTAAGAGCTAAATCTCTGCAACTCCGCCCAGTGAACGTGTAGATCTCTGACTTCCGATCGTCAACGACCATCATCCATGTCGGCACCGACGGCCATCAAGGGCCAGACGGGGATGGCTGTAATTGCGCAAATTCATTGCCGCGCACAAGGGCGAAAAAACTGGATTCTCCATGCGATGCAAAATAAATACCACGGTATCACTAATTGCCAGTCGCACTGATATAAAATGTTTTTCTGTGCGATTAAGAATCTCTAATATTGATTCATTTGTAAGTGCGATCTAAGTGTTCACGAGAAATTGACTTGAAATTTGGAGCCATAGCCGGATAGCAGCTCGGCGAGTGGCTTTGTCCGGATGGGTACGAGTTCCCGTGCTATGGACGCGACTATGCATTATTGACGCAAACCGGTTTGCCGAAGGCGTTCCACCGGTTCAGCAGGTTGGCGATGATTACGCCTTCGCCTTCCTGCGACGCAAGCTCCTGCGTCAGCAGGCGCTCGCCGATGCAACGCTTGATGCGCGAGATCTGCGCCTCGACCAGCGAGCGCACACCGTAGCCGTATTTCTTGTGAAATGCATAGATGCCTTTGTCCTCGATGTATCTGACGATCGGGTCATGCCGGCGGGTTCGCTCCTCGCCGTGTACGACGGCGGTGGGATGACGGGCGTCACGCCCGCGCCTGAAAGCGCTTCGGTACGCTCGATGCTGTAGTACGCGCCATCGGCAATCACCCGATCCATCGGCACATCAGCGGGCAGCACGGCGTCCATTCCTTCGCTGTCCGATACTTCTGTAGTGGTGATGCGGATCGCGTGTACGTTCATGTCAGCGTCGATCGACAGATGCATCTTGCGCCACGGCGTGCGCGCGGCCTTCTGACCGTACTTTTCCTCGTACCACTGGCTCGCCCGCCCAAAGCTCAATCCCGTGCTGTCGACGATGAGACTGATCGTCTCGCCGCGCGCGAGACGTCGGGCCAACTGTTCGCAACGCTGCGTGACGCTCACCTCCAGTGAAGCGAACCGTTCGCCCAACTGACTGGCGCTGGGCACCGGGATGTCCAGCCCGCGAGTCTCCCAGTAGTCCTCCATATAGCCGGTGATCTGCCGCATCCCCCAGCCGAACAGCCGGTAGAAGGTAAAGATCAGCTCGATGTACGCCGTGGTGTAGGTCGGCTCACGCCCCGACACGCCCGGCGTACGGATCTTTGCGTTGATAAGCTGCGCCTTCAGATCGCCGCCCGGCACATACAGGCTGATCATGCCGCGCTTTCTCAGGCTCTGGTTATACGCCCGCGCGTTCGTCACCCGGTACCCCGGCTTCTTGCGCTTGCGCAGTTCACCCGTCTTTAGTCTGGCTTTATATGACATTATTCAAGCTGGCTTCATGACCATGATGTTGCGCTTTTACACAACCCGTAGCATCTTTGCCAACTGATTGCGGGTTTCAAGCAGACTGAAGTTGCATTTGATCAGTAATGCATATGTTTCATGAAATGCATGAGTTGGCAAGACAGGCAAAGCGAAGCGGAAGTCTGATTTGCGAAGTGATCGACATGGTAACGACGCGCGCGGCCATGGCGCAATGCGCCGGCGAAGTAGCGACAGGCCGCCCTGAGGGCCGCGATCAGCTGCGGAAGTAGTGCCTCAGGTTGATCATCGTGTAGGCGAGCGTCTTGAGCGCGTAGTGCACGCACGGCACTGATGCGTTCGAAGCGCAGCAGCAGGCGGCGGAAGGTGTCCTCCCAGGCGAACACGCGCTCGATGGTGCTGAAGCGCTCCGCGAAGATGGCCGCGTCGAAATGCCGTCTGCGACCGCGCTTCGGTGCCTTGCGCCCACGCGGGTTCTCGGGAATGTTGGGCCTCATGCCGCGGTTGAAGATCGCACGGCGGTTTTCGCGGCAGTCATAGACGCCATCCAGACTGACGGTTGAGCCCTGCAGGTTCGCACCAATGGCGCGCGCCATGGCGGTGAGTTTGGGCAGCGCGTCACGCAGCAGGGGTGATTCGTTGCGATTGCCCGGCGCCGTCACGAATGGCGCGATGATGTTGCAGTTGCGATCGCAGAAGGCCACCACCTTGTCGCCCTTCAGATGCTTGTGCCCGCTGTAGCCCAGGTTGTCGCCGCCTTTCTTTGCCGCTGTGGTCGTGCCGTCGCCATGGATGTTCGCGAGGTCGAGGAGCTGGTCCCGATGCAGTTGATCGACCGAGCCCGCGAAGACCCGGTCGATGCTGCCGTCAGCCTGCCAGCGTCGCATGATCCGGTAGATGCGGGTGTGGTGGATTTCAGGCAGCCCCTTTGCATCCGTTTCGATCGGCAGCATCTTCCATTGACACCCCATATAGAGCGCCTTCAGGACGTAGTTGAACATCCTCTGTAACGGCAACGTCGGCGGCGGGCCGCGCCGGCCCCGGCTCAGGTGCGGCAAGACAAA
>NZ_JAMBPR010000150.1 GCF_024206475.1 Paraburkholderia sp. CNPSo 3274
GTTCGGCACAGATTTAGCCCCCGTTTCGGAAAGAAAAAGGAACTTGTCCTCGGTTACGGGCACGTTCAGCGGTGCGCCTTGTTCTTTCCAGTCCGGAATCAGCTCATTCAAGGCGCGCGGATCCATGACCGCGCCCGAGAGGATATGCGCCCCGATTTCCGAGCCTTTCTCCAGCACGCAAACGCCGATTTCAGCGCCTTTTTCCGCGGCCAGCTGCTTCAGGCGGATCGCGGCAGACAGCCCGGCGGGGCCACCACCGACGATCACCACGTCGTATTCCATCGACTCGCGTGGGCCGTATTGCTCCAAAAGACTTGCGGGGGTCATCAATGCTCCTCTTGCCATTAGAATGCTTTTTTCGGGTTCGTATTGTCGGGTAACGTTCCCCGTGCCGCAACCCAACAGGCTAACATTAGCACGACCGTTCTATTCTATGGCGTCAGATTTGGCGGGCCGACCCCGCCGCGTTCTGGCGCTTATTCACCTCTGAACAGGAACCGGAAATGGGCCGTTCGATCAATCTGGAAGGCAAGGTTGCGATGATCACGGGGGCTTCCAGCGGGCTTGGCAAGCGCTTCGCCCAGGTGCTCTCGCAGGCCGGTGCAAAAGTCGTGCTGGCAAGCCGCCGCGTGGAGCGGCTCAAGGAGTTGCGCGCCGAAATCGAGGCGAGCGGGGGCGCCGCGCACGTCGTCTCGCTCGACGTGACCGACTACCAGAGCATTCGCTCGGCGGTAGCGCACGCGGAAACCGAGGCGGGGACCATCGACATCCTCGTCAACAACTCGGGCGTCTCCACGACGCAAAAGCTCGCCGACGTCACGCCCGCCGACTTCGAGTACGTGTTCGACACCAACACGCGCGGCGCCTTTTTCGTGGCCCAGGAAGTTGCCAAGCGCATGATCATGCGCGGTAACGGCGGCGGCCCGAAGCCGGCGTACCGCATCATCAATATTGCTTCGGTGGCGGGTCTGCGTGTGCTGCCGCAAATCGGCCTGTACGCGATCAGCAAGGCCGCGGTCGTGCACATGACGAAGGCGATGGCGCTCGAATGGGGCCGACACGGCATCAACGTGAACGCCATCTGCCCAGGCTACATCGACACGGAGATCAACCACCACCACTGGTCGACAGAGCAGGGGCAAAAGCTCGTTTCGATGCTGCCGCGCCACCGCGTTGGCAAACCCGAGGACCTGGACGGCCTGCTGCTGCTGCTCGCCGCCGACGAGTCGTCGTTCATCAACGGTTCGATCATCACCGCCGACGACGGCTTCGGGCTCACCTGAACCCAGGCGAGTCCGGCCGCCGGCAGGCATTCCGCTTTTCGCAACAACACGAAGTTGAAGTGCAATGAGTGACTACCACCCCGTATTTGAAATGACCATGCCGATCCGCTGGGGCGACATGGATGCGTTCGGCCATGTGAACAACACGGTCTATTTCCGTTACATGGAGCAGGTGCGGATTTCCTGGTTCGAGCATCTGGGCGTGGCCGCGGAAAGCGGCGACGGCCAGGGGCCCGTGATCGTCAATGCTTCGATGGAATTCCTCAAGCAGCTGCATTACCCCGGCGACATCGTGTGCACGATGACGGTCGGCCAGCCAGGCCGCAGCAGCTTCGACACCGGTTTCGAACTGCGCCGCGCCGACGAGCCGGACACGCTCTACGCGCGCGGGAACGCACGCTGCGTGTGGATCGACTACGCGGCGGGCAAGTCGGTGCCGATTCCCGACATGCTGCGCGCGACCATCGAGCATGCGGGACTGGTCAAGTCTGATCGGGTCGGCTGAGCGCCGTGTGGCGCGCGCTGCCTGGCGCTGCCCGCCTTTACTGGCCGAGCAGCCGCTGCAGCAACTCGGTGGCGTTGCCGGTGTCGTACTTGCGCATGAGGCGCGCGCGATAAACATCGACGGTGCGCGGGCTGATCTCGAGAATTCGCCCGATCTGCTTGCTGGTCTTGCCAGTAACGAGCTGCGCGGCGATCTCGCGTTCGCGCGGCGTGAGTTCGATGGCCACGCGGCGCGTCGCGCTCAGGTCTTCAAATGTCCAGACGCCCGCCGCGTGAGGCTCGGCGCGATCGAGCGAGCGCCCCGTGACGTGACACCAGAAGAGTTCGCCGTTGGCGCGCTTCATGATGCGGTCATCGGCGTAACTGCCTTGCGCCGTCATGATCGGCGGGATGCGTGCGCCAATGCGCTCGAACTCGTCCGCAGAAGGGTACAGCACCTGGAACGACTGGCCGATCAGCGCCGCGCGTGCGCAGCCGAAGATGGCGGCGACCTGGTCGTTGCAATCGACGATGGTGCGCTCGCGCGCAAGCACGAGGCCGATGGGCGCAAGATGGAACGCGGTCTGGTAGTCGAGGGCGGAGCGTTCGACGGGTTGAATTGGAGCGGCCATGGCGGACGGTGCGGGTATTGCTTTATGTAGTTTTGCGTATTGTGCCGCAACAGGGGGCCAGCGTACGCTTTGCACCCATCGGAGGGGCAGTTTTCCAGGCTCGCGCGGCTCGTTTGGGCACGTGGGCGCAGTCCGACCGGGCTGCCCGCTTCACGGCAACGCCGCCGGGGCATGACTAGAATTGAACATCCGGACACGCTCGACGTCCGCGCGACAAACCGGATTGGCGGATTTCCATTCGAGGAAGGGACACACTGATGAACAAGGTCTACAAAAGCGCGGCTGCCGCGCTCGAGGGCATCGTCAAGGACGGCCAGACATTCGCGGTCGGCGGCTTTGGGCTGTGCGGCATTCCCGAAGCGCTGATCGGCGCACTGCGCGATACAGGCGTGAAGGGCATCACCTGCATCAGCAACAACGCTGGCGTGGACGGCTTCGGCCTCGGCCTGCTGTTGGAGACGCGCCAGATCAAGAAAATGATCTCGTCCTACGTGGGCGAGAACAAGGAATTCGAGCGCCAGTATCTGTCGGGCGAACTCGAACTCGAATTCACGCCGCAAGGCACGCTGGCTGAAAAGCTGCGTGCGGGCGGCGCCGGCATTCCGGCGTTCTTCACGAATACCGGTTTCGGCACGCTGATCGCCCAAGGCAAGGAAACGCGCCAGTTCGGCGACAAGCACTACGTACTCGAGCATTCGCTCACGGCAGATGTCGCGCTCGTGAAGGCGTGGAAGGCCGACAAGTCGGGCAACCTGGTCTTCCGCCGCACGGCGCGCAACTTCAACCCGATGTGCGCGATGGCGGGCAAGATCACCGTGGCGGAAGTGGAGGAGATCGTCGAGAACGGCGCACTCGATCCGGACGCCGTTCATACGCCGGGCATCTTCGTGCAGCGCATCGTGCTCAACGCGCACCCGGAAAAGCGCATCGAACAACGCACCGTGCGCGCAGCCGCGGGCAACTGAGGAAGGAGACCGACCATGGCATGGAATCGTGACGAAATGGCCGCGCGCGCGGCGAAGGAACTGCAGGACGGCTTCTACGTGAACCTCGGCATCGGGCTGCCCACGCTCGTGGCCAACCACGTGCCCGCGGGCATGGAAGTGTGGCTGCAGTCGGAAAACGGCCTGCTCGGCATCGGCCCGTTCCCGACCGAGGACGAAGTGGACGCCGACATGATCAACGCCGGCAAGCAGACCGTGACGACGCTGGCGGGTTCGTCGATTTTCTCTTCCGCAGACTCGTTCGCGATGATTCGCGGCGGCCACATCAACCTGGCGATCCTCGGCGCGATGCAGGTGAGCGAGAAGGGCGACCTGGCCAACTGGATGATCCCCGGCAAGATGATCAAGGGCATGGGCGGCGCGATGGACCTCGTGGCGGGCGTCGGCCGCGTGGTCGTGCTGATGGAGCACGTGGCGAAGGGCGACCAGCACAAGATCCTCGAAGCCTGCACGCTGCCGCTTACGGGCGTGGGCGTGGTCGATATCATCATCACCGACCTCGGCGTGATGGAAGTGAGCGACGCGGGGCTGAAGGTGACCGAACTCGCGCCGGGTGTGACGGTCGACGAGATCAAGGCGAAGACCGGGGCGCCGCTCGACGTGAGCGCCGTGGGCTGAACGTCGTAGCGTAAGCATGATTGGCGGCGGGCGAGACTTCGGTCTCGCCCGTTTCGTTTTTGCGTACGGTTTGCGTGCGGCTTTGCCGACGATGCCGGGCGGCAAAGGCGTTTACAATCGGCCGAAAGCCTTGATGCGCCTTCGAGCGAGGATTTCGCGATGACCGAATCGACCGCAGTGCCGCGCCAGCAGTACGTCCAGTGTCTCAGTCCCGCGGGCCTGCACCGCATCGCGTACACCGAGTGGGGCGACCCCGCCAACCCGCGCGTGCTCGTGTGCGTGCATGGACTCACGCGCTCGGGGCGCGACTTCGACCGCTTTGCCGCCGCGATGGCCGACCAGTATCGCGTCGTGTGCCCGGACGTGGCCGGGCGGGGGCTGTCATCGTGGCTGCTCGACCCGCGCGGCTACGGCGTCGCGCAGTACGTGGCGGACATGGTCACGTTGATCGCGCGCACGGGCGTGGAGAAGGTGGACTGGTTCGGTACGTCGATGGGCGGCCTGATCGGAATGGCGCTCGCGGGGCTGCCGGGCGCGCCCATTGGCCGCATGCTGCTCAACGACATCGGGCCGCAAATCGAACCCGCGTCGCTCGCACGCATCGGGGAGTACGTCGGGCGCGCCGAGCCATTCGCTACGCTCCAGGAAGGCATCGACAATGCGGCGCTTCTCGCGGCCTCGTTCGGCCCGCTGAGCGCCGATGAATGGCGCGAGATCAATACGCCGTTGCTGCATGAAGTCGAAGGCACGTGGCGCTACCGGTACGACCCGCGCATTGCGGAGGCCTTCAAGTCGGCCACGCCCGAGCAGAACGAGGAGGGCGAGAAGTTCCTGTGGCGCTCGCTCGCTACGTTCGAAGGGCCTGTGCTCGTCGTGCGTGGCGCGCTTTCGGACCTGCTTTCGCGCGAAACGGTCGCGAAGATGGTCGCGACCGGGCGCCGTGTATCGAGCGTCGAAATCGAGGGCGTAGGGCATGCGCCGGCGTTCCTCGCGCCCGACCAGATCGCGATCGCGCGCCGTTTCTTCGACGGCGAGGCCCTTCGCGCGTCATAATATGAGATTCGCCGGCATATTCCTGCGCGCGCCGATGCGCGCTGGATCGTGCCGGCCCGGAAGTTGACCGTTTTTCACTTCTCAACAGGAATTTTCATGGCAGTCATTCGTCACCACGTTGGTCCACGTCTTTCGGAAACCGCCATCCACAATGGCACCGTCTACCTGGCTGGCCAGATCGCGGAAGAGACCAAGCAGGACATCGCCGGCCAGATGCGCGAAGTGCTCGGCCACATCGACCGCCTGCTGGGTGAGGCGAACAGCGACAAGTCGCTGCTTCTCTCGGTGCAGATCTATATCGCCGACATGAAGGATTTCCCCGGCATGAACGCCGAGTGGGACAAGTGGGTCGCGCAAGGCGCGACGCCGCCGCGCGCGACGGTCGAAGCGAAGCTCGCGAATCCGGAATGCCTCGTCGAGATCGTCGTGGTGGCTGCGCAGCGCGATTGAGCGCGAGTCGTTCAGTCGGCGCAGTTTGATTGACCCTTTTCGTTGTCGCCCGTCCGGCAAGCCGGCGGGCATCGCCTCATGAGCAGCGACACCGTTCCTCCCGCATCCGCGGTTTCCGCCAATACCGGCGCGCTGCCGTCGCTCGACGACGCGCTTGCGTTCGTGCGCGAGCACGCTGGTGACGCACGTCTTTCCACGGGCGAGCCGCTCATCGAGCATGCGCAGGGCACGGCATTCATCATGAGCCGGCTCAACGTCGATCCGCCCGCGGTGCTCGCTGCGGCGCTCTTCAATCTCGCGCCGCATCTCGACGATCCGGAAGGCGCGCTCGAAGCGCGTTTCGGCGCGGAAGTCGCGAAGCTCGTGTTCGACGTGCGCAAGCTGTTGCGGCTCGGCACCGTGAGCCTGCGCGCGGCGCAGCATGCCGTACCCGAAGCGGGCCGCGAAAGTCGCGACGCCCAGGCGGCGCGGCGCGCGCAGGTCGAATCGCTGCGCAAGATGCTGCTGGCGTTCGCGCAGGACATCCGCGTCGTGCTGATCCGGCTCGCGTCGCGCCTGCAGTCGCTGCGCTTTTATGCGGCGGCGAAGATCACGCCGGCGCCCGAGATCGCGCACGAGACGCTCGAGATCTACGCGCCGCTCGCCAACCGTCTCGGCATCTGGCAACTGAAGTGGGAACTCGAAGACCTCGCGTTCCGCTTTCAGGAGCCCGATACCTACAAGCGCATCGCGAAGCTGCTCGACGAAAAGCGCGTGGAGCGCGAGAGCTACGTGTCCGAGGCGATCGCGCGGCTGCAAAGCGAGCTTGCAGCCGCGCATATCCAGGCCGAGGTGAGCGGGCGGCCCAAGCACATCTACAGCATCTGGAAGAAGATGCGCGGCAAGGAGATCGACTTCTCCGAGCTTTACGACGTGCGCGCGTTCCGCGTGATCGTGCCCGACATCAAGGATTGCTACACGGTGCTCGGCATCGTGCACAACCTCTGGCAACCGGTGCCGAAAGAGTTCGACGACTACATCTCGCGGCCCAAGCCCAACGGTTATCGCTCGCTGCACACGGTGGTGATCGGCGACGACGGCCGCGCGTTCGAGGTGCAGATCCGCACGCAGGAGATGCATCAGTTCGCCGAATACGGCGTGGCTGCGCACTGGCGCTACAAGGAAGCCGGTGCGAAGGGCTACGGCGGGCAGTTCAGCGCGAGCAGCAGCTACGACGAGAAGATCGCGTGGCTGCGACAGCTGCTCGCCTGGAAGGACGATGTCTCGGATGGGCGCCAGCCGTGGGAGCAGTTGCGCCAGGCCACGCTCGACGACGACCACATCTACGTTCTCACGCCCCAGGCGCGCGTCATCGCGCTGCCGCAGGGCGCGACGCCGCTGGACTTCGCCTATCACCTTCACAGCGAACTGGGCCATCGCTGCCGTGGCGCGCGCGTGGACGGCGCGATGGTGCCGCTCAACACCCAGCTTCGCAACGGCCAGACGGTCGAAATCGTCTCGGTGAAGGAGGGCGGCCCATCGCGCGACTGGCTCAATCCGCAGCTCGGTTTTCTGCATAGCCCGCGTGCGCGGCAGAAGGTACGGGCGTGGTTCAACGCGATCGAGGCGCAGGAAAACATCGCCAACGGCCGCGCGATGGTGGAAAAGACGCTGCAGCGCGAGGGCCGCACGTCGGTCAGTCTCGATCAGCTCGCGGCCAAGCTGGGCTTCAAGTCACCCGACGACCTCTTCAGCGTGGTCGGCAAGGAAGAGTTCAGCCTGCGTAACGTCGAGCACGCGCTGCACGACGCGCCCACGGCCGAGCCCGAAGAGGAAACGCCCGAGCAGCTCACCAAGCGCGCGAGCGGCGCGAACGTCACGCATGGCGGCTCGTCGGGCGTGCTGGTGGTCGGCGTGGACGCGCTCCTTACGCAGCTCGCGCGCTGTTGCCGGCCCGCGCCGCCCGATGCGATCAGCGGTTTCGTCACGCGCGGCAAGGGCATGTCGATACATCGCAGCGACTGTCCGACCTTCCGGCGCATGGCCAACCGCGCGCCCGAGCGCGTGCTGCACACCACGTGGTCCGCCGACGTGATGGGCGGGCGCGGCCAGTCGGTCTATCCGGTCGATATCTCGATCGAGGCCACCGACCGCCAGGGGTTGCTGCGTGACATCTCCGAAGTGTTTGCGCGCGAGAAGATGAACGTGATCGGCGTGAAGACGCAGTCCCGCCGCAATGCGGCGTACATGCAGTTCACGGTGGAAGTGTCGAGTTCGGCGCAGATCCAGCGTGCCTGCGTGTTGCTGGGCGAGGTGGGCGGGGTGCAGCGGGCGTCGCGCAGGGGTTG
>NZ_JAMBPR010000016.1 GCF_024206475.1 Paraburkholderia sp. CNPSo 3274
CCACCGGCTCTCACGACGACGACCATCCCGATCCCACCCGCTACCGCACGATCTGGCTCTCCGATATCCATCTCGGGACGGGCGGCTGTCAGGCATCGTATCTGCTCGATTTTCTGCGCCACAACGAGTCGGAGTATCTGTACCTCGTGGGCGACATCATCGACGGCTGGCAGTTGAAGAAGGGCTGGTACTGGCCGCAGGCGCACAACGACGTCGTGCAAAAAGTGCTGCGCAAGGCGCGCAAGGGCACCCAGGTCATCTACATCCCGGGCAACCACGACGAGAGCGCGCGCCAGTTCTGCAATCTCGCGTTCGGTGACATCCACGTGCGCGAGGAAGCCTTTCACACGACGCTCAACGGCAAACGCCTGTGGGTCGTGCACGGCGATCTCTTCGACGGCGTGATCCAGCACGCCAAGTGGCTCGCCTATCTCGGCGACTCGGCCTACACGCTGATCCTCCTGCTCAACCGCTGGTTCAACCGCGTGCGCGCGAAGCTCGGCTTCCAGTACTGGTCGCTCTCGCAGTACCTCAAGCATCAGGTCAAGAACGCGGTGAACTTCATCTCCTCGTTCGAGCGCGTGATGACCGACGAAGCGCGCCGCCGGGGCTGCGACGGCGTGGTCTGCGGCCACATCCACAAGGCTGAGATCCGCGACATCGACGGCATCCTGTACTGCAACGACGGCGACTGGGTGGAGAGCCTTTCCGCGCTCGTCGAGACGTTCGAGGGTGAGTTGCGCATCGTCTACTGGACGGTGATGCGCGCGCCAGAAACGCAAGCCTCGACGCGCAAGGCGCGCGTGAGCGCCGCCTGAGTGTCAACTGCTACCGCTACGCAGCGGCAGTCATAACCGCACTACCGAACGACAAGAGGGCCGACGACCGATGAAAGTAATGATCGTGACCGATGCATGGGAGCCGCAGGTCAACGGCGTGGTTCGAACGCTGAAGAACACGACGCGCGAACTCATCGCGCTCGGGCATCAGGTTGAACTGCTCACGCCGCTGGAGTTCCGCACGATACCGTGCCCCACGTACCCGGAAATCAAGCTCTCGCTGTTTCCGAAGCGGCATCTGCACGAACGCATCCGCGCGTTCGGGCCCGATGCGATCCACATCGCGACCGAAGGCCCGCTCGGACTCGCCGCGCGCCGCTACGCAATCGATCACGACCTGCCGTTCACGACCGCTTACCACACGCGCTTTCCCGAGTACGTGCAGGCGCGCTTCGGCGTTCCGCTCTCGGTGACGTACCGCTTCCTGCGCTGGTTCCACAAGCCTTCGCTCGCGGTAATGGCCCCCACGCCCGTCGTGAAGACCGACCTCGAGAAATTCGGCTTCACGAACGTCGTGCTGTGGACGCGCGGCGTGGACCTCGACATCTTCCGGCCGATGGAATCCAAGGTGCTCAATACGGCGCGCCCCATCTTCCTCTATGTAGGCCGCGTGGCCGTGGAAAAGAACGTCGAGGCGTTTCTCAAGCTCGATCTGCCGGGCTCGAAATGGGTATGCGGCGAAGGCCCGGCGCTTGCCGAATTGAAGTCGCGCTATCCCCAGGCGAACTACCTGGGTGTCCTGAGCCAGCCCGAGCTCGCGAAGGTCTACGCTGCCGCCGACGTATTCGTGTTCCCGAGCCGCACCGACACCTTCGGTCTCGTGCTGCTCGAAGCGCTCGCATGCGGCACGCCGGTGGCCGCCTACCCGGTGACGGGCCCGATCGACGTGCTGGGCACGGGCGGCGCAGGCTCGATGAACGACGACCTGCGCGAAGCGTGCCTCGAAGCGTTGAAGATCGACCGCGCCGAGGCGCGCGCCTGGGCCGAGCGCTTCTCGTGGCGCGCGGCCTCCGAGCAATTCGCCGCGCATCTCAAGCCGCGCACGCGCGCGACGATGGAGCCTTCCAGCGCCGCTGCCTGAGCGCGAGGCCGGCTATGGTCCGCGCATCGATCGTCCGCGAGCGCGCTGGGGACACTGACGGCCCCGGCGCAACCGCCTCTCACGCGTGCGATACTGGGGTTCTACTTGGCACCACCATGACGCCACGTCCTCCGTCACCGCCACATAGCGCCCAGGGCGCTCGCAGTCCCAATCCGCCAGCCCGCCAGAGTGCCGGCGGCACTACGCGCGCCGCACGCGCTGCCGAAGCGCTCGATCCGCGCGCGCCCGCTTCCGCCGCTGCCGCACCTGGCGTTGCGCCGCAAGCCGCATCTGCAACTGCGAGCGAGCCCGCCAATCCTCCCGCGCCCGTTGCACCGACCGCTGCCGCACTGGAGCCGCCCGAGCCGCCGCATCTGCACGAACCGCTCGGCCCCGACGATCCGCTCGCCCCACTGCCCTTCAACCCCTACAAGGGCAACCGCGGCGTCACCCGCGCCTGGAAAGCGCTCAAGTACTCGATCAAGGGTTTTCGCGCCGCCATCCGCGAGGAAAGCGCGTTTCGCCAGGAGCTCACGCTCTCGGCCATCCTCGTGCCGATCGGCGTGTTCATTCCGGTCGAGCCCGTTGAGCGCGTGCTGCTACTCGGCTCGGTGATCCTCGTGCTGATCGTCGAGCTGCTCAATTCGAGCATCGAGAACGCGGTGGACCGCATCGGCCTCGAGCGCAACGAGCTCTCCGGACGCGCCAAGGACCTGGGCAGCGCAGCGGTGACGCTCGCCTTGCTGCTCTGCGTCTTGACCTGGGGGCTGATCCTCGTACCCCGTTTCGGGCCGCTGCTGCTGCACGGAATCGGCTTGCTCTAGCGCCCCACACCCCCGCACCGCGGGGGCCTCGTCACTCTTCCACGCTCTTGACAGGCGCAAGCTGTCGGTGCGCGCGGGCCGTCGGTTTATAATCGAACGACAGTCTTATAACGACCAACCGCGTCCGGGCCGCGCGCACCGCAACATACTGGCGGGCGCCTGAGCCCGGCACTGCATTTTCAGGGCCGGACGACATGGATGCCAAACCTCCCCGCCGTACACGCGAACGGATTCTTGAGTTGTCGTTGAAACTGTTCAACGAGATCGGCGAGCCGAACGTCACCACGACGACCATCGCCGAGGAAATGGAGATCAGTCCAGGCAACCTGTACTACCACTTCCGCAACAAAGACGACATCATCAACAGCATCTTCAGCCAGTTCGAGCAGGAGATCGAAAAGCGTCTGCGCTTTCCCGAAGACCATCGCGCCACCATCGACGAGATGTGGGCGTACTTGCAGTACATGGTCGACTTCACGTGGCGCTACCGCTTTCTCTATCGCGACCTGAACGACCTGCTCGCGCGCAACCGCACGCTGGAGATGCACTTCAAGCAGATCATCAGCCACAAGGTGCACTTCGCGAAGCAGTTCTGCGAGCAGCTCATGGAAGACGGTGACATGGTCGCCACGCCCGCCGAGATCGACGTGATCTCGACCAACATCGGCGTGATTGCCACCTACTGGCTCTCGTACCAGTTCGTGATGAATCCGCGCAAGTACAACGACCAGGAAGCAATTCGCGACGAACTGCACCAGGTGAGCGTGCAGATCGTCTCGCTGATGGCACCGTACCTGCGCGGCCGCGCGCGCGAGCTGTTCGACGACCTCGTCTCGGGCAAGCTGCCCAAGCGAGAGTTCTACGACTACCTGCCGCCGCGCGAAGGCGCGGGCGCCGCGAAGGACAACCGGGAATAAAGGCCAAAGCCGAATGAAAGCAGTCTGCGTATATTGCGGCTCCTCGCCTGGAGCCAATCCGATTTATACCGAAGCGGCGCAGGCGTTTGGCCGTGCGCTCGTCGCCGCGAACCTCGCGCTCGTCTACGGCGGCGGCAAGGTCGGACTGATGGGCGTGATCGCCGACACGGTGATGGCGGGCGGCGGCCGCGCCATCGGCGTGATCCCCGAGCTGCTGGTGGACAAGGAAGTGGGCCATGTGGGCCTCACCGAACTGCATGTCGTGCCCGACATGCACCAGCGCAAGAAGATGATGGCCGACCTCTCCGACGCCTTCGTCGCGATGCCGGGCGGCGCGGGCACGCTCGAAGAGCTGTTCGAGGTCTATACGTGGGCGCAACTCGGCTATCACCGCAAACCGGTGGGCGTGCTGAATATCAGCGGCTTCTACGATCCGCTCATGGCGCTGCTCGATCACACCGTGCGCGAAGGCTTCATGCGCCAGACCTACCGCGACATGCTGCAAACCGACAGCGATCCGGCCGCGCTGATCGCCAGGCTCAAGCGCTATCACGCGCCTGCGAAGGACAAGTGGGCGGACTTGCGCGATAACGTTTGATCCAGCCGCTTGCCGCCGTCCCCTCGACTAACCGCAGTCACTACGATGAGTACATCGCGATGGGCAAGGTTGTCCTGATCACCGGCGCGAGCCGCGGCATAGGCCGCGCGACGGCGCGTCTGCTTGGCGCACACGGCTGGACCGTGGGCGTCAACTATCTGCACAACGAACCGGCCGCCGACGAAACCGCCGCCGAAGTGGGCCGCGCTGGCGGCCACGCGCGCGTGCTGCGCGGCGACGTAGCGAGCGAGGCAGACGTCGTCGCGATGTTCGACGCGCTCGAATCGGCCTATGGCCGCATCGATGCGCTCGTGAACAACGCGGGCATCGTGGCGCCCGGCAGCCAGGTCGCCGACATGAGCGCCGAGCGTCTGAAGCGCATGTTCGACGTGAACGTGTACGGCGCGTTTCTGTGCGCACGCGAAGCGGCGCGGCGCATGTCGAAGGATCGCGGCGGCGACGGCGGCTCGATCGTCAATGTCTCTTCGGCGGCCGCGCGGCTTGGCTCGCCCAACGAATATGTGGACTATGCGTCGTCGAAAGGCGCGGTCGACACGATGACGATCGGGCTCGCCAAGGAACTCGGCCCGCAGGGCGTGCGCGTGAACGCGGTGCGCCCCGGCCTCATCGACACCGAAATCCACGCGAGCGGCGGCCGCCCCGATCGCGCGGCCGTGCTCGGCGCGCAAACGCCGCTCGGCCGGCCCGGCAGCGCCGACGAAGTCGCGCAAACGATCGTGTGGTTGCTGAGCGATGCCGCCTCGTATGTCACAGGCGCCCTGCTCGACGTGAGCGGCGGACGCTGAAGTCGCGCGCTGAATTCAGCTAGAACGACGAACCCCGCTCGCGCAAAAACGCGGCCTCTTCGTCCGTGGACACGCGGCCTAGTTGCGCGTTGCGATGCGGGAAGCGCCCGAAGCGCTCGATGACCTTCGCGTGGCGCACCGCGTAATCGTAGTAGCCCTTCCCCTCGGGTTCCTTTGCCAGCTCGCCGAACAGACGCAGCGATTCTCGCTGCGCTTCGGCGCTTTCCGCGTGTTCGAACGGCAGATACGCGAAGGAGCGGTGTTGCAGCGCGGGCAAGCGCTGATCCGCGCCGCTCGCCACCATCATGCGCGCGATGCCGAGCGCCTTGTCGTCCGCGGAGAACGCGTGCGGTGTGCCGCGATGGCAGTTGCGCGAGAACTGGTCGAGCACGATCAGAAGCGCGAGCGCGCCTTCGGGCGTCTCGCACCATGCGTCGAGTTCGCCCGCACACGCGGCGTCGAGCAGCGCGCCGAAGCGTTCGCGCAGCTTAGCGTCGAACGCGGCGTTCTTGCGGAACCACATCTTGCGCTCGCGGCCGAATTCCTCCGAGCCCGGCGCGCCGAACCAGAAGTCGAGCACCTCGCGCGCACGCGCTTCGAGATTCATTCCGCCAGTTCCAGCACGAGTCGCCGCGTGCGCGCGCTCTTCTTCTCGAGCTTCGCCACCCGCAGCGCGCCGATCTCCTGCGTGTTGAGCACGTGCGTGCCGCCGCAGGGCTGCAAATCGACGTTATCGATACGCAAGAGGCGCACACGGCCCAGGCCCATCGGCGGCTTCACGCTCATCGTGCGCACGAGTTCGGGGCGTTGCGCCATTTCCTCGTCGGTGATCCATTCTGTCGCCACCGCGTGCGCGCCCGAAACGAGTTCAGCGAGACGCGCCTCCACCATGTCGCGCTCGATCGGGTCGACGGTCGCGAAATCGAGGCGCGCATAGTCGGTCGTGATACTGCAGCCGTCCACGGGGTATGGCAGCACCGCGCACATCAAATGGCTCGCCGTATGCAGGCGCATGTGCCGGTGACGGCGCGCCCAGTCGATCTCGGCGCGCACGCGCTCGCCCCCGGCGAGACGCGCGAGCAGCGCGTCCTGGCCGGGCGCGGGAACGTGGAGCGCGTCGTCGGGCGTCGCGCCTTCGAACTTCGCCTTGCGTGTGTCGGCAATCTCGATGCGCGTACCGTCGGCGAGCACCAGCGCGCCGGCGTCGCCAGCCTGGCCGCCGCCAAGCGGATAGAACACGGTCTGGTCGAGCCGCACGCCGTCCTCGCCAACGGCAAGCACGGTCGCTTCGCACTGCGTGAGATAGGCGTCTTCGCGAAAGAGCGCGCGGGTGGTCGTCATCGTGGGTGTCTCCTTGTTTTGCGTACGGCGGCCCGCGAAGCCGGTCGCCAGCCAAAGGGCCATTATGGCCGCGAGGCGAAACATCCCGCCGGACGGCCGCGATGCGTGAGCGCCTGACTGTACTGGCCCATGGACCGGAACAATCGGGCGCAGTGAATCAACCCGGATGATTGCGCATCCAGTCGGCGGTATCGAAGAACGAGTGCAGCAGGCGTTCGCGCAGCGGCTCCGGCAGGCCCACGTCTTCCATCGCCCAGGCCATGCAGCGCAGCCACTGGTCGCGCTCGGGCGAGGCGATCGCGAACGGCAAATGGCGCGCGCGCAGGCGCGGATGACCGAAGCGTTCGATATAGTGGTCCGGGCCGCCAAGCCAGCCGCAGAGGAACCAGAACAGCTTGTCGCGCGAACCGTCGAGCGTTTGCGGATGCATCGCGCGGATGCCCGCGAAATCGGCCTCGAGGTCCATCAGGTCATAGAAACGGTCGACGAGTTCGCGCACGCGCGCCTCGCCGCCGACGAGTTCGAAGGCCGTGGGTTTCTGCGGCGCTTCGTCGGCTGGATCGGTCATACGGTTGAATCAGGAAAAAAGAGGGACGGCAGCGCACTGCCCTAGACGAATGATTTTCGCACAGCGGCGCGTGGCGGGTGGCCGCCTCACGCGTCGCGCAGCGACTGCAGCGCCGGGCGCGCGAGCACGTGCCGCAAGCTGATCCAACCGCCCACGCCCGCGCACACGACGCCTGCGGCGATGCCGGCCGGCAGGAGCCACGGATCGAACGGCAGATAGAAGAGAAACACGTGCGTGGCGAGCACCGAGCCCACCGCTTGCGCGCCGAGCGCCGCCATGAGCCCCGCGAGCGCACCCACGGAAATGAATTCGGCCACCTGCACCGCGCGCACCTGCTGGTGCGATGCCCCCAGCGCGCGCAGCAGCGCCGACTCGCGCATGCGCTCGTCGCGCGTGCCCGCGAGCGCCGCGTAGAGCACCAGCACGCCCGCGGCGAGCGTGAAGAGAAAGAGGAACTGCACCGCGCCGATCACCTGCTCCAGCACGCGTTCGATTTGCGCGAGAATCGGCGCGATGTCGATCGCGGTGACGTTGGGATAGCGGGCCACGAGACCGTCCACGACCTGGCGCTGCCGTGGCGGCAGGTGAAAGCTCGTGATGTACGTCGCCGGAAAATCGCGCAGCAGTCCGGGCGGCATCAGCACGAAGAAGTTGACCTTGAACGAGCCCCAGTCGAGCTTGCGCACACTCGTCACGGGCGCCGTGACTTCCAGGCCTGTCACGTCGAACTTGAGCACGTCGCCGGGCTTCACGTTGATGAGCTTCGCGAGTCCCTGCTCGATCGAAAGCTGCGGCGTGCCCGAATCGCCATACCAGGTGCCCGCCTCGATGCGATTGTCGTCGGGCAGCTTCGTCGTGTACGAGAGATTGAACTCGCGATCCACGAGCCGGCGCGCGTCCTCGCTCTTGTACGAGTCGGGATTCACGGGCTTGCCGTTGATCGAGATGAGGCGCCCGCGCACCATCGGCTGGAGATCGCTGTCGGCAGACCCGGCAATCCCATGCGTGCGCAGCCAGGCGGCCACGGCGTCGCGCTGGTCGGGCTGGATGTCGATGAGGAACTCGTTGGGCGCGTCGGGCGGCGTGGACTTGCGCCAGCCTTCGACGAGGTCGTTGCGCGTCATCGCGATCAGCAAAAGGCACATGAGGCCGATGGCGAGCGCCGTGATCTGGAGCGCGCTTGCGCCCGGCCGCCGTTCGAGCGACGCCAGTGCATAGCGCCAACCCACGCCCGCGCGCGCCTGACCGGAGAGGCGAGCGCTGCGCGCCACGCGCGCCGCGCACCACAGCGCCGCGCGCGCCACGCTGGCGAACACGATCAGCCCGATCGCGAAACCGCCAGCGACGATGCCGCCCAGCTTCAACTCCCCCGCCGCGATCACGAGCAGCCCCGCGAAGAGCGCAATGCCAATGCCATATGCCGCCCACGCGGCGCGTCCTTCGTCGCCCCACTCGCGGCGCAGCACGCGCACCGGCGGCACGCGCGTGAGCGGCAAGAGCGGCGGCAGCGCGAAGCCCAGCAGCAGCACGAGACCCGCGGCGATGCCTTCGAGCACGGGCAACGGTCCGGGCTGCGGCAGCACGACGTCGATGAGATTCCCGAGCCACGCCAGCAGCGCGAGATGACCCGCGTAGCCGAGCGCCACGCCCGCTGCGCCGCCCGCGAGTCCGAGCCCCGCGAACTCCAGCACGAAAAGCGTGCGCAACGTGCGTTGGCTCGCGCCGAGGCAGCGCATCGCGGCGCATGCGTCGAGATGGCGGCGCGTGTAGCGATGCGCGGCCATGGCGATCGCCACCGCCGCGAGCAGCGCCGTCAGGAGCGAAACGAGCGTGAGGAAGTGGCGCGCGCGGTCGAGCGTCTGGCGCACCTGAGGCTGGCCGTCCTGGAGCGATTCGAGTGCGACGCCGCGCATCTTGCCGCCGTCCACGCGCGCACGCGACCAGGACGCGAATTGCGCGACGGCCGGATCGGCGCCCGCCACGAGCAGGCGGTAAGTCACGCGGCTGCCATAGCCGAGCAGACCGGTCGACGCGACTTCGTCGGCGCGCATCATGAGGCGCGGCGAGAAGTTCACGAACGAAAAGCCGCGGTCGAGTTCTTTCGTGATGAGCGCGTTCACGGTGAAGGTGCGCGTGCCGACCTTCACCGTGTCGCCGACATGGAGCTTGAGCGCGTCGAGCAGTTCGTCGTCCACCCACACGGTGCCGGGCGGCGGAATGCCTTGCGCCGCGTAATCGGCCGCGCCCGGCGCCGCGGCGATACGCAGCGCGCCGCGCAACGGATAGTCCGCCGAGACGGCCTTGACGGCGGCAAGGCGAGTGGCCGTTGCGCCCGGGGCGGCGGAAGCGCCCGCCGCTGCAGCAGCTTGTGGCGCTCCCGAACTCACCATGCTCGGGAAGATCGTCGTGGTCGCCGTGCGCAGCGAAAGCGACTGCGCCTCGCGCGCGAACATGGGATCGACGGGGTGATCGGCGCGCACGATGAAATCGGCGGCGATCATGCGCCGGGCATCGCGCTCGAGGCCGCGCTGCAGTCGGTCGGCAAGAAAACCCACGCTGGCGAGCGCCGCCACGGCGAGCACGAGCGCGAGCAGCAGCATGGTGAGTTCGCCCGCGCGCCAGTCGCGCGCTGTCATGCGCGCGGCAAGATGCACGAGATCGGACCAGCCTGGCGTGGTACGCACGGCCACCGGCCTACGCGGGCCGCCCGGAGCGCCCGGACCGCCCGCCGCAGCCGGCGGCTCAGCCTGCACGAACCCCGGGCCGCCTTCGCTGCGCGGAGGCTTTGCGTTGGAGGAAGAAGGCGTGCCGCCGCTCAATCGTGACGACCTCGTAACGAAAGTCGCGAAACCATGTGCATCGCCATGCCGCGGAAACCGCCCTGCACGCCGCGCCACAGGCGCGGCAGCGCCCAGGCCGCGAGCACGAGGAACGCCAAGAGCATGACGAGGAAGAGCAGCGGCACGAACAACGCGAGCAACACGCCGACGAAGGTCATGCCGTCCTCGGCGCTCGACGTGACGACGTTCGACACCGGCTCAGGCGAAAGATTGATGAGCGCGCGCGTGCCCGCCTTGGCGAGATGCGCCGTGCCCGCGAGCGTGCCGCCCGCCAGCGCGGCGACGGTCAACAGCGCCGGATCTGCATGGCCGAGCGCGCCGGCCGCGAGCACGGCCCCGGCCGGAATGCGGATGAAGGTATGCACCGCATCCCAGAGCGAATCGAACGCAGGGATCTTGTCGGCGAGGAATTCGAGCACCGTGAGCGCGGCGGCAATGCCGATCACCCACGGCGAAGCGAGCACGGCAAGCGTGTCGGGCAGGTGAATCAGGCCAAGACGTTGCAGGACGCCGGCCATCAGCACCGTGAGATAGAGGCGCAGGCCGCTGCCCCAGGACAGGCCCGCTGCTAGCGAAAGTGGTTCCAGCATGGCTGCCTCCTCGCGCGGCGCGGCCGGGGCGCCGGCGCTCCACGCGGGAAGCGGGAGAGCAGGCGCTGTGCGCACACGCTCGCCGCTCATGCGGCGCGGAGTGTTATCGGGTTATGACCGTTCCATTATAGCCACGCTCGCTGCGGTGCCGCAGCGGTGTTGCGTCGCCGCGGCATAGGGTCCGGACCGATGTATGCGCAGTGGATTTAATCAGGCGGCCGAAGAAAGCTTGAGTCCGATGAGGCCGAGCACGATCAGCGCGGCGCTCGCCACACGCGCGGCGCTCACTGCCTCACCCATCATGACGATGCCGAACACGAACGCGCCGACCGCGCCAATGCCCGTCCACACCGCATAGGCGGTGCCGAGCGGCAATTGACGCATGGCCATGGCGAGCAGGACGAAGCTGCCCAGCGCCGTGACCACGGTGAACGCCGAGGGCCAGAGTCGCGTGAATCCTTCGGAAGACTTGAGACCGGCGGCCCACGCCACTTCGAGCAGGCCAGCGATAAGAAGAAGAAACCAGGACATGGGGAACGCTCCATTTAAAAAATGGGGCCGTCCCCGTTGACATAACATTCCGCAAGGTCGTCCTTACAGACCTGTAATTATAGCCCCGGCGCAGTGCAGGCTTACTGCACGCCGACCAGTCGATACCCCACGCCCGTCTCCGTGATGATGTGCTCCGGCTGCGCGGGATCGCGCTCCAATTTCTGCCGCAGATGCGCCATGTAGATGCGCAAGTAATGGCTGCTTTCCACGTGCGACGGCCCCCAGACCTCGCGCAGCAGTTGCCGGTGCGTGAGCACACGCCCCGCGTCGCGCACGAGCGTGGCGAGCAGGCGGTACTCGATCGGCGTGAGATGCACGGGCGCGCCTTCGCGCGTGACCTGGCGCAGTCCCAGATCGACGTTTACGGCACCGAAGCTCACCTGCGGCACCTCGTTCGCCCCGCCGCGGTTGCGCCGCCGTAGCTGCGCGCGAATGCGCGCGAGCAGCTCGGACACTCCGAACGGCTTCGTGAGGTAGTCGTCGGCGCCGGCGTCGAGCGCGGCCACTTTCTCGCTTTCCTGGGTGCGCGCCGAAAGCACGATCACTGGCAGATCGCTCCAGCCGCGCAGTTCGCGGATCACGTCGAGGCCGTCGGTGTCGGGCAGGCCCAGATCGACGATCACGAGGTCGGGCTTGCGCGTGGCGGCCTCGACGAGGCCCTGCTTGCCGGTCTCGGCGTCGTGCACGACGATGCCCTCGCCCTCCAGCGTTGCGCGCACGAATCGGCGAATCTGTTTTTCGTCTTCGATCAGAACGACGGCGATGCTCGGGTCACTCATTTGCGGGTTTCGGATCGATGGTTTTTGGGGGGGCGGCCTCCAGTGGGGCGGCCTCCCGTGGGACGGCCTCGAGCGGCTCGAGCGCTTCGTGTGCCTCTGGCGCATCGGTCACATCGGCGGGCAGCGGCGGCGGCGACTCCACGGGCAGCGCAAACCAGAACGTCGCGCCTTGCACATGGCCGTCGGCGGCAACGCGATTGGCCGCGCCGATTGTACCCCCGTGCGCCTCGACGATCGCCCGGCAGATGGCGAGTCCGAGCCCGATGCCGGGCTTGGCCGACTCCTTCTCGCCTCGCGTGAACTTCTCGAACACGCGCTCGCCCATGCCGGGCGGCAAACCCGGCCCGTTGTCTTCGATCGAGACGCGCACGAACGGCTGGCCGCCCTCCTCCACGCGGCGCGCCGCGATGGTGAGCGGCGTGCCGGCGGGCGTGTACTTGGCCGCGTTCTCCAGCAGGTTCGAGAAGAGCCGCTCCATCAGCACGGCGTCGAGCTGGAGCAGCGGCAGGCCTTCCTCCAGCTTCACCTGCACGGGGTGCCGCGCGAGCACGCGGCGGCAAGCGGCAAGCGCGGCGCCCACGGTTTCCTCGAGCAGCGTCCACTGACGATTGAGATTGAGACTCCCCGCCTGCAGCCGCGCCATATCGAGCAGGTTCGTCACGATGCCCGTCATGCGCAGTGCCTCGTCGTGAATCGCCTCGATCAGCTCGCCCGAGCGCGAGTCCTGCGCATCCTCGGGCTCATGGGTTTGCGCGAGCATCGACGAGAAACCGACGATCGTCGTGAGCGGCGTGCGCAGGTCGTGCGAGATGGCCGAGAGCAGCGAATTGCGCAGCCGCTCCGACTCCATGTTGACGAGCGCGTCGCGCGCGATGTCCACGTAGTGCACGCGCTCGAGCGCGAGCGCGATTTGCGCGGCGAACGCGTCGAGCATGCGCTGCTGCTCGGGCACCTGAAGCTCGCGCGCGTCGCGCGTCACGACGGCGAGCACGCCGCGCGTGCGCATCGGCGCCTTGAGCGGCAAGTAGCGCGCCACGGCCGCCGGCAGCGTGTCGGTGCCGTTGCCCGCGGGCTTTTGCTGGTCGTACACCCACTGCCCCACGTCGATGTCGAGGTTAGCGGCGTCGAGCATGATCTTGGGATCGGGCTCCTCGATCTTCTGCTGCACCTTGTCGACGCTATCCGGCAGGAGCAGCGCCACGCGCGCACCGAACACTTCGCTCACGTGGCGGCTGCCTATCGCCACGATCTGCTCCGTGGTGAGCGCCGCGGCCAGCTCGCGCGCCATCGCGTACATCGCGCCGGTGCGCTGTTCGCGCCGCTGCGCGACGCTCGCCTCGCGGCGCAAGCTCGACGTGAGGTGGCTGATGACGAGCGAAGTGAGCAGCATGCCGACGAAGGTCAGCAGATATTGCGTGTCCGTCACCGAAAACGACATGCGCGGCGGCACGAAGAAAAAGTCGTACGCTGCGACGCTTGCAAACGAGAGCATCACGCCCGGACCGCGTCCGAGCTTCGTCGCCGCGAAGATCACGCCGAGCAGATACAACATGACGAGATTCGCGAGGTCGATGCGGTCGATCAGCTGGCTCGCGATGAGCGTCACGCACGCGCAGATCACGAGCGCGGCCGCGTAGGCGCGCGGCGGCGAGCGCTCGGTGCCCCCGGCCGCAAGCGCATCGCGCCAGGCGTTGGCAGCTCGCGTGGCCGCACTGGCCGCACCTCCTGGCTCGCTGCCCCCACGCACGGCTTCGCCCGCACTCGCGCGCACGAGCGTGAGATCGACGTCGCCGGCTTTCTCGGCCAGGCGCTCGCCAAACGGGCGCTTCACCCAGCGTGAAAAGCCCGTGCGCAGCGACCCGCCCGCCACGAGCTTCGACACGTTGCGCAGCCGCGCGTAGCCGACTAGCGTAGTCGCGGCGTCCTCGCCCGCGAGCGTCGCCGTTTCGGCGCCGAGTTCGGAGGCGAGCTTGAGCGCGCCGAGCGTGCGCTCGCGTACGGCATCGGGCAGTCGCTGGAGCTTCGGCGTCTCCACGTACACGGCGATCCAGTCGGCCTTCAGGCTCGCGGCGAGCCGCGCGGCGGCGCGCACCAGCGCGTTCGCCTCGGGCCCTGGCCCCACGCAGACGACGAGGCGCTCGCGCGCCTGCCACACGTGCTGGATCGAACGGTCGGCACGATACTCGCGCATCTGCGCGTCCACGCGGTCGGCGGTGCGGCGCAGCGCAAGCTCGCGCAGCGCGATCAGGTTGCCCTTGCGAAAGAAGTTGCGCACCGCGCGCTCCGCCTGCGCCGGCATGTAGACCTTGCCGTCGCGCATGCGGTCGAGCAGTTCTTCGGCGGGCAGGTCGACGAGCGTGACTTCGTCGGCGCGGTCGAACACCCGGTCGGGCACGGTCTCCCACACGCGAATGCCCGTGATCTGCCCCACCACGTCGTTGAGACTTTCGAGGTGCTGCACATTGACGGTCGTATAGACGTCGATGCCCGCGTCGAGCAGTTCGTACACGTCCTGCCAGCGCTTCATGTGACGCGCGCCGGCCACGTTCGAATGCGCCAGCTCGTCGACGAGCACGAGCTGTGGCTTACGTTCGAGCGCGGCGTCGAGATCGAACTCTTCGAGCAGCCGCCCGCGGTAAGCAATGCGCTGACGCGGCATCACTTCGAGGCCGGTGGTGAGCGCGGCGGTCTCACTGCGCCCATGCGTCTCGACGATGCCCACCACCACATCCACGCCTTCCTCGGCGCGGCGGCGCGCGGCCTGCAGCATTGCATAGGTCTTGCCGACGCCGGCTGACGCGCCGAAAAAAATCTTCAGCTTGCCGCGGCGGCGTTTTTCTTCGTCGCGCTGGAGCCGGTCGAGCAGTTCGTCGGGATCGGGGCGGTTCATGCGGAAGTCGGAATGAATTTCACCTGGGTTGCACCTGGGGCACGAAAGATCGTCTCACCGTGGCGCGGAAATGGCAAACCGCACGCTCGACGCGCCAGGCGTCGAGCGTGCGGTGCGGTTCAACGTTCTCGCTCAGCTAACCTCTTTGCCGTCGAGCGCGAGGTTCAGCTCGAGCACGTTCACACGCGGCTCGCCAAAGAGGCCGAACTGGCGGCCCTTCGTATAATGGTCCACGAGCGCCTGCACGTCGTTCGCGCTCATATGGCGCGCTTGCGCCACGCGCGCCACCTGGTAGACGGCCGCGGCCGGCGAGATCTCGGGGTCGAGCCCGCTGCCCGAAGACGTCACGAGGTCGGCGGGAACGGGCTGCGAGACATCGGTGCCCGCGGCCTTGAGGGCAGCGATGCGGCCTTTGATCTCGTCGGCGAGCGCCGGGTTGGTCGGCCCGAGGTTCGAGGCGCCCGAGCTCGTCGCGTTGTACGGCATCGGCGAAGTAGCCGAGAGACGGCCCCAGAAGTACTGGGGCGCGTCGAACTGCTGGCCGATGAGCGAGCTGCCCACCACCTTGCCGTCGACTTCGACGAGACTGCCGTTGGCCTGACGGTGGAACGCGACCTGGCCGAACGCGGTCATCACGGCCGGATACACGAGGCCGGTGATGACCGTCAGCACGGCGAAGATCACGATGAGAGGACGAAACTGCGATTTCATTTTGGCTTCCTATGTATCTATCCGTGTGTGTCTGTCTGCGCGGCTCAGACCCAGCCGAACGCGGTGAGCACCATGTCGATCAGCTTGATGCACGGGAACGGCAGCAGAATGCCGCCGAGGCCGTAGACCAGCAGATTGCGGCGCAGCAGTGTCGCGGCGCCGAGCGGCCGGTACTTCACGCCCTTGAGCGCGAGCGGAATCAGCATCACGATGATGAGCGCGTTGAAGATCACCGCCGAGAGGATCGCCGACGCCGGCGAAGTCAGATGCATGACGTCGAGCACGCGCAGTTGCGGATACGTCGAAGCGAATGCCGCCGGAATGATCGCGAAGTACTTCGCGACGTCGTTGGCGATCGAGAACGTCGTGAGCGAGCCGCGCGTCATGAGCATCTGCTTGCCGATCTCGACGATCTCGATGAGCTTGGTCGGGTTCGAGTCGAGGTCGACCATGTTGCCCGCTTCCTTCGCGGCCTGGGTGCCCGTGTTCATCGCCACGGCCACGTCGGCCTGCGCGAGCGCCGGGGCGTCGTTGGTGCCGTCGCCCGTCATCGCCACGAGCTTGCCTTGCGCCTGGTGCTCGCGGATCGTCGCGAGCTTGGTTTCAGGCGTGGCCTGCGCGAGGAAGTCGTCCACGCCCGCTTCGGCGGCGATCGCGGCGGCGGTCAGGCGGTTGTCGCCCGTCACCATCACGGTCTTGATACCCATCTTGCGCAGCTCGGCGAAACGCTCCTTGATGCCGCCCTTCACGACGTCCTTCAGCTCGATCACGCCGAGCACGCGCGCGGTGCCATCATGCATTTCGGCCACCACGAGCGGCGTGCTGCCGCGGCGCGCCACGTCGTCCACTGCGTTGTCGACTTCGCCGGGGAAACGGCCGCCATGGGCTTCGACGTAATTCTTGACCGCGTCGGCAGCGCCCTTGCGGATTTCGCGGCCGGGCATGTCCACACCGCTCATGCGCGTTTGGGCGCTGAAGGCGAGAAACACGGCGTGCAGCGAGTTCATGTCGCGCTGGCGGATGTTGAAGCGCTGCTTCGCGAGCACGACGATGCTGCGGCCTTCCGGCGTTTCGTCGGCGAGCGACGAGAGCTGCGCCGCGTCCGCGAGCACTTCTTCGGTCACGCCAGGCGCTGGCACGAACATCGACGCCTGACGGTTGCCGAGCGTGATCGTGCCGGTCTTGTCGAGCAGCAGCACGTCCACGTCGCCGGCGGCTTCCACCGCGCGGCCCGAAGTCGCGATCACGTTGGCCTGCATCATGCGGCTCATGCCGGCCACGCCGATCGCCGAAAGCAGACCGCCGATGGTCGTCGGAATCAGGCAGACGAGCAGCGCCACGAGCGCCGTGATCGTGACCACGTGGCCCATCTTCGCGGCTTCGACCGAGAACATCGAGAACGGCAGCAGCGTCGCGGTGGCAAGGAGCAGCACGATGCTCAGCGCGACGAGCAGGATCGTGAGGGCGATTTCGTTAGGCGTTTTCTGGCGCTTCGCGCCTTCGACCATCGCGATCATGCGGTCGAGGAACGCTTCGCCCGGGTTCGCCGTGACGCGCACGACGATCCAGTCGGAGAGCACGCGCGTGCCGCCCGTCACCGAGGAAAAGTCGCCGCCCGACTCGCGGATCACCGGCGCGGATTCGCCCGTGATGGCCGATTCGTCCACCGACGCCACGCCTTCGATCACTTCGCCGTCCGCCGGAATCGTGTCACCGGTCTCGACCAGCACCACGTCGCCGCGGCGCAGGTCGGACGCCGTCATGATGCGGATCGGCGCCTTCGGATGCGGCTCGTTGAGCTTCTTGGCCATGACGTCTTTCTTGGCCTGGCGCAGCGATGCCGCCTGCGCCTTCGAGCGCCCCTCGGCGAGCGCTTCCGCGAAGTTCGCGAACAGCACCGTGAACCACAGCCAGAGCGCGACCGCGAGGATGAAACCCGCGGGCGCTTCGGCCTGGCCCACGAGCGCCGCGATCCAGAGGATCGTCGTGAGCACGCTGCCCACGTAGACGCAGAACATCACGGGGTTGCGCAACTGCGTGCGCGGGTTGAGTTTTCTGAACGAGTCCACGATGGCCGGACGCACCAGCGCCGGATCGAACATGGACCGAGTTGCACTATGCTGATTCATTTTCGTTTCGCTCATGTTGCGAAGGCCCCCGTTCAATGCACGCCCATCATGATCAGATGCTCAACGCCGGGACCGAGCGCGAGCGCGGGCACATAGGTGAGCGCGCCGACCAGCAGCACCGTGCCGAGCAGCAGCACGACGAAGAGCGGGCCATGGGTGGGCAGCGTGCCGCCCGTCACTGCAATGCGCTTCTTGCTTGCGAGCGAACCCGCGATGGCGAGCACCGGCACGATGGTGCCGAAGCGGCCGAACCACATGGCAATGGCGAGCAACCAGTTATAGAACGGCGTGTTCACGGTGAGGCCGGCGAACGCGCTGCCGTTGTTGTTGGCGGCCGAGCTGAACGCGTACAGGATCTCGGAGAAGCCATGCGCGCCCGGATTGGCGATACCGGCCTTGCCCGCGTCGGCGAGCACCGCGATCGAGGTGCCGAGCAGCACGAGCAGCGGCGTGAGCAGCACGACGATCGAGACCATCTTCATCTCGAACGACTCGATCTTCTTGCCGACATATTCCGGCGTGCGGCCGATCATGAGCCCGGCCACGAACACTGCGAGCAGCGCGAACACGAGCATGCCGTAGAGACCCGAACCGACACCGCCGAAGATCACCTCGCCGAGCTGGATGAAGAGCATCGGAATGAGACCGCCGAGCGGCGTGAGCGAGTCGTGCGCCGCGTTCACGGCGCCGCACGAAGCCGCCGTGGTCGCGACCACGAAGATGCCCGTTTGTGCGATGCCAAAGCGCGTCTCCTTGCCTTCCATGTTGCCGCCGGCTTGCAGCGCGCTTGCGTGCTGGTCGACGTTGAGCGTCGTGAACATCGGATTGCCCGACTGCTCGGCGGATAGCACGCCGCCCACGGCCACGGCGAACGCAACCGTCATCACCGCGAGCACCGCGACGCCTTGCCTGCGGTCGCCCACCACGTTGCCGAACACGAGACACAGTGCGGCTGGAATGATCAGGATCGACAACATTTCGATGACGTTCGAGACCGGCGTGGGGTTCTCGTACGGATGCGCCGAGTTCGCATTGAAGAAGCCGCCGCCGTTGGTGCCGAGCATCTTGATCGCGACCTGCGAGGCGACCGGGCCCATGGCGAGCGTTTGCGACGTGACCTTCGTGTCCACCGTCTCGGGATTACCCTTCGCGTCCTTCACCGGGTTGCCCTGGGCATCGACCTTCGGCGCCGCATAGGTCGTGGTTTGCAGCACCGGCACGTCCTGATACGCCTTGAAGTTCTGAATCATGCCCTGGCTCATCAGGAGCGCAGCGATGATCGCCGACATCGGCACGAGGATGTAGAACGTCGTGCGCGTGAGGTCGACCCAGAAGTTGCCGATGGTCTGCACCGAGTGGCGCGCAAAGCCGCGAATCAGAGCGATCACGACCACGATGCCCGTCGCCGCCGAAAGGAAGTTCTGCACGGTGAGGCCGAGCATCTGCGTGAGATAGCTCACCGTTTGCTCGGGCGTGTAGTCCTGCCAGTTGGTGTTGGTGACGAAGCTCACGGCCGTGTTGAACGCGCCGTCGACGGTCATCGCGCCGAACTGCTGCGGGTTGCCAGGCAGCCAGCCCTGAATACGCAGCAGCACATAGAGAAAGCCCACGCCGAGCACGTTGAACGAGATGGTGGCGAGCGCATAGCGCTTCCAGTTCATCTCGGCCTGCGGATCGACGCCGGCGATGCGATAGAGCCAGTTTTCGAGCGGCGCAAAGAGCCGCACGACGCGCGAGCGCCCGTCGAGCACGCGCGTCATGTAGCCCGATACAGGCACCGCGAGCGCGAGCAGGATGACGAGGTAAAGCCCCGCCTGGAGCAGCGTGTTGGTGTTCATTCGATATCCTCCGCGCGCAGGAGCGCATGGACGAGATAAACGAACAGCAACAGCGTTGCCGCCCCCGATAGCCAAAAGATCCAGGTCATGGGCGCACCCCCTTCGCACCTTGATCGCGACGGTACTGCATGAGCTTCTCGCAGCCCGCGATCAACGCGTATGTGAGCGCGGCGAAAACCACCAGCCCCCCGATATACAGCACATCCATTGTCGTGTTCTCCATTCGCGGATGACGGATGGCTGAAAGTTACCCGCTACCGCATTAAATCCGGATCAAAGCTTTTGGCGCGCGTATAAAAAACGCGTAAACGCGAGCCAGAACACGGGCCGGGGAGGAAAGAAAAAAGGCGCGCAACACTGGCGTTGCGCGCCTTTTGGGTCTCCATGACGGAGTCAAGGAACGTAAAGGTCGAATCAATGCGCCAGCGCCGAAGGCATGCCCCGTGCGGCGCGGCGGTGCATCAATTTTTATCTCATGGGATCAGCACCGTCGAACCCGTGGTCTTGCGCGCTTCGAGATCGGCATGAGCCTGCCCGACGTCCTCGAGCGCATAGCGCTGGTTGATCGACGTCCTGACCTTGCCCGAAGACACCACGTCGAACAACTCGGCGGCCATCGCCTCGTAGTCGGCGCGCTTCGCCATATACGTGAAGAGCGTCGGGCGCGTGAAGAAGAGCGAGCCGCGCCCGGCGAACTCCGACGAATCGATCGGCGGCAGCGGCCCCGAAGCATTGCCGAAGCTCACGAACATGCCGAGCGGCGCAAGACAGTCGAGCGATTTCGTGTAGGTATCCTTGCCGATCGAGTCGTACACCACGGGCACGCCCGCACCGTTCGTGATCTCGCGCACGCGCGCCGTGAAGTCCTCGCGCGTGTAGACGATCGGATGATCGCAGCCGTGCGCCTTCGCAATCGCGGCCTTCTCGTCCGAGCCCACGGTGCCGATCACGGTCGCGCCCAGCGCCTTCGCCCACTGGCACACGAGCAGGCCCACGCCGCCCGCCGCCGCCTGGATGAGGATCGTGTCGCCAGCCTTCACGCGATACGTGCGGCGCAGCAGGTATTGCGCCGTGAGGCCCTGCAGCATGATCGAAGCGGCCGCTTCGTCGCTGATCGCGTCCGGCAGCTTGATCACCTGGTCGGCGCGCAGCACGCGCTCCTGCGCATAGGCACCCGGCGGACGCGCGACATAAGCCACGCGGTCGCCCACTTTCAGCGCGCTCACGCCCTTGCCGACTGCGGTCACCTCGCCGGCCGCCTCCATGCCGAGCCCGGCGGGCAGCGGCTGCGGATAAAGCCCGGTGCGGAAATACACGTCGATGTAGTTGAGGCCGCACGCGCTCTGGCGCAAACGCACCTCGCCCTCGCCCGGTTCGCCCACGTCGACCCCCACCCACTTCATCACTTCGGGGCCACCGGTTTTGTCGTATCGGATTGCCTTGGTCATCACGTCTCCTTGGTGTTGTCCTGGCTGGTTTCCTGAAATCGGGCTACGAAGCGCGCACTTCCCGCACACTGCACGCGCTTCAGACCACGTTCTTCTGACGCAGCGTGAGCACGTCGAGGAGCATGCGCGCCGTCGAGATGTTCGTGGCGCACGGCACGTCGTGCACGTCGCATGCGCGCACGAGCGCGTTGATGTCGGGTTCGTGCGGCTGCGGGGTCATCGGGTCGCGCAGGAAGATCACGATGTCGACGTTGCCTTCCGCGAGCCGCGCGCCGATCTGCAGGTCGCCGCCGTGCGGGCCCGAGAGCATGCGCTCGACGTTCATGCCCGTCGCGGCCTCGATGCGCGAGCCGGTCGTGCCGGTCGCGATGATCTCGCAGTGACGCAGCGTATCGACGTATTCGCTCGCCAGCTTGACGATGTCATCCTTCTTGTGGTCGTGCGCTATCAGTGCGACGCGGGTTGGCATGGCCTAAGTCTCCTTGAGATGTGGTTGACGTGCGTAATAGTCGTGATGCGTGTCGTGATGCGGCGCCAGGGGCGCCGCGGCTGGCCAGCGCTGACTCGATATCAATAGGTGCCCGGATAAGCCCCGCCGTCGATCAGCCAGTTCTGCCCGGTGATATAGCCCGCGTGCACGCTGCACAGGAACGCGCAGGCGCGGCCGAATTCTTCGGACGTACCGAAACGTCCGGCCGGAATTGCCTTCATGCGGCGCGCGCGCGCTTCTTCTTCCGAAATCTGGCTCGCCTTCGCCTGCGCGACGATGGTGGCCTGGATGCGGTCGGTGTCGAACGCGCCCGGTAGCAGGTTGTTGATCGTGACGCCCGTGGCCGCGACCTGGCGCGCCACGCCCGCGACGAAGCCCGTGAGGCCCGAGCGTGCGCCGTTCGAGAGGCCGAGCACGTCGATTGGCGCCTTCACCGAGGAGCTCGTGATGTTGACGATGCGCCCGTAGCCGCGCGCGATCATGTCGTCGATGGTGGACTGGATCAGCGCGATCGGCGTGAGCATGTTCGCTTCGAGCGCCGCGATCCACGCCTCGTGGGTGTACTTGCGGAAGTCGCCCGGCGGCGGGCCGCCCGCATTGTTCACCAGAATGTCCGGCGACGGGCACGCCGCGAGCGCGGCGGCGCGGCCCGCTTCGGTCGTGATGTCGCAGGCCACCGCCTTGACGTCCACGCCCGTGCTCTTGCGGATATGCGCGGCGGTTTCCTCCAGCGTCTGCGCGGTGCGCGCGACGATCGTCACGTTGACGCCTTCGGCGGCGAGCGCCTCGGCGCAGCCGCGCCCCAGTCCCTTGCTGGCCGCGCACACCAGCGCGTTGCGTCCTGCGATGCCCATGTCCATCGTTTTCGTGTCCTTTTTGCGTGGATGACCGTCGTATGACAGGGCGGACACGGCCAGGCCTTGCGCCGCACCGCCCTGCGACCTTTTTGGGATTCTAGAAGAATCGGGCGCGGCGCGTGGAAGGCCGATGGCGCGAGGCCCGGCAACCGGTCCGCGAAGTGGTGTCGCAACGCGCCATGCGCGCGCCGGTGCGCGCGTGCTTACCGTATACTGGCGCCTGTAGCGCGGCCCGGCGCCCTCGCAAGCATTGAGCGCTTGCCGCGCGCGGCGGGCCGTGTTCGCCGCAACCGCGCAACCCGGGCGTGCGCTTCGGGTTCGCGCGGCAGCGGCACGACCGATTCTCCGATTCCCTTGCAGCCTTGTGCGCCCCGCCATGAAACAGGACAGCCGTTTCCCGAATCTCTTCATCCTCGATCACCCGCTGATCCAGCACAAGCTCACGCATATGCGCGACAAGGACACGTCCACGCGCACGTTCCGCGAGCTGCTGCGCGAGATCACACTGCTGATGGGCTATGAAATCACGCGCGACCTGCCGGTCGCGTCGCGCCGCGTGCAGACACCGCTCGTCGAAATCGACGCGCCTGTGATCGCGGGCAAGAAGCTCGCCATCGTGCCGGTGCTGCGCGCGGGCGTGGGCATGTCCGACGGCCTGCTCGAGCTGGTGCCCTCCGCGCGCGTTGGCCATATCGGCGTGTATCGTGCCGACGACCATCGCCCGGTCGAGTATCTCGTGCGCCTGCCCGACCTCGAGGACCGCACCTTCATCCTGTGCGATCCGATGGTCGCGACGGGCTACTCGGCGGCGCACGCCATCGACGTGCTCAAGCTCCGCGGCGTGCCCGGCGAGCGCATCCTGTTCCTCGCGCTGGTGGCCGCGCCCGAAGGCGTGGACGTGTTCCAGAAGGCGCACCCGGACGTGAAGCTCTACGTGGCTTCGCTGGATTCGCATCTGAACGAGCACGCCTACATCATTCCGGGCCTGGGCGACGCCGGCGACCGGCTCTTCGGCACGAAGAACTAAAAGCTGCACCACCGTTGTCTGGGGGCGGCCGGGAAGACTAGCCGCCCTCGCCACCTTCGCGGGTTTGCGCGGGCGCACCCGATCCCGCCCCCTTAGCAGCCTCTGCGGCCGGCATGACCGGCCATCGTCTGGCGTTGCGGCACGTAGTTTCGTCAGATAGGCAGGCGAAGCCGGACGGTCCCGGCGTGATAAAATTCAGATCCACCTGAACGGGCGCTGCGTCCAGTCCTGCCGGCACATCGTGCTGCGCGGGCGTTACGCGCGAGGCCAAGCGCAGAATCACGCGCGCCGCGCGAACGACGCACGACGGCCGCGCCCGGGAACATCGCAACGACAACAGCACATTGCACACTGCACGCGCATGGCGCGTGAGACGGAGAAAGGTATGGCGGGTCATTCGAAATGGGCCAACATCAAGCACAAGAAGGCTGCTGCTGACGCGAAGCGCGGCAAGGTCTGGACGCGGCTCATCAAGGAAATCCAGGTCGCGGCGCGCATGGGCGGCGGCGACATCGACTCGAACCCGCGCCTGCGTCTGGCTGTGGACAAGGCGTACGACGCCAACATGCCCAAGGACAACATCAACCGCGCCATCCAGCGCGGTGTGGGCGGCGTGGACGGCGCGAACTACGAGGAAATCCGCTACGAAGGCTACGGCATCGGCGGCGCGGCCGTCATCGTCGACACGATGACCGACAACCGCACCCGCACGGTCGCGGAAGTGCGCCACGCGTTCTCGAAGTTCGGCGGCAACATGGGCACGGACGGCTCGGTCGCGTTCATGTTCGATCACGTCGGCCAGTTCGTGTTCGCGCCGGGCACGCCCGAAGACGAACTCATGAACGCCGCGCTCGAAGCGGGCGCCGACGACGTCGTGACGAACGACGACGGCTCGATCGAAGTGGTCTGCCCGCCGTTCGACTTCACGAAGGTCAAGACCGCGCTCGAAGCCGCGGGCTTCAAGGCCGAAATGGCCGAAGTCACCATGAAGCCGCAGAACGAGGTCGAATTCACGGGCGACGACGCCGTGAAGATGCAAAAGCTGCTCGACGCTCTCGAAAACCTGGACGATGTCCAGGACGTGTACACCAACGCGTCGATCGCCGAGGAATAAGGCGTCGGCCCGGGAGGCCGCGTCGAGGTCTGTTTTGGCCCCGCCTCCTGCTTGCGATTTTCACGGCCGGCGCACTGTGCGCCGGCCGCAACTGTTTCTGGTCTTGGTCTTTCGGGGATTCTCATGAAGTTACTCGTCGTCGGTTCTGGCGGCCGCGAACATGCGCTGGCGTGGAAGCTCGCGCAGGCGCCGCGCGTGCAGCTCGTCTACGTCGCACCCGGTAACGGCGGCACCGCGCAGGACGAGCGGCTTGCCAACGTCGACATCACGGATATCCACGAGCTCGCCGATTTCGCCGAGCGCGAAGGCGTCGCCCTGACGGTGGTCGGTCCGGAAGCGCCGCTCGCGGCCGGCATCGTCAACGTGTTTCGCCAGCGCGGCCTGAAGGTGTTCGGCCCGTCGAAGGAAGCCGCGCAGCTCGAAAGCTCGAAGGACTTCGCCAAGGCGTTCATGAAGCGCCACAACATCCCGACCGCCGCCTACGAGACCTTCTCGGACGCCACGGCAGCGCACGCCTACGTCGAAAAGAACGGCGCGCCCATCGTCATCAAGGCCGACGGCCTTGCTGCCGGCAAGGGCGTGGTCGTGGCGATGTCGCTGGAAGAAGCGCATCAGGCCATCGACATGATGCTCGCCGACAACAAGCTCGGCGACGCCGGCGCGCGCGTGGTGATCGAGGAATTCCTCGCAGGCGAGGAAGCGAGCTTCATCGTCATGGTGGACGGCAAGCACGTGCTCGCGCTCGCCTCGAGCCAGGACCACAAGCGCCTGCAAGACGGCGACCAGGGCCCGAACACGGGCGGCATGGGCGCCTACTCGCCCGCGCCGATCGTCACGCCGCAGTTGCACGCACGCGTGATGCGCGAAATCATCCTGCCAACCGTGGCGGGCATGGAGAAGGAAGGCATCCGCTACACGGGCTTCCTCTACGCCGGTCTGATGATCGACGCGCAGGGCAACCCGAAGACGCTCGAATTCAACTGCCGCATGGGCGACCCCGAAACGCAGCCGATTATGGCGCGCCTGAAGGGCGACTTCTCGAAGGTCGTGGAGCACGCCATCGCCGGCACGCTCAACCAGGTCGAGCTCGAATGGGACCGCCGCACGGCGCTTGGCGTCGTGCTCGCCGCACACAACTATCCGGAAACGCCGCGCAAGGGCGACCGCATCAGCGACATCCCCGCCGAAGCCGCCGATTCGGTCACGTTCCACGCGGGCACGCAGATGGTGGACGGCAAACTCTTGACCTCGGGCGGCCGCGTGCTGTGCGTGGTGGGTCTCGCCGATTCGGTGCGCAGCGCGCAGAACGTCGCGTACGAGACCGTGAACCGCATCTCGTTCGACGGCATGCAGTATCGCAACGATATTGGCTATCGCGCCGCGGGGCGCAAGCCGTAAGCGCAGCGCTTTCCTGGGGCCGCCCGCTTCGATGCGGCCCCAGAGGAAGCGAACGGCCATGCGAGAGCCACCTGGTTGCATGCCGTGGCCGAAGCGCAACGGCGCTCTCACGGCTTCTTCATCTGGCCGCTTACGCGCGCCACCAAGCCGTCCACCGCGAGCCAACCGGCGCAGCCGCCGTTGGCGCCGGATGTCGCGTCAATCGGCGCTACACTGCCGCTGTCAGGCCGCCCCGAGCGGTCTGTCCGAATAACCCGACGAAGAACCCGATTCCAGCGCCGGCGCGCTGCCGTCCCCATTTGATCGATGACCGACACCCCTAACAGCGCCTCCCCCGACAGCGCCGCCGTCCGCGCCTGGCTGGCCAGCCTGCAGACGCAGATCGCCGACACGCTCGGCGCCTTCGACGGCAAGGCGTTCGCCACCGACAACTGGCAACGCGGGCCCGGCGAGAAGCTGCGTGGCGGCGGTTGCACGCGCATCATCGAAGGCGGCGAGTTCTTCGAGCGCGGGGGCATCGGCTTTTCCGACGTTTCCGGCGACGCCTTGCCGCCCTCGGCAACGGCAGCGCGCCCCGAACTCAACGGCCGCGGCTTCGAGGCGATGGGCGTTTCGCTCGTGCTGCATCCGCGCAATCCGTATTGCCCGACCGTGCACATGAACGTGCGCATGCTGCTCGCCACCAAGGCGGGCGAGGCGCCCGTGTTCTGGTTCGGCGGCGGCATGGACCTCACGCCCTATTACGGCTTCGAGGAAGACGCGCAGCATTTTCATGGCGCGTGCCGCGACGCGCTCGCGCCCTATGGCGCGGACCTGTACCCGCGCTTCAAGCGCTGGTGCGACGAGTACTTTTTCCTCAAGCACCGCAACGAAGCGCGCGGCGTGGGCGGTATTTTCTTCGACGATTACGCCACTGGCGGCTTCGACGAGGCGTTCGCGATGCTCAAGAGCGTGGGCGACGGTTTCCTGAAGGCGTATCTGCCGATCATCGAAAAACGCCGCGCGACGCCCTACGGCGAAGCCGAACGCGAATTCCAGGCGTACCGGCGCGGTCGCTACGTCGAATTCAATCTGGTCTGCGACCGCGGCACGCATTTCGGCCTGCAAAGCGGCGGCCGCACGGAATCGATCCTCATGTCGATGCCGCCGGGCGCAACCTGGCGCTACGACTGGCAGCCGCAGCCCGGCACGCCGGAAGCGCGCCTCTACAGCGATTTCCTGCCCGTGCGCGACTGGATCTGACGCCGTGACGCAAGCTTTCACCGTCCCGCCCAACGCGCTCGAACGGCGCGTCGGACTGCTCGGCGGCACGTTCGATCCGATCCACGAGGGCCACCTCGCGCTCGCGCGCCATTTTGCGCGTGTACTGGGCCTGAACGAGCTGATCCTGCTACCCGCCGGGCAACCGTGGCAGAAGCCGGGCGTTACCGCGGCGCAGCATCGGCTCGCCATGACGCGTGCCGCCGCTGCCTCGCTCGCGCTGCCGGGCGTGACGGTGACGGTGGACGCCGACGAAATCGAGCACAACGGCCCGACCTACACGGTCGAAACGTTGCGCCGCTGGCGCGCGAGGCGCGACGTCAACGGCAGCGAGAGCAACGCGAAAGCGGCGCTCACGCTGCTAATGGGCGCCGATCAACTGTTGCACCTCGATTCGTGGCACGAATGGCGCGAGCTTTTCGCGCTTGCGCATCTGGGCGTGGCAAGTCGCCCGGGCTTCGGCTTTGACCAGGACTTCGCGGCGCTGCCGCCCGAGGTCGCACGCGAAGCCGCCGCGCGCCGCGCAAGCGCCGCAGCGCTTGCGACCACGCCGCACGGCCACTTGCTGGTCGACGAAACGCTCGCGCTCGACGTTTCGGCGACCGAAATCCGGCGCGACCTGCCGGCCTGCGTGGCAAGCGGGCAACGTCGCGGGACCGCCGCCGACAAGCTTCCCGCGGCCGTGTGGGACTATATCCTTCAACATCATCTCTTTCAGCATCACGGGTAACTATGGACATCCGCAAACTTCAACGCGCCATCGTCGACGGTCTCGAAGACGTCAAGGCACAAGACATCCGCGTCTTCAACACGAGCCATCTGACCGAGCTATTCGACCGCGTGGTCGTTGCGAGCGGCACCTCGAACCGCCAGACCAAGGCGCTCGCCAACAGCGTGCGCGAGAAGGTCAAGGAAGCCGGCGGCGACATTATCAGCACGGAAGGCGAGGACATCGGCGAATGGGTGCTCGTGGATTGCGGCGACGCGGTCGTCCACATCCTCCAGCCCGCGCTGCGCCAGTACTACAACCTCGAGGAAATCTGGGGCGACAAGCCGGTGCGCGTGAAGCTCGCGGCCAAGACGGGCTTCATGGGCGCGCGCCCGAGCGAGCCGATGGACGACGAGGACGAAGACGAAGACGAGGAAGCCGCGCCGGCCGTGAAGAAGCCCGCGCGCAAGACCGCTGCGCGTAAAACCGCGAAGTAAGCGCAGCGCTTGCGAACGACAATCGTCCCTCACGATGAAACTGCATATCGTCGCCGTCGGTCACAAGATGCCGGACTGGATCGCCGAGGGCTTCGAGGAATATACGAAGCGCATGCCGCAGGAGCTGCGCATCGAGCTGCGCGAGGTGAAGCCCGAGCAGCGTTCGTCGGGCCGCTCCGCCGAGAGTGTCATGGCGGCCGAGCGCACGCGCATCGAAACCGCGCTGCCCAAGAATGCGCGCATCGTTGCACTCGACGAACGCGGCCGCGACTGGACCACGATGCAGCTCGCCAAGGCGCTGCCGCTCTGGCAGCAGGACGGCCGCGACGTGGCGTTCCTGATCGGCGGCGCGGACGGCCTCGACCCCGAACTCAAGTCGCGCGCCGACACGCTCTTGCGCCTGTCCTCGCTTACGCTGCCGCATGCAATGGTGCGCGTGCTGCTCGCCGAGCAGCTTTACCGCGCCTGGACCATCACACAGAATCACCCCTATCATCGCGTGTGATGCAGGTTTAAAGCGCGCCCGGACCGGCAGGCGCGCACGTCAACCCGAAGTCCGTAACGACAAAGACGCTCCGATGCCCACCAACGCGCCCTATCCGTTCGTCTATCTCGCCTCGCAAAGCCCGCGCCGCCAGGAGCTGCTGCAACAGCTCGGCGTGCGCTTCGAGCTGCTGCTGCCGCGCCCCGACGAAGACGCTGAAGCGCTCGAAACCGCGCTGCCCGGCGAGCAAGCCGCTGTCTATGTCGAGCGCGTGTGCGCCGCGAAGGCCGACGCCGCCCGCGCGCGCCTCGTCGCGGGCGCGCACAGGCACGCGCCGATTCTCACCGCCGACACCACGGTCTCCATCGACGGCCACATTCTCGGCAAGCCGCACGATGCAGCCGAAGCCTATGCGATGCTCGAGCGCCTCGCCGGACGCGAGCACGAAGTGCTCACGGCGGTGGCCGTCGTCAACGCCGAAGGGGTCTGTCTGCCCGTCGCGGTCTCGCGTTCGCACGTGCGTTTTGCCCCTGCGATGCCTGCCGCGATCGCGCGTTACGTGGCGAGCGGTGAGCCGTTCGGCAAGGCCGGCGCATACGGCATACAGGGCCGCGCGGCGGAATTCGTCGAGCGAATCGACGGGTCCTATTCGGGTATCATGGGTTTGCCACTATTCGAAACGGCCGCCCTCCTGCGCGCCGCGGGCATCGACTTCTAGAACAAATCATGAACGAAGAAATCCTGATCAACGTCACGCCCCAGGAGACGCGCGTCGCATTGGTCCAGCAAGGCGCAGTACAGGAGCTTCACGTCGAGCGCACGCTGTCGCGCGGGCGCGTCGGCAACGTCTATCTCGGCAAGGTCGTGCGCGTGCTGCCGGGCATGCAGTCCGCGTTCATCGACATTGGTCTCGAGCGCGCCGCGTTCCTCCATGTGGCCGATATCTGGCATCCGCGCATTGCTGGCGAAGCGCATGCGCCTGTCCATCATCAGCCCATTGAAAAGATCGTGTTCGAAGGGCAAACCCTCATGGTGCAGGTCGTGAAGGATCCGATCGGCACGAAGGGCGCGCGGCTTTCCACGCAGGTGAGCATTGCGGGGCGCACGCTGGTCTATTTGCCGCAGGAACCGCACATCGGCATCTCGCAGAAGATCGAGAGCGAGGCCGAGCGCGAAGCGGTGCGCGCGCGCCTCACGGCCGTGCTGCCAGCCGACGAAAAAGGCGGCTATATCGTGCGCACGATCGCCGAAGACGCCACGAGCGAAGAGCTTGCAGCGGACGTCGCGTATCTGCGCAAAACGTGGGCAACGATAGTCGCCCAGGCGCAGCGCGTGCCCGCCACGAGCCTGCTTTATCAAGACCTGAATCTCTCGCAGCGGGTGCTGCGCGACTTCGTCAACGACGAGACTTCGCGCATTCAGGTCGATTCGCGCGAAACGTTCCAGAAGCTCACCGAGTTCGCCTCCGAATTCACGCCCGCCGTGCTGCCGAAGCTGCATCACTACTCGGGCGAGCGGCCGCTCTTCGATCTCTACAACATCGAGGCCGAAATCCAGCGCGCGCTCTCGCGCCGCGTGGACCTCAAGTCGGGCGGCTATCTCGTGATCGACCAGACCGAGGCGATGACGACCATCGACGTGAACACGGGCGGCTACGTCGGCGCGCGCAACTTCGACGACACGATCTTCAAGACGAATCTCGAAGCGGCGCATACGATCGCGCGGCAATTGCGTCTGCGCAACCTGGGCGGCGTGATCATCATCGATTTCATCGACATGGAGAACGTCGAGCATCGCGACCAGGTACTCGGCGAGCTGAAGAAGGCACTTTCGCGCGACCGCACGCGCGTGACCGTGAATGGCTTCTCGCAGCTGGGGCTCGTGGAAATGACGCGCAAGCGCACGCGCGAATCGCTTGCGCATGTGCTGTGCGAGCCTTGCCCGATTTGCCTCGGCAAGGGCCAGGTGAAGACCGCGCGCACCGTCTGCTATGACGTCCTGCGCGAAATTCTGCGCGAGTCGCGGCAGTTCAATCCGCGCGAGTTTCGCGTGGTCGCTTCGCAGCAGGTCATCGACCTCTTTCTCGAGGAAGAGTCGCAGCATCTCGCCATGTTGATCGACTTCATCGGCAAGCCGGTTTCGTTGCAGGTCGAGTCGAATTTGAGTCAGGAACAGTACGACATCGTGCTCATGTAGCGCGACGCCGTTGCAGGCATCACCGGAGCATCGCAGTTGAATCACCAGCGCGTCACCATTGAACAGATCGGCGAATTCGACGAGATCGTCGACGTACGAACGCCGCTCGAATTCGCCGAAGACCACGTTCCCGGCGCGATCAACGCGCCCGTGCTCAGCAACGAGGAGCGCGTGATCGTCGGGACGATGTACAAGGACTCGCCCTTCGAGGCGACGCGTGTGGGCGCGGCCATGGTGGCGCGCAATATCGCCATGCATCTCGACACGCTGTTCGCCGACCGTCCACGCAATTGGCGCCCGCTCATCTACTGCTGGCGCGGCGGCAAGCGTTCCGGCTCGATGACGGCCTGGTTCAACATGATCGGCTGGCGCGCGCGTCAACTGGATGGCGGCTACAAGGCCTATCGGCACACGGTCGTTCAGGCGCTTGGCACGTTGCCCGAAGGGTTCCGCTATATCGTGCTGGCCGGGCCGACCGGGAGCGGCAAGACGCGCCTGTTAAAGGCGCTGGGACGAGCCGACGCGCAGATGCTCGATCTCGAAGGGCTCGCTGCGCATCGCGGTTCGTTGCTGGGCGCGCTGCCGATGCGAGCGCAGCCGTCGCAGAAGTCGTTCGACACGGCGCTCGTGCAGACGCTGCGCGGCTTCGACGCCACGCGCCCCGTGTTTGTCGAGGCCGAGAGCCGGCGCATCGGCATCATCACGCTGCCGCCCGCGCTCGTAGAACGTCTGCACGGCGCGCCTTGTGTCGTACTCGATGTCGCGCGCAAAGAACGTATCGACTTGCTGCTCGAGGAGTACGGACATTTGTTCGACGACCGTACGTATTTCCGCGAGCAACTGAACAAACTCACGCCGCTGCACGGGCGCGAGCGTATCGAATCGTGGTGCAAGCTGCTCGACGAAGATCGAAGGGCCGAGCTTTACGAGACGCTTGTCGCACAGCACTACGATCCCGCCTACACGCGCAGCACGCGACGCAACTTCGCGAAGCTCGAAAAATCGCTGCACTTCGCATTCCAGCCGATGACGGGCGACACGCTCGCGCAAGCCCGCACGCTGCTCGCGCTGCTGGAGGAAACGTCGTACGCCGCAGAACCTGCGGGCAGCGAAGCCGAAGCGCCTCGCGCCGTCTGACGTATCCCCTTCCCCTTCGCGCACTTCACAAAAAGCACGCGCGCCGCGATGCCTTAGCGCGAGTACATCGCGTTCCAGTCTTCAGGCGACACCGTGGCGCGGCCGCCCGATTGCGAGGCGTTGGCCACGCCGCCGTAGCTGCTGTTTGCACCATTCAACGCCGCGACCTTCGCCTGGGCGGCCTGGATCGCTTCCGGATAGTGGGCGTTGTCGCCATCGCCAACGCGGTAGCCCGCCTGCTGGAGCTGCACGAGTTCGGCGCGCACCTGGGCGCGGGTGATGGTCGAGTGCGACTGCGCGAACGAAGCGGTGGGAAGAGCGGCAGCGGCAAGAGCGGCGGCGACGGCAACGGCTTGAATCAGGGACTTCATGGAAACGACCTCCAGTTGGATCAGGCGGTCGACGTGCGACGGTATGTGCATGCGACCGATGTACGCATCGTATGCTCACGATTGACTAGGGTTAACCCCTGGAATCCTGAGGCACTGTTCCAATTCGAGGCAAAGTCCGCGCGATCCGGCGCCGAAGGGCGCCGTCGGCGTTTGCGCGCTTACTGGCGCGGCGTGGCGTTTTGAGTCAACGAGGCGGTGTGCTGAAGTTGCGCGGGCAAATCGGGCTCCCACGCTTCGAGATCCTGAGTCGGGTAAAGGCCGAACGCATACATCACCCGCTTGAGACGGCTCACGAGGTTGGGCCGCGGCACGTTGGGAAGCGTGCCCGACGCGGCGTCGGCCGTGCGGGCCATGTAGTTGTACTTGAAATCGCGCTGCGTCACGCCCCACTTCATGAGAAATTCGCGGCCGCCGCGATTGCGGCGAATGCGTCCCGTCGTACGGCAGCCGAAATGGTAGATACGGCTCGCGCCTACCGAGCGGAACGTGCGGCAGCCGACCAGCCAGAGCTTCATCAGAAAGTCGTCGTCGCTGCTCATGCCCGGCCCGAATTCGATGCTATAGCCACCCACGCGCAGCCAAAGCTCGCGGCTCACGAGGGTCGGCTGCAGCGCGATGCCGTTGCGGTCGGCCGTGTTCATCTTCGCGGCGAATTCGAGCAGCCCCGCCTCGTTGAAGTCGGCAGGACCCGTGCCGAAGTGTGCGACCGTCACGAGGCGGTTGCCGGTGTCGGTCGGCTCGATGATCTGCGAGGCGAGATAGGCAGGCGCCTCGCCGATGTCGCGTAACGCATCGACGAAGGCCGAATCCCAACCGGGCGTGCAGAACATGTCGTCGTTCATGAACAGGATCCACTCGCTCGTGGCGAGCCGCGCCACGTCGTTCACGGCGAGGCATACGCCCACGTTCCCCTTGCTCCACGTATGGCGGATGCCCTGTTCGCGGACCCAGTCGAGCGTGCCGTCGCTGCCGTCGTTGACGTGCACGAGAATCTCGTGCTCGAACGAAGAATGGCGCCGGATGCTGTCGACGCACATCTTGAGGTACGGCAGGTTATTCCAGGTCGGAATCAGAATGCTGAACATGAAGATTTGCCCTAGAAAGGGTCAGATTTGACATCCGTGCGCTCCGTGATCGCCGCGAGAACGCGGGCATGGATGCATAGAAATGGGTTCTCTCATAACGTCCTGACTACGCGGCTTTTTGGGTGCGAAGCATGACGAGAAACGCGATATTGTACGCATACATTCTTCTTACCCGAACCTGCCGCGGAAGTTCGTATCCCGCGGTGCCCGCCAATGCCGCCATCCCTAATTATCCATGCGCCGCGCCAGCCAGCGCCATGCGATAATGAGCGGTTATCTTGAACAAGAACTGGGCCGTGTTTCAGCAGATCAACTCAAACACTTCGTGGGTTTCGCCGGCAAGCTGGCTCGATCGCGCCGTTGCGCGGTCCTGCATGATCCCCTATCAGGGCGTGCCTTACGAACCGGAGCCGTTTCTTCGCAGCACCAGCCGCCTCAAGATCGCGAAGAAATACCTGCACAAGCAGTTTCTTCTGAAGGCGCACGGCCAGATGCGCCTCGAACAGGCACATCTGGACCCTTCGCAGCGAATCCTGTGGGTCTACGCCAAACGCAACTTCGGCGACGCGACGATGGACATGGCCGGCCGCGCGCTGCTCAAGGGCCTCGGCATGCGCATCGATCTGCTCGCGCTGCCGTCGCTGGTGCCGCTTTTCAGCGAAGACGACGTGTTCGGCAAGGTCTACGGTGACCCGGGCGAGGTCGATGCGAACCGCTACGACGCGATCCTGCTCTCCGAGTACAACCTGCCCTCGATTCGCATCAAGACCCGGCACTTCGCGAAGCTGCCGTACGCGGGCCTCTTCCGCTACTTCAACGGCCCCGACCGTAACCAGACCTGCTTCAGCTTCGCGAGCGTCAACGACGTGTTCTCGCTCGGCCACAACGCCGACACGCTCGCCGCGATCAGCAAACCCTATCTCACCAGCAAGCCGGAAACGCGCGAGTCGGTGCGCGGCCTCTTGCCTGCGCGTCCGTTCATCGCGATCGCGGCGGGTGGCGTGGACCCCGATCGCACCTATAACCGCTGGTCCGAAGTCATCGAATTGTTGAGCAAGTACGACAACGCGAGCGCCGCGAAGGAAATCGTCGTGCTCGGCTCGGACAACGGCACGCAAATCGCGGAGCAGTTGTGCGCGAGCGCGCCCGCCAACGTGCGCATCCGCTCGCTGACCGGCAAGCTCGCATTCCTTCAGGCACGCGAGATCGTTGCGCATGCCGAGCTGTTCGTGGGCGCAGACGGCGGCCTGATGCACGTCGCCCACACCACCGAAACGCCAAGCGTCTCGCTGTTCAGGCATCAAGAGCCGCCCTCGCTGCGCTTGACCAAAGCCTGCCGATCCATCGGCCTGCAGGGCAGCGGCAACGTGGACACCCTCCCGCCCGCGCAAGTCGTTGGCGCGGTACTGCGCCAACTCGCCGTTCGCGCACCCGCGGGAGCGCCCGCCGCCGCCTGATCACCCCAAACGTAGCGGCTTAGGCCGCGCTCTGCTGATACTGGATCTTGTGCAGGTGCGCGTACATCCCGCCCTTCACGAGCAGTTCCTGGTGCGTGCCGGATTCGACGATGTGGCCGCCATCCATCACGAGGATGCGGTTCGCGCGCTCGATCGTCGACAGGCGGTGCGCGATCACGAGCGTCGTGCGCCCGCGCATCAGCGTTTCCAGCGCCGCCTGCACGTGGCGCTCCGACTCCGAATCGAGAGCCGACGTCGCCTCGTCGAGAATCAGGATCGGCGCATCCTTGTAGATCGCACGGGCGATAGCCAGGCGCTGGCGCTGGCCACCCGAGAACTTCATGCCGTTGTCGCCGATCAGCGTGTCCATGCCTTCGGGCAGCGCCGAGATCGTCTCCCACAGGTTCGCGGCGCGCAGCGCGCGCTCCACGCGCTCGCGGTCGGCCGTCTGGCCATAGGCGACGTTGTTCGCGACCGTGTCGTTGAAGAGCACCACGTCCTGGCTCACCATCGCGATCTGGTTGCGCAGCGCATGCACGTCGTAATCGGCAATCGATACGCCGTCGACCATCACCTGGCCGCCGCTCGGATCGAAAAAGCGCGGCAACAGATTCACGAGCGTGGTCTTGCCGCTGCCCGACGGGCCAGCGAGCGCGACCATTTCGCCGGGATTGATGCGGAACGACACATGGTCGAGCGTCACGCGGTGGCTCGCCCCATAGGCAAACGACACGTCGCGGAACTCCACCTCGCCGCGCGCGCGTTCGAGCGGCACGCCGCCGCCCGCGGGCTCGGGCGGCTCGTCGATCAGCCCGAAGATCAGCTCGGCCGCGGTCATGCCGCGTTGCAGCGGCTGATTCACGTCGATCAGGTGCTTGAGCGGCGAGATCACGAGCAGCATCGACGTGACGAACGCCACGAAGCCGCCAACTGTCGTCTGGTCGTTCGAGGCCTGCACGACCGCAATGGTGATGACGATCGCCAGCGCGATCGAAGCGAGGAACTGCGTGAGCGGCTGCGCGAGCCCGCCAGACACCGTCATGCGCATCTGGTAGCCGCGCAGGCGGCGGCTCATTTCGCCGAAGCGGTCCTTTTCGTAGTGCTCGCCGTTGTGAACCTTGACGACCTTGTAGCCGCCTACCGTCTCCTCGACGATATAGGACAGGTCGTTCGTGAGCATCTGATGCTCGCGGTTCAGCCGGCGCAGACGCCGGTTGATCTTGCTGACGAGCCAGCCGATAGCCGGCAGCAGCACTGCGACGATCAACGTGAGCCGCCAGTTCAGATAGAACAGGTAGCCGAGCAGGAAGACCACCGTGAGCGAGTCGCGCACGAGCGTGACCAGCACGCCGAGCAGCACGCCGAGAATCTGGTTGACCTCGAACACGATCGCGTTGATGACCGTACTCGCGGTTTCGCGCTGAAAGAAGCCGACGCTCGCGTGAATCATGCGCTCGAACATCTTGAGCCGCAGCGCGAGCAGCACGCGGTTCGACACGTACTGCAGCAAGTAACCGGACGCGTACTGCGCGAGGCCGCGCACGAGCGCCAGCCCGATGACGGCGGTGGGCACCAGCCACTTCGCTTTCGCATCGCCGCGCGTGCCGAAGCCGTGATCGAGCAGCGGCTTGAGCAGCGCGGGAATGCCGGCTTCGGTGGCGGCCACCACGGCCATCGCGAGCACGCCTGCGAGGAGCACCCACATAAGCGGCTTCACATACGGCCACAGCCGCCGGCCAATCACGACCGGCGACGACTTGGTGTCGGAGCCGATCGGCTTGCTCAAGGTTGATCTCTCGCCCAAAATTTCCTCGAAAAAAATGCGGGTAATCTGCCCGCCCCCCGGCAAACAGGTACGCCATTGTAAACGTTCGGCCCAGGAGGCGATGTATCCGCCCGGCCGGGGTCGGCGCCGGAGCGGTTTCGTAGCCCCCGACGTTTTTGTATATACTCAGCGATCCGGCTTCGGGGCACGAACGCGCGCGCAGCAAGACGCAGCAGGCGTCGGCGCGAAGTTCTCTCCGAACGCGAGGCCAGCTCCAGCCGGCCTCACCACTTCTTCACCTTCTTCCAGCCATCGCGAGCCAGCGCCGATGAACGACAGCGCCAAACCCGATGCGATCAGTGTCATCGTCATCGTCAAAAACGAAGCACACGATATTCGGGACTGCCTTGCTTCCGTGCACGGCTGGGTCGACGAAATCGTCGTGCTCGATTCGGGCAGTACGGACGGCACTCAGGCCATCTGCCGCGAGTTCGGCGCGACGGTCGTCGAAACCGACTGGCCCGGTTTCGGCCCGCAAAAGCAGCGCGCGCTCGACGCGGCCCGCGGCCCGTGGATTCTCTCGCTCGACGCCGACGAACGCGTCTCCCCCCTGCTTCGCGACGAGATTCTCGCAAGCGTGAAGACGAACGGCGCCGACCTGTTCCGCGTGCCTCGCCAATCGAATTACTGCGGCAAGTGGATCCGCCATTCCGGCTGGTCACCCGACTATGTGACGCGGCTCTTTCGCCGCGACGCGGCGCGCTTCTCGAACGATCTCGTGCACGAACGCGTGATCGCCGCGCCCGAGGCGCGCGTCGGCACGCTCGCTCAGGCGCTGATTCACTACAGCTTCCGCGACTTCTCCGAAGTGCTCGGCAAAATCGACAGCTATTCGACCTACGGCGCGACCCAGGGCGCGGCACGCGGCAAGCGCGGCGGCCTGCGCAAGGCGGTGCTGCACGGCTTCTGGTCTTTTGTGCGCAGCTGGATCATTCAGCGCGGCTTTCTCGACGGCAAAATGGGCTTCGTGCTGGCGATCTCCAACGCCGAAGGCACCTACTACCGCTACCTGAAGCTCATGCTCCTCGAGACACAGCAGTCCGCCGCGGCAAAAGCCCGCGACGCCGCACCGGAGAGCCGATGAACGCGCGTCGCGACATGCTGGTTTCGGTGATCGTCAGCACCTATAACCGGCCCGATGCGCTCGAACGGGTACTGGCCAGCTTGTGCGCCCAGTCCGACACGCACTACGAAATCATCGTCGCCGACGACGGCTCGGCCAATGCGACCCGCGAAACCGTGGAGCGCTGCGCGGCGTCGAGTCCGGTGCGCATGGAGCATGTGTGGCACCCGGACGATGGCTTTCGCCTCGCCGAGATCCGCAACAAAGGCATCGTCCAGGCCCGCGGCGATTACCTGATCTTTCTCGACGGCGACTGCGTAGCGCAGCACGATTTCGTTGCGCGCCATCGGCAGCTCGCAAGCGAGCACGCCGTCATCACCGGCAGCCGCATCCTGCTCGACGAAACGCTCACACAGCAGGCGATCGCACAGACGACTCCACTTGCGGACAAAGGCTTCGGCTTCTGGGTGCAACAACGCCTGTCTGGCCACGTCAACAAGATCGCGCCCCTCTTCATCAAGCTGCCGGATCGCAAGTGGCGCGTGATCGAGCAGTTCAAGTGGCGCGGTATCAAGGGCTGCAACATGAGCGCCTGGCGCAGCGACATCGAGCGCGTGAACGGCTTCGACACCAGCTTCACCGGCTGGGGGCACGAGGACGCCGATTTCGTGGCCCGGCTCGCCAATTGCGGCGTGCACCGCAAGCTCGGCGCCTATGCCACGGAAATTTTCCACCTGTGGCACCGCGAGCAACCGCGCGCGCAGGCAAGCTCCAACGAGGAACGGGTCAAGGTGCGGATCGCGGACGGTACCGTGCGCGCCGAACGCGGTCTGGCCGAACTCGCGAGCTAAACGCGCGTATCGCCGAACGACGGCACGGGATGGCGCGGCGTGCCGTGGTATGGCAGCGCGAAAACTGCCATGCCGCCTGCCGCCGGATCCCGTCAGTACACGATCTCGATTTCGCTGCCAGCGAACTCGCCACGCAGCGCGGCGAGCAGATCGTCGGTGGGCTTGACTCGCCAGGCGTCGCCCAGACGCACTTCGCCCTCCGCCCGATCGTTGCGATAAGCGATCTGCACCGCGAGCCCGTTCGGAATGACCGCTTGCGCGCGCTCGCCGCGATCGCGCCCGAAGCCGCCGCGGCCGCGCGTTTCCGTGGCAGGCGCCGGAAGCGAGTCGTCGGGCTTCGCGCGATACGCTTCGAGCACCGTGCGCAGCGCGCCGGCATTGGCATTGCCGTTCATCTGCAGCTTCACGGCTTGCGCGTAGCGGCTACGCGCGCGCTCCAGGTCCATCACGGTATCCACGGTGAAGCGAATGCCGCCCGTGAACGCGTCATTGCGCGCCCCGCCCTGCACGACGAGTAGCTCGTCTTCCTTGAAGAGCGCCTTGTGCGCCTCGAACTGCTCGTTGAACACCGTCACTTCGCACTGGCCGGTGCCGTCGTCGAGCAGCGCGATCAGCATCTTGCCGCGCTGGGTCATTTGCGTGCGCAACGAAGCGATCACGCCCGCGATCAGCTTGTCGCGCCCTTCCTTCAGCTCGCCGATCTTTTGGCGCACGAAGCGGCGCACTTCGTCCTTGTAGGCGTCGAAAAGGTGGCCCGAGAGGTAGAAACCCAGCGCTGCTTTCTCTTCCTGGAGCTTGCGCTTCTCGCCCCACGCCGGCTCGTCCACCAGTTCGTGCGCGGCGAGCGGTGCGTCACCCATGTCGAAGAGGCCGGCCTGCATGGCGTTGGCGCTCGCCTGGTCGGCGGCTTCCATCGCCATCGGCACGGACGCGAGCAACTGTGCGCGGTTCGCGTGAATCGTGTCGAACGCGCCAGCACGGATCATCGCTTCGATGGTGCGGCGATTCACGAGACGACGGTCGATTCGCTCGCAGAAGTCGAACAGGTCCTTGAACGGACCGCCCTCTTCACGCGCGCGCAAAATTTCTTCGATGGCGTTCTGGCCGCTGCCCTTGATCGCGCCGAGACCGTAGCGGATCGTGCGCGAGCGCTTGCCTTCGGCCACGCTGGCGTCGGCCACCGGCTCGAAGCGGTACGCCGAGGCATTCACGTCCGGCGGCAGCACGACCATCTTGTTGGTCAGGCAATCCTCGAAGAGGATCTTCACCTTGTCGGTGTCGTCCATGGCGAGCGACATATTCGCCGCCATGAATTCCGCCGGATGGTGCGCCTTGAGCCACGCCGTGTGATAAGCGAGGAGCGCGTAAGCGGCGGCGTGCGACTTGTTGAAGCCGTAGCCCGCGAACTTCTCCATCAAGTCGAAGGTCTCGTCCGCCTTCTCGCGCGTCAGGCCATTCTTCGCCGCGCCTTCCGCGAAGATCTCGCGGTGCTGGGCCATTTCCTCGGGCTTCTTCTTGCCCATCGCGCGACGCAGCAAGTCCGCGCCGCCGAGCGAGTAGCCGCCGATGATCTGCGCCATCTGCATCACCTGCTCCTGGTAGACCATGATGCCGTAGGTCTCTTTCAGAACAGGTTCGACACGCGGATCGGGATACTCCACCACTTCGCGACCGTGCTTACGCGCGCAGAAGCTCGGGATCAAGTCCATCGGGCCCGGACGATACAAGGCGACGAGCGCGATGATGTCCTCGAAGCGGTCGGGCTGCGCGTCCTTCAGCATGCCCTGCATGCCGCGGCTTTCCAGCTGGAACACGGCAACCGTATTCGCTTTCTTGAGGATCTGGAACGACGGTGCGTCGTCGAGCGGCACCTGGGCGAGCGACCAGTCTTTCTTCGACGGATCGAGCATGCGGATATAGCGCTCGGCCCAGTCGAGAATCGTGAGCGTGGTCAGACCCAGAAAGTCGAACTTCACGAGGCCGACGGCTTCCACGTCGTCCTTGTCGTACTGGCTCACGACGCCGCTTTCGTCGCCCTGCGTGTAGAGCGGGCAGAAGTCGGTGAGCTTGCCCGGTGCAATCAGCACGCCGCCCGCGTGCATGCCCACGTTACGCGTGAGACCTTCCACGAGCTGCGCGAGGTCGAGCAGCTGGTGCACTTCGTCTTCGTTGTCGTAGCGCTCCTGCAGGAGCGGCTCTTCCTTCATCGCGTCGGCGATGGTGACATGCTTGCCCGGCTTGAACGGAATCAGCTTGGCGACGCCGTCGGTGAAGTTGTAGCCGAGATCGAGCACGCGGCCGATGTCGCGCACCGCGGCCTTCGCGGCCATGGTGCCGAAGGTGGCGATCTGCGACACCGCGTCGGCGCCGTACTTCTCCTTCACGTACTGAATGACGCGGTCGCGCCCGTGCTGGCAGAAGTCGATGTCGAAGTCGGGCATCGACACGCGTTCCGGATTCAGGAAGCGCTCGAACAGCAGGTTGTAGCGCAGCGGGTCGAGATCGGTAATGCCGAGCGCGTATGCGACGAGCGAGCCCGCGCCCGAACCCCGGCCCGGCCCCACCGGCACGCCGTTATTCTTCGCCCAGTTGATGAAGTCCGCAACGATCAGGAAGTAGCCTGGGAAGCCCATCTTGATGATGGTCCCGCACTCGAATTCGAGCCGCTCGTTATAGCGCGCGCGCTCCTGCTCGCGTTCGGCTTCGTCCGGATACAGCTGCACGAGGCGCTTTTCGAGACCTTCTCTCGAAAGCTGCACGAGATAGTCGTCGAGCGAGAGGCCGTCGGGCGTCGGGAACAGCGGCAGCTTCGGCTTGCCGAGTTCGAGCGTGAGATTGCAGCGCCTGGCGATTTCGATGGTGTTCGCGATTGCCGAAGGAATGTCCGCGAAAAGCGCGGCCATTTCGTCCTGCGTGCGAAAACGCTGATCGGTCGTGAAGCGCTTCTGGCGGCGCGGATTCGCGAGCATGTCGCCTTCCGAGATGCACACGCGCGCTTCGTGCGCGGTGTATTCCTCGTCGGTCATGAACTGCATGGGGTGCGTGGCGACCACCGGCAGCTTCAGTTGCGACGCGAGCGCCACCGCCTGCTCGACATACTGCTCGCCGCCGGGCTGGCCGCAGCGCTGCAGCTCGATGTAATACGCGTTCGGGAACAGCTTCGCCCAGCGCTGCGCATGGCGCTTCGCGCTTTCCGTATTGCCCGCTGCGAGCGCGAGACCCACGTCGCCCTGTTGCGCACCCGAGATGGCGAGCAGGCCCTCGGCCAGCCCTTCTTCGAGCCACGCAACGTCGACTTCCGCGCGGCCGCGATACTGGTTCGTGAGCCACGCTTTGGAAAGCAGCTCGCACAGATTCAGGTAGCCACGCTTGTTCTTCACCAGCAGCAGAAGGCGCGACGGCTTGTCGCGGTCGTCGGGATTGGTGATCCAGACGTCGCAGCCGGCAATGGGTTTGACCCCTTTGCCGCGGGCTTCGGTGTAGAAACGGACAAGGCCGAATGCGTTGCCGAGGTCGGTGAGCGCGAGGGCGCCCTGGCCGTCCTTGGCTGCCGCCTTGACGAGGTCGTCGAGGCGCACGATGCCGTCGGCAATCGAGAATTCGGAGTGGACGCGGAGATGGACAAAGCGGGGATCTGACATGGCCGTCATTGTACCTTCAGGGGCACGCGATTTTCGGCGCTCGCTCGCATGCGCACGGGACGTTGGCCGGGGCGGCCCAACCGCTCTGGCCAGGACCTTGCGCGGGCGCAGGGCCGACGCACGGCGTGTCGACTACGCCGCAGGCGCCGCGAGGCGCGATTGAGGGATAATAGCGGATTGCGCCCGCCGCGCGCCCTGCCCCAATTCCCGTTTTCCTGGGGCCCGCAGTTCACAGGTAGCACGCGCGCCCGGCTCCGGTTTCACGCGCTTTTTTATGGCGCCTTTCCAGTTGCACCATGCGTATCCTCAATCTCTCCGCTTATCAGTTCGCCACGCTCGACAAGACCGCCGAGTGGCGTCCGCTCGTGCTCGAACGCTGCAAATCGCTCGATTTGCGGGGCACGATCCTGCTCGCGCCGGAAGGCATCAACCTCTTCGTTGCCGGCGATGAAAGCAACGTGCGCGCCTTCATGGACTACATCAACCACGATCCGCTCTTCGAGGGCAAGTTCGCGACGCTGCGGTTCAAGGAAAGTCTCTCCGAAACGCGGCCCTTCAACCGCATGCTCGTGCGCCTGAAGCGCGAGATCATCACGATGAAGAAGCCCGCGATCCGCCCCGAGGAAGGCCGCGCGCCTTTCGTGGCGCCTGTCGTGCTTAAGCAATGGCTCGACCGCGGCTTCGACGACGAAGGCCGCCCCGTCGTCATGCTCGACACGCGCAACGCGTTCGAAATCGATGTCGGCACGTTCGACAAGGCGCTCGACTACCGCATCGACAAGTTCAGCGAATTCCCCGGCGCGATCGAGGCGAACCGCGCCGACCTCGAAGGCAAGACGGTCGTGTCGTTCTGCACGGGCGGCATTCGCTGCGAAAAGGCCGCCATCCACATGAAGGAAGTGGGCATCGAGCACGTGTACCAGCTCGAAGGCGGCATTCTCAAGTACTTTGAGGAAGTGGGCGGCGCGCATTACAACGGCGACTGCTTCGTGTTCGACCAGCGCACCGCGCTCAATCCGCAGCTCGAACCGACGGACACCGCGCAGTGCTTCGCGTGCCGCGCCGTCGTGACGCCGCAAGAGCAGGCTTCGCCGCTCTATGTCGCGGGCAAGAGCTGCCCGGCGTGCCATCCGGAGCGCGTGAGCGCAACGGATGCAGCGGCTCAGGCTGCCGCTTAAGCCGCGCGCGTGAGCGCAACGCCGCAAGGGTATCGCGGGCGCTTCGCGCCCTCGCCCACTGGCCCGCTGCACTTTGGCTCGCTCGTTTCGGCGCTCGCGAGCTGGCTCGACGCGCGAGCGCATGGCGGCGTGTGGCTCGTGCGCGTGGAGGACATCGACGGCCCGCGCACCGTGCCGGGCGCAGCCGAGGACATTCTCGCGACGCTTGCGGCCTTCGGCTTTCACGCCGACGAGCCGCCCGAATGGCAGAGCCGCCGCACCGATCTTTACCGCGCGGCGCTCGACCGGCTGATCGCCTCAGGTCACGTCTACCCGTGCGGCTGCACGCGCAAGGAAATCGCCGATTCGCAACTGCGCGCGCATCAGCGCAACGCCACGCTGATCTATCCGGGCACCTGCCGCGACGGCCTGCATGGCAAACCCGCACGCGCGTGGCGGCTGCGCGTGCCTGACGAAGAATCTGCGGACGAACCTGACCACAAACCTGCCGGCGCGCACAGCAATCCCGCACTGATCCGCTTCGACGATCGCTGGCAAGGCCCGCAGCACCAGGACCTCGCGACCGAAGTCGGCGATTTCGTGCTGCTGCGCGCGGACGGCCAGTGGGCCTACCAGCTCGCCGTCGTCGTGGACGACGCCGAACAGCGCATCACGCACGTGGTGCGCGGCGCGGACCTGCTCGACTCGACGGCGCGGCAGATCTGGCTCCAGCAGTGTCTTGGCGCGCCGACGCCCGCGTATCTGCACGTGCCCGTCGTCACGAACGCGCAAGGCGAAAAGCTCTCGAAGCAGACCGGGGCGCCGGCGCTGGATGCATCACGCCCGCTGCAAGCGCTGATGGCCGCGGCGGGGCATCTGGGTCTCGAATTGCACGATCCCGCGCCCGCGACGCTCGAAGCGTTCCAGCTTGACGCGACCGATGCGTGGAAACGACAGCTCGCGCAATTGCCAGCCGCATAAACAAAAACGGCATGCCGCCAGGCGCGACATGCCGTTTTTTCTGCGCGGCGCGACTATTTCGCGCTCAAACTCAGCTCGACGAAGACGACGTCGGCTTATTGCGCCACGACGACCCGAGGCCGCCCAGCAGCGCCGCGAGCGGCTGCTTCGACTGCTGCTTTTGCGGCGCGGCGTTCGCGGGCTTGTCTTCCGCCTTGCTGCGCGCACTCGCCGAGGGCTCGTAGGGCTTCAGGAAAAAATCGTCGACAGGCTGCGAACGATGATGATGCGGGCGCTCGAACGACGCCGCACGGCGGTGCGCGCCGCGCTCACCGCGGCCTTCGCGGCTTTCATGCCCGTCGCGCTCGCGGCGGCGGGCGCCACCCTCGTGATGCGGCACCGGCACGTCAACCACGAGGCGCTCGACAGTCAGCGGACGCTTGATGAGCTTCTCGATATCGGCGAGCTGCTTCTTCTCGTTCGGGCTGCACAGCGAAAGCGCGTCACCCGAGGCGCCCGCACGGCCTGTGCGGCCGATACGGTGCACGTAGTCTTCGGCGTTGAAAGGCAGGTCGAAGTTGATGACAGCGGGCAACTCGACAATGTCGAGGCCGCGCGCAGCCACGTCGGTCGCCACGAGCGCTTCGATTTCGCCGCGCTTGAAGGCGTCGAGCGCCTGCATGCGCTCGCCCTGCGTGCGGTCGCCGTGGATCGCGGACGCGACGATGCCCTGCTTTTCGATCTGGCGCGCGAGGCGGCTTGCGCCGATCTTGCTGTTGCAGAACACGATCACCTGCTTCAGGCCCCGGTCGCGGATCAACTGAACGACCGCGCCGGTTTTGTCGCCCTCGGCGACTTCGTACACCACCTGGGTGACGTTGGTCGCGGTAGAGTTGCTGCGCGCCACCTCAATGGTCTGCGGCGTGCGCAGATAGGTCGCGGCAAGCTTCTTGATCTCGCCAGAGAACGTGGCCGAGAAGAGCAGCGTCTGACGCTCCTTCGGCAGCAGGTTCAGGATGCGCTGCAGGTCGGGCAGGAAGCCCATGTCGAGCATGCGGTCGGCTTCGTCGAGCACCAGCATCTGCACCTGACCCAGGTTGGTGGTCTTTTGCTGCACGTGGTCGAGCAGGCGGCCAGGCGTCGCAATCAGGATTTCCACGCCGCGGCGCAGCTCGTCGGACTGCGGATTCATGTCGACGCCGCCGAACACTACCGCGCTGCGCAGCGGCGTGTGCTGCGCGTAGGTGCGCACGTTGTTGGCGACCTGGTCGGCCAGTTCACGCGTAGGCGTGAGAATCAATGCTCGCACCGGATGGCGTGCGGGCGAAGCGCTCGTGCTCGCCATCGGCAAGAGGCGTTGCAGGATCGGCAGCGAGAAGCTCGCCGTCTTGCCCGTGCCGGTTTGAGCGGCGCCCATCACGTCGCGGCCCGTGAGCACCACGGGAATCGCCTCCGCCTGGATTGGCGTGGGCGTCGTGTAACCCTGCTCCTTGACGGCCCTGAGGATTTCGGGGGCCAGACCAAACTGGTCAAAGTTCGCAGTGCTGGGCGTGACGGCTGTGTCGGACATGGTGGCTTCGCTATAAAGGCGCTATTCGCGCAAGGCGCGGGAGCGCCTCAAAAGGTCACTGCTGGGCATTGCAGGTCGACGCACAGGCGCCGAACAACTCATCAGGCACCCTGCTGCGACGGGCGGAACACGCGCCCGCGAGGGCCTCCCGGCAAACGGATGGCCCGGGATGGCCCGTGGACGACGAGAAAGTCTGCCGGGGACGGGGCGCAGGTTCCATCGCCGCGCTCGCTCGGGTTCAACCCAGCCAGACTCGCTCGATTCCAGATGGTTCCGGCGCCGTCCTGGTCTATTGACTGGCGTGCGCCGGATATGTCAAAACGGCTCGATCGGCTTTTCAGGCCAATCCAGCAAGCCCGGGGCGGCTTGCCGCCGGCGTTCTGCCCGCCCTCTGCGGCAGGCGCAAAGGGCTCAAAGGCCGGTATTGTAGCACCTTGGCATAAATCCCTATGGCAGCAGACCATGCGTTCTGCAACGCGGCGCACGAGAAAACCCCGTGCGCCATGCGGCGAAGCATCGCATCCTTTTTTCCGCCAGCCCCTGCTCACCATGTCTCGCGAATCACCATTAGCCGCAGTTCGGTCATATCCTCGATCGCGTAGCGCACGCCCTCGCGCCCGAGGCCGGAGTCCTTCACGCCGCCGTACGGCATGTTATCGACGCGAAATGACGGAATGTCGTTGATCACCACGCCGCCTACATCGAGCCCGTCCCACGCGCGATGCGCGTTGGCGAGCGAGTCCGTGAACACGCCCGCCTGCAGGCCGAAATCACTGTCATTGACGATCTCGAGCGCACGGCCGAAGTCGTCGAAACGCTCCAGGATCGCGACCGGCCCGAACGCCTCCTTGCGGTAGAGGTCGGTGTCGCGGCGCACGTCTTCGAGCAGTGTGGCCTCGAACATCGCGCCGTCCACCTTGCCGCCCGCGACGATCTTCGCACCCGCGAGCACCGCGCTCTCCATCCAGCCCGCCAGACGCTTCGACTCGGACTCGGAGATCATCGGCCCGACGAAGGTCGTCTCGTCCTTCGGGTCGCCCATCTTGAGCGTCTTGACCTTGGCGATGAGTTTCTCGCGCAGCGTGTCGTAAATCGACGCGTGCACGAGAATGCGCTGCACGCCGATGCAGCTCTGCCCCGACTGGTAGTACGCGCCGAAAGCCAGGCGATCGACCACATAATCGAGCTTGCCGCCCTGATCGCCGTCGACGATAGCCGCCGCATTGCCGCCGAGTTCCAGCACCACCTTCTTCTTCCCGGCCTTCTTCTTGAGGTCCCAGCCCACCGCGGGCGAGCCCGTGAACGAGAGCAGCTTGAAGCGCTCGTCGGTGGTGAAGAGGTCGGCGCCGTCGCGGTGCGCGGGCAGGATCGAGAACGCGCCCTTGGGCAGGTCGGTTTCCGCCAGCACCTCGCCGATGATGAGCGCCCCCACCGGCGTGCGGCTCGCGGGCTTCAACACGAACGGCACACCGGCGGCGAGCGCCGGCGCGACTTTGTGCGCAGCCAGATTGAGCGGAAAATTGAACGGCGAGATGAACGAGCACGGCCCGATCGGCACACGCTTCACGTAACCGTGATAGCCCTTCGCGCGCGCCGAAATCTCGAGATTCACGATCTCGCCGTCGATACGCACGCTCTCTTCGGCGGCCACGCGGAACGTGTCGATCAGGCGCGTGGCCTCGCCGCGCGAGTCGTTGATCGGCTTGCCCGCCTCGATGCACAGCGCCATCGCCAGCTCGTCGAAGCGCTCGCGAAAGCGCGCCACGCAATGATCGATCACGGCCTGGCGCTTGTACGGCGGGAACGCGCGCATGGCGGGCATGGCGGCTTCGGCCGCCGCGATGGCTTTGTCGATCGCTTTCGCGTCGGCAAGCGCAACGCGCGTGGCGACTTCGCCGCTGTATTTGTCGGTGACTTCGAGGTCGGTATTGGCAGCGACGGCCTCGTTGGCCAGATAGTACGGATAGGTCGGTTTGAGCATGACGGGTTCTCCGTAAGTGCGGCGTCAAAGCTGCGCGCTAAGGCGCTTGATGTCGCGATTGAGCACGCGCTCGTTGTCCGAATAGTCGATGGGCACGTCGATCACATGCACGCCCGGTTGCGCCAGGCACTGTTCGACGAGCGGCTTGAATTCGTCCGCCGAGCCCGCGCGGTGGCCATGCGCGCCATAGCTCTGCGCATAGTCGACGAAATCGGGGTTCTGCAGCGTCATCCCGTAGTCGGGGAAATTCATGTTTTCCTGCTTCCAGCGGATCATGCCGAACGCGTCGTCGCGCAACAGCAGCACGACGAGATCGAGCTTCAGGCGCACCGCCGTCTCCAGTTCCTGCGAATTCATCATGAAACCGCCGTCGCCGCACACCGCCACGACCTTACGCTGCGGATGCACGATCTTCGTGGCGATAGCCGAGGGCAGCCCCGCGCCCATCGAGGCGAGCGCGTTGTCGAGCAGGATCGAATTGGGCTCACGCGCGCGGTAATAGCGGGCGAACCAGATCTTGTACATGCCGTTGTCGAGGCACAGAATGCCGTCCTCGGGCATCGCGCCGTAGACGTCGTGCACGAGCCGCACCGGGTACATGGGAAAGCGCTCGTCGTGCTGACCTTTGGCGAGATGCGCCTCGAAATGGCGCTTGATCTCCTCGAAGCGCGCGAAGTCCCACGCGTGCTCGCGCGGTTTCAGGCTCTCCTTGAGCTGCCAGACGGCGTTGGCGATGTCGCCCACCACCTCGATCTGCGGGAAATACACGGGGTCGACTTCCGCGCCGAGAAAATTCACGTGGATGACGGTTTTCTCTTCCGCGCTGCGCATGAAGAACGGTGGCTTTTCGATGACATCGTGGCCGACGTTGATGATGCAGTCGGCGTGCTCGATCGCGCGGTGCACGAAGTCGCCGTCCGACAGCGTGGCGTTACCGAGCCAGAGCGGATGCGACTCGTCGATCACGCCCTTGCCCATTTGCGTGGTGAAGAACGGGATGCCGGTTTCGTCGACGAATTCGCCCAGCACGTTGCGCGTGGTCTTGCGATTGCCCCCCGCGCCGATCATGAGAAGCGGATGGCGCGCCTTGCAGATCGCCCCGACCGCATGAGCAACGGCCTTTTCCTCGGCCACGGGGCGGCGGCTGAAGCTCTTGGGAATGGGCTTGCCGTCGCCCTCTTCGTCGGCCACATCTTCGGGCAGCTCGAGATGCACGGCGCCGGGCCGCTCCTGCTCGGCCTGGCGAAACGCCTCGCGCACGAGCGCCGGAATGTTGCCGATGGAGACGATCTGACGCGCGTACTTGGTGAGCGGCTCCATCATGCGCACCACGTCGACAATCTGGAAGTGGCCCTGCTTGCTCGACTTGATGGGCTTCTGGCCCGTGACCATCAGCATGGGCATGCCGCCCAGCTGCGCATAGGCCGCGGCGGTCACGAAGTTGGTGGCGCCGGGGCCGAGCGTGGCCAGACACACGCCGGTGCGGCCCGTCAGCCGTCCGTAAGTGGCGGCCATGAAGCCCGCGGCCTGCTCGTGGCGCGTGACGATCAGACGAATCTTCGAGCGCCGCAGCGATTCGAGCAGATCGAGGTTCTCTTCCCCTGGAATACCGAACACATATTCGACGCCTTCGGCTTCCAGCGCCTTCACGAACAGATCCGATGCTTTCATCGACCACCTCGTTGGCAAGAGCGTGGCCGGCGGCGCGGGCGGCAGCCGGCCTTCGCGAACAGGCCGACAGGTTACTCCCGCAAGGCGGAATGTGTCGTGAAGCGTGCGTCCGGCGTTAGCGCATGATCGTCGCGCAGCCTGAGAGCACCGGCTTCGGACTCACGTCGGACGTGACGTCGTAGAGATCCGCGCCGGGGCCCTTGGTCCACCACGTGTAGCGGTCGGCGACATACTTCACGCCCGAAGCGGCGATCACACCGACGAAAAGGAGCTTGCGGCCTTCCACGGGCACGAGCGCGAAGCTCTGGCCATTGGCGGCGTTCAGATAGGTGACCTTGAAGGTCTTGCTGTTGGCGCAGGTGTAGCTAAACGTGTGGCGCGATTGCACCTGGATCTCGCGCACTTCGAGCGGGGCCGCGTTTGCCGCGCTCACATGCAGCGCGGCGGCGAGACCGCACGCTGCCGCCAACCGGATTGCGCCGCTTCGACCAGCGATCATGATGTTCTCCTATGTTGCGTTGGCGGCACGCCGCGCGCTCACCGCACCGCGTCGCCCGGCACAGGACGAACCGCCGCGGCCGCTTCGCGGGCGCGCGAGCGTGCTTCGTCGGTGTCGGCGCCGGTGGCGAGCGCGACGCCCATGCGACGCTTCACGAAGCTCTCGGGCTTGCCGAACAGGCGCAGATCCGCGCCCGGCACGGCCAGCGCCTGTGCGACGCCCTCGAACGCGATGCCGCGCGCGTCCATGCCGCCGTAGATCACGGCCGAGGCGCCCGGACCGCGCGCCGTCGTATCGACGGGCAGGCCGAGAATCGCGCGCGCATGCAGTTCGAACTCCGAGAAGCGCTGCGACGCGAGCGTCACGAGCCCCGTGTCGTGCGGGCGCGGGCTCACTTCCGAGAACCACACCTCGTCGCCGCGCACGAACAGTTCGACGCCGAAGAGACCTCGCCCGCCCAGCGCCTCGGTCACCTTGTGCGAGATCTCGCGCGAGCGCTCGAGCGCCTTCGCGCTCATCGGCTGCGGCTGCCACGATTCGACGTAGTCGCCGTCCACCTGGAGGTGGCCGATCGGATCGCAGAAGTACGTTTGCACCTGGCCGCCGGCCGGGTCGATCGCGCGCACGGTGAGCTGCGTGATTTCATAGTCGAAGTTGATGAAGCCCTCGACGATCACGCGCCCGCGATTCACGCGGCCGCCCGCGAGCGCATATTCCCATGCGCGCTCGACGTCGGCATCGCTGCGCACGACCGACTGCCCCTTGCCCGACGACGACATCACCGGCTTCACCACGCACGGATAGCCGACCTTGGCGACGCCCGCCTTCAGCTCGTCGAGCGAATCGGCGAACGCATAGGGCGACGTGGCGAGGCCGAGTTCCTCGGCGGCGAGGCGGCGGATGCCCTCGCGGTTCATCGTGAGTTGCGCGGCGCGCGCGGTGGGGATCACCTCGGCGACACCCTCGGCCTCGACGGCGGCGAGCGCATCGGTGGCGATCGCTTCGATTTCGGGCACGACGAGATGGGGGCGTTCGGCGTCGATGAGCGCGCGCAGCGCCTTGGGATCGGCCATGTCGATCACGTGCGCGCGATGCGCGACCTGATGGCCGGGCGCGTTTTCGTAACGATCGACGGCGATCACCTCAACGCCGAGACGTTGCAGCGCGATGATCACTTCCTTGCCGAGCTCGCCCGCGCCGAGCAGCATGACACGGGTGGCGGAAGCGGAAAGCGGCGTGCCGATGCGGGGGCGGGTTTGCATGATGTCTCCAGAATGGCGGTATGGCGCAAATGCGTAAGAGCGCCGATGTTAACACGCGACCTTACCGGGGCGAGGCGCTTTGGGGCGTGGGCGGCCGCCCGGTTCAAGCGCGGCGCACGCACGTTTGCGCTCGCATGCTGCAGCGCGGTGCGTTACGCTTACGCCTTCGTCGATTACGAGGAACGATGCGATGCCTATCAGCCAGACGGCGAGCCAGACGCCGAGCCAGGCACCGAGCCATCCGCGCATGAATATGCGCCAGCGGCTGCGCCCTGCCCGAGGCGAATTCGTGCGAAAGCTGGCCACGCGCACGGCGATGCTCGCTGCGGCCCTGCTGGTTTGCGCGTGCAAGCTGCCCGTGCACACGGACGCCTCAGCGCCGCTGCCCGATCCGTTCAACCCAGCAACGACGCAACTGCTCGACAACACGCACTGGCAGCTCGTGGAATGGAAGCGCGCCGACGGCACGTTGCGCGCCGTGCCGGGCCCGAAATCCGACGCCGGCAACACCGAAAACCCCGACGCCCGCCCCATCACGCTCGACCTCTCGACCGAGAGCGGCCAGCGCCGCGCAAGCGGCTTCTCGGGCTGCAACCGCTATTTCGGCGCCTATACACTCAAGAACGGCCTGCTCTCGTTCAGCCAGCTCGGCGGCACGCGCATGGCGTGCATCGGCACGGGCGGCGATATCGAGGGCGCCTGGCTGGAAGCGCTCTCGCATATCGCGCGCTCGGGCGTGCAGATGCGCCATCCGCAGTCGCTCTTTCTCGTGCTGGAAAACGGCGACCGCCTGACGCTCGCCGAGCAGGGCGCCGAGCCAGCCCCGACGCCCGGCGCCGCATCCGACGCCAAACCGGCGCAGTGAACGCTGCCCGCATGAGCCGCCGCGCCCTTACCCGGCGCGGCGCTTTTTTTGTTGCGCGCGAACCAAAGCGGCGCGCGCAGGGTCTTTGGCGTGTCGGGCGCGCAACGCCCGCCGGGCCGCGCGCAACACCGCCCTCAAGTGGATGGCGGCGCGCAGGGGCCGAGCGGTTACACTCCACACGTCGCACACCTTCTCTACGTACATCTTTGGCATGCACACGGTAGTTCCTGGCTGGTTCGGCGTTTCGGCCGTCTGGTTCATCCCTCTGATCTGGCGTCTCGTCAAGTCCGTGCTGCCGGGCGGCGCGGGCCTGCGCGGCCCGGGCACGATCCGGCTTTGGCTCGGCTTCGTCGGCGTGCTCGTGGCGAGTTGCGCGCTCGAGGCGACGCTTATCGACATCGCCGGTTTCGACGCGCTCGGCCACGCACTTTCGGGCGGGCTCGGCAAGCTCATCGGCCGCGTGGCCGCGCCGCTCGCGATGACGGCGCTCCTCCTCGTGAGCTTGCCGTGGCTGCTCGACTTCCATTGGCGCGAATTCCTCGCCTGGGCCGACATCTCGCTCGGGCTCGGCCTGAACATCCGCGCCGCGCGTGAGACTCAAGACAGCCCGCGCCGCGAACGCCGCAGCCGCCGCGCCGCGGCGGAAGAGGGACTTCCCGCGCATGGCGCCGCCACCCTCAACCCGCCGATGCCTGGCGACGGCGCGCGACGCAAACGGCCGACGATCTGGCGCCCGCCCGCGCGTGAAATGCGCGAGGGTCGCGATAACCCGCGCACAGCCGGCGCGATGGCCGCAGGACTTGGCGCAGCGTCGGCCGCTGCCACCGCACAGGACGCGTTGGCGGATGCTGCGTCGTGGCGTGCCGAACCAGGCTTGCGTGGTCCCGCCGATCCCGCCGCGGCATGGGCGCGCACCGAACCAACCGCGGCCGCCGACTGGCTGCGCGGCACGCGTGCGCCGGTGCAAACGCAGCCAACGGGTACGTCGCGAGCACCGATGGAGCCGCCGCGCGCGCCGCTGCAGCAAGGCGCACCGCTCGGCGAAGCGCGCCGCCGGCCGGCGCGCGGTGCGAGCACAGTGCAGGACGTGGCGGGAGCGCATTGGGCGCAGGGCGTCCCCGCGCAACCCAATGCGCCGTGGCGCGCGGAGACGGGTCACACGCGACCGGCCATGGCCGCCGCGATGACGGGTGCGGGCGCGCGCGCGGCTTCAGCTGCGGTGCACGGTGCGCCGCTCATGGCCGGCGCCGCCGCGGCCGCAGCCGCTGCGCGCAGTGCCGCGTTCGGCACGACGCCGGCACCGCCCGATCCACTGACTTCGCCCTTCGCACAACCCGTCATGCCGCACCGCACGGCGCCGCCGCCCGCAGCGGGCAGCACGGCAGCGCGCGCCGCGGCCGCCGCGCCGCCTCGCGTCGCGAAGCCGCCGCGCCCGTACGTCTGGCAGGGACAACCCGCACGCGTGAACCCACGCCCGCCCATGGGTGCGCCGCGCACTGCGCCGTTCGCCTCGCACATGGCCGAAACGCCTCCCGCAACGCCCGCCTATTCGCGCCCCGCGCCCACCAGCGCACCGCAGGCTGGGGCACCGCTCTCGATGAGCGTGCTCGAAACGTTGCGCTCGATCGAAGAGAACGCCGCACGCTGGACGACGCTCGCCGGCGCGAGCCTCGCACGCCGCACCCTGGACGAAGCGGGCACACTCGCGGGCGAGGAGGAAACGCATGCGCAATTCCCGAGCGCATCGCCGGACATCTCGACGGCGGCGGTGCCGGTAACGCCTTCGGGCGGGTCGCTGGAAACGACATTCGCTCCGGTCACGCAGCAGAACGGTGACTACGTTTCGCCAAACCCGGGTGTGCAATCGTTCGAGGAAGTGCACGCCGCAGCGCAACCGCACGACACGACGTCAGGCGCGACATCCGCTGCGCCGACTCCCTGGCAACCGATGCCTGCGCACGTGGACGAAGCCACGCAAGGCGCCTCGAGCGAGGCGACGCACGTCGAGCCGGTGCAAGCTGCTGCCGGGGAAGCCGTAACGCCCTCACCCTGGCCAACGCTGGATCACGGCATGCCGTGGGTCCTGCTCGACGACGAACCGTCGGCCGCCGCCGAGACGCACGCCGCCGAACCGTTCTTCACGTTCAGCCCAGCGAAGGTGCAGGAACAGGCACCCGCGCTTGCCGTAGCGGTTTCTCCCGCTGTGGTATCGGTGCCAGCGCACGCTGCAACGCGAACACCGGTTGCAGCAAGCGCGCAGGCCGGGCAACCCGCTCCGGCCGAATCGCATGAAGCGCACGAATCGCACGATGCGCACGACCAGCTCGATGCATCGGCCGAGTCGAACATCGTGCACTTCCCCCGCTTCGCTCGCGAGGCGCAAGCCGAGGCCGACGCGACTCCTGCGCAGCACGCAGCGCCCATTAGCGAGCAACCGGTCGAAGCAAGCACCCGCGACGACGTCGTCGAACCGGCGTCGATGGCGACCCGTGACGAATCCGCGTACGGCACATACGGCAGCACGTTCGAAACATCCGCGCGCGCAACGCCTGCACATGTCGCGCCCGCGGTCGCGCATGCGGCTCCCGCGACGCCGTTCGACGCAGCGCCTTCGCCGGTGGAAGACCAGAAGGCGAGCGAGTCTTTCGCGCCCGTCGCGCGCAGCGAATCCGCCAGCGTCGACGAGCACCCCGAGTCAATGGATGAAGCGCAAGGGGTTGCAAACGCAGCAGCGGCCGAGGCCTTGCCGGCGATTGGCGCGCCGGCAACTCAAGCACCGGCCTTTGATGCGATGCCCCTGCCCGCAGCCCAAGCGCCCGCACCCGTATCAACGCCGCCGTGGGTTGAACAAACGCAGACGGAAAGCCGTCCTGCACCTGCCGAGGCCACGCTCACGCCGAATCCCTCGCAACCGGCGACGTCGGTTGCCACACCGGACGCCACCCCGATTGCGGCCCCCGCGGCGCCCTACCCCGCCATCGCGAGCGTACCCAGCGCCGCTAGCCCCGACTTCACGTCCGTATCCGCAGCCATCGAAGCACCTGAAGCGGTCGAAGCACCCGAGCCCGCAGCCCAGCGCGCTCCCGTGCGCGGCCACGCACCCACGTCCTTCGCGTTCGAGCCGCTCAGCGCATCGGCGGTCGAACTGCCGGGGATCGAACTGCTCGAGCGCGCTTCGTCCGAGATCGAGCCCGTCTCCGAGCAAAAGCTCGCCGAAACGAGCCAGCTCATCGAGCAGCGACTCCAGGAGTTCAAGGTCCCCGTGACGGTGGTCGGCGCCTCGGCGGGCCCGGTCATCACGCGCTTCGAAGTGGAACCCGCGCTCGGCGTGCGCGGCAGCCAGATCGTCGGCCTCATGAAGGATCTCTCGCGCGGCCTCGGCCTCACGTCGATCCGCGTGGTCGAAACGATCCCCGGCAAGACCTGCATGGGCCTCGAATTGCCGAACGCCCGCCGCCAGATGATCCGCCTCTCCGAGATCCTCGAATCGGCGCCGTACCATCGCTCGCAGTCGAAGCTCACGATCGCGATGGGCAAGGACATCGTCGGCCATCCGATCGTCACCGATCTCGCCAAGGCACCGCACATGCTCGTGGCGGGCACGACCGGTTCGGGCAAGTCGGTCGCGATCAACGCGATGATCCTCTCGCTCCTCTACAAGGCGACGCCCGAGGACGTGCGGCTCATCATGATCGATCCCAAGATGCTCGAGCTTTCCGTGTATGAAGGCATTCCGCATCTGCTCGCGCCGGTCGTGACCGACATGAAACTCGCCGCCAACGCGCTCAACTGGTGCGTGGGCGAAATGGAGAAGCGCTACCGGCTGATGTCGGCGGTGGGCGTGCGCAATCTCGCGGGCTTCAACCAGAAGATCCGCGACGCCGAAGCGAACGAAAAGAAGATCGGCAACCCGTTCTCGCTCACGCCGGAAGCCCCCGAGCCGCTCTCGCCGCTGCCGATGATCGTGGTCGTGATCGACGAACTCGCCGACCTCATGATGGTCGCGGGCAAGAAGATCGAAGAATTGATCGCGCGTCTCGCGCAGAAGGCGCGCGCCGCCGGCATCCACCTGATTCTCGCGACGCAGCGTCCTTCGGTGGACGTCATCACCGGCCTCATCAAGGCGAATATTCCGACGCGTGTGGCGTTCCAGGTGTCGTCGAAGATCGACTCGCGCACGATTCTCGACCAGATGGGCGCCGAGTCGCTGCTCGGCCAGGGCGACATGCTGTTCCTGCCGCCGGGCACGGGCTACCCGCAGCGCATACACGGCGCGTTCGTCGCCGACGAGGAAGTGCACGCCGTGGTGGAATATCTGAAGCAGTTCGGCGAGCCCGAGTACGTCGAAGGCATTCTCGACGGCCCGGCTTCCGAAGGCGCGCCGCAGGACCTCTTCGGCGATTCGCCCGAAGCCGAAGCCGACCCGCTCTACGACGAGGCGGTCTCGTTCGTCGTGCGCACGCGGCGCGCGTCGATCTCGTCGGTGCAGCGGCAACTGCGCATTGGCTACAACCGCGCCGCGCGTCTGGTCGAACAGATGGAAACGGCAGGACTCGTTTCGCCGATGGGCATCAACGGCAGCCGCGAAGTGCTCGTGCCCGGCGGCGGCCAGGGCGAGTAAAGAAGGCGCGCCTCGCGCCTTCTTTCGTCATCTCGAAACCTTACTGCGCTGCGAACTTGAAATCGACCGGCGAGCCGATATCGATGCGCTTCGGGTTCGGCTCCAGCAAACCAGTCTGCTGATCGCGGCGGAACACATAGGCGGTATCGCTGTTCTGGTTGCCGACGATGAGCCACTGACCAGTCGGATCGATCGCGAACTCGCGCGGCGACTTGCCGAGGCTCGACTGGCGCCCCACGCGCTTGAGCTTGCCGCTATCGCCATCGACGGCAAAGATCGAGATGTCGTTGGCGTCGCCGCGATTGGAAACGTAGAGGAACTTGCCGTCCGGCGACAGATGGAGCGCCGCCGCGCCCTGCGTTCCCTTGAAGCCCGGCTCCGCCAGCTTTTCCACTTGTTCCAGCTTCATGTGGCCATCGTGATACGCAAACACCGTCACAGTGGCGGCCAGTTCGCTCGTGAGATACGCGTGACGGCCGTCATTGCCGAAGATCAGGTGACGCGGACCACTGCCTGACTTCACGTCGGTATAGCGCCACTCGGCAGGGCTCACCAGGCCGCGGCTGCCGTCCGGCGTGTAGAGATAAGTCCAGAGCTTGTCGGTGCCGAGATCCTGGGTGAAGAGATAGTGTCCATCCGGCGAAAACACCGTCGAGTGTACGTGCGCGTTGTCCTGACGCCCCTTCACGGGGCCGCCGCCCTCGTGGTGCACGGTGAGCACGGACTCGCCCAGTTTGCCGTCCTGCTGCACCGGCAGGACTGCGAAGCTGCCGCCCGGGTCGGCGGCGACCGAGTAGTTCGCCACGAAGAGATAGCGCCCATCCGGCGAGAGGCTCAGGTAGCACGGATCGTTGCCCTGCGCCGACACCTTGTTGAGAAACGTGAGCTGACCGCTTGCGGCATCGAAGCCGAACGCGCTCACGTCGCCGCGCAGGCTGGCGGGACCGTTGTCGCCCGGCAACTCGTTCACCGCGTAGACGAAGCGGTTGTCCTTGCTCACCACGAGAAACGACGGGTTCACCGTCTTCGCCACGCTGACCTGCTGCATATCGCCAGTCTGCGTATCGAAGTGATAGACGTAGAGGCCCTCGCTCTTGCCGCCCGTATAGGTGCCGACAATCAGGTTGTAGACACCGCCCGCGGGCGCGGTCGTGGAAGCGGATTGCGCGAACGCATGCGTCGCGGCGACGGAAGCCATGATGACAACACCTTTGACGAACTGGGTGAGGAGATGCGCGGGTCCGCGCTCGGTCAGGCGCGGACGGGAAAGGCTACCTGAACGGGTCGATGAGCGGGTCGATGAGCGGGTAGATGAGCGGGAGGACGCGGGCACGGCGTTTGCGGCGGCACGGCGAAGGAACATGTCGACCTCCTTTTTCTTGTCGATGCAGGGGAGCGGGTCGGCCCTCGTCGGGATGCCGACCGTATTCGTCTCGCTTTCGTCTGATACATGGGACACCGGCCCAGTATAAGAGAGGTCGCGAGCGCCCGCCCCGCAAGCGCGCAGCGACGAGTCCAACCCAAAGTCGAAGCAGCAAAGGGATCAACGCAAAGGATCGAAACCCGCCGCAACCAGGGAGCCGTCATGAACATTCACGTCGCCATCGGGCCGCTCGTCGCGCTCATCGCAGGCATTCTGATTCTCGCCGTGCCGCGCCTGCTCAATTACATCGTCGCGCTGTATCTGATCATCATCGGAGTCATCGGGCTTTTCGGCGTGGGCGGCCATCTGTGACCCGCTCAGGTGACACTCGACGGCGTTTGTTGACGCAGGCGAGATGAGTATTTGCGTGTGCTGCCGCGCAAAACGCATTGCGCAGGCGGCCCCGCTGCCACTACTCTTGTGCGTGCATGCCGCGCCGCTGCGGCAAGCGGCTTTCGTTTTCGAGCAACGCTGTCAATTTGCTTACTATGCCCGCACCCATTGAAGACTACGCATTGATCGGCGACGGCCATACGGCCGCGCTCGTTTCCCGCGCCGGATCCATCGACTGGCTCTGCTGGCCGCGCTTCGACTCCGGCGCCTGCTTCGCCGCCCTCCTCGGCACCGAGGAAAACGGCCGCTGGCTCGTCGCGCCCGCGCAACCCGAAGATGGTGCGAAAGTCGAGATCAAGACCACACGCCGTTATCGCGGCGACACGCTGATCCTCGAAACCGACTTCGAAACGCCCGATGGCGCGGTGACGCTCATCGACTTCATGCCGCCCGGCAACGGTTGGTCCGAACTCGTGCGCATCGTGGTGGGCCGGCGCGGCACCGTGCGCATGGAGAGCCGGCTCGTGCTGCGCTTCGACTACGGCTTTTCGGTGCCGTGGGTGAGCCGCCTCACCTACGAGAGCGGCATCAAGGCCACGGTGGGCCCGGACACGGTCGTGCTGCGCACGCCTGTCGACCTCGAGGGCGAGAACATGCACACAGTGGCGCAGTTCGACGTGAAGGAAGGCGAACGCGTGCCGTTCTCGCTTTCGTATGCGGCCTCGCACTTGCGTCCGCCGCCGCCGCGCGACCCGTTCACGGCGCTTGCGCGCACGGAAAACTTCTGGACCGAATGGGCCTCGCGCAGCACCGTGGAAGGCCGCTGGGCCGAACCCATCCGCCGCTCGCTCATCACGCTCAAGGCGCTGGCCTACGAGCCCACCGGCGGCATCGTCGCGGCGCCCACCACGTCGCTGCCCGAACAGTTGGGCGGCACGCGCAACTGGGACTACCGCTACTGCTGGCTGCGCGATGCGACCATCACCCTGCTCGCGATGATGCGCGGCGGCTACTACGACGAAGCCCGGGCCTGGCGCGCATGGCTCGGCCGTGTGATGGCAGGCTCTCCCTCGCAGTTGCAGATCATGTACGGGCTCGCCGGCGAGCGCCGCCTGCCTGAATTCGAACTCGACTGGCTACCCGGCTACGAAGGCGCGAAACCGGTGCGCGTGGGCAACAACGCGGTCGGCCAGCTGCAGCTCGACGTGTACGGCGAAGTGATGAACGCGCTGCACCTCGCGCGCGTGGGCGGCTTGCAGGCCGACGACACCGCGTGGTCGATCCAGTGCGCGATGCTCGAACACCTGGAAACGATCTGGACCAAGCCTGACGAGGGCATCTGGGAAACGCGCGGCGGCCGTCAGCATTTCACGTTCTCGAAGGTGATGGCGTGGGTCGCATTCGACCGCGCGATCAAATCGGCGGAAAAATTCGAACTGCCCGGGCCGCTCGATCACTGGCGCGAACTGCGCTCGACGATCCACGCGACCATTTGCGAGCGCAGCTTCAACAAGGATCTGAATTCCTTCACGCAGATCTACGGCGGCACCGATCTCGACGCGAGCCTGCTGCTCATGCCGCTGGTCGGCTTCCTGCCTGCTGCCGATCCGCGCATCGCCGGCACGGTCGCGGCGATCGAGCGCGATCTCATGTGTGAAGGTTTTGTGATGCGCTACCGCACCACCGAATTCAACGATGGACTGCCGCCGGGTGAAGGCACCTTCCTTGCATGCAGCTTCTGGATGGTCGACAACCTGGCCCTGCAAGGCCGCATGGACGACGCACGCCGCATGTACGAGCGCCTGCTTTCGCTCGCCAACGACGTGGGATTACTCGCCGAGGAATATGACCCCATTGCGGGGCGTCTGGTCGGCAACTTCCCGCAGGCGTTCTCGCATGTGGCGCTCGTGCATACGGGCCTGAACCTCATGCGGCACGAGCAGGAGATGGCGAAGGAGACGGGACATCCCGCGGTCGACGGCGCGTCGGTCGAGCCATCTGTTGCATCCGCATCGTAAATGTTCGAAAGCGCCTGGACGTTTTCGCGAGCCAGGGTACACTAGGGATGCTGCGTTGCACAACAGCCGGGCGGATCAGTACCGTCCGCGCCGCCTGGCAACGGGGCGAAACGCGTGTACCGCCTTGCAGCGCGCTTGCAGCCAACCGCTGCGAGACGCATGCGGGTCTGCCCGCGCTAAAGCCCTCCGGGCGGCGGCCGATAAACAACCTGACTGACTGACCGACCAACCTTGCCGGCCCGCATCTGCTCCGCGCCTTACCCGCGCGCGACCCGGGTGCGAACCGCTCCTTGAAGATGCCGGAGCGCCCATGCTCTATCAAATCCGTGAATTCCAGCGCGCGTTGCTCAGCCCGCTGACCGCCTGGGCCCAGGCCGCCTCGAAATCGTTCTCGAATCCGACGAGCCCGTTTTCACTCGTGCCAGGCGCCACGCGCTTCGCCGCAGGCTACGAACTGCTGTATCGCCTTGGCAAGGACTACGAGAAGCCCGAGTTCAACCTTCGCCAGATCGTGAAGGACGGCTTCAATATTCCGATCGTCGAGCAGACCATCATCGAGAAGCCGTTTTGCCGCCTGCTGCGCTTCAAGCGCTATGCCGACGACTCCGGCGCCGTGGCCGCGCTCAAGGACGAGCCTGCCGTGCTCGTGTGCGCGCCGCTCTCGGGCCACCACGCCACGCTCCTGCGCGATACCGTGCGCACGCTGCTGCAGGACCACAAGGTGTACATCACCGACTGGGTCGACGCGCGCATGGTGCCGCTCGAAGCCGGTCCGTTCCATCTCGACGACTACGTTGCGTATATTCAGGAATTCATCCGCCATATCGGCGCGAAGAATCTGCACGTGCTGTCGGTTTGCCAGCCTACGGTGCCTGTGCTCGCGGCCATCTCGCTGATGGCGAGCCGCGGTGAGGACACCCCGCTCACGATGACGATGATGGGCGGCCCGATCGACGCGCGCCGCAGTCCCACCGCCGTCAACTCGCTCGCCACCGAACATTCGCTCGACTGGTTTGCGAACAACGTGATCCACACCGTGCCGGCGAACTATCCGGGCGAAGGGCGCGAGGTGTATCCGGGCTTCCTGCAGCACGCGGGTTTCGTCGCGATGAATCCGGGCCGTCACACCACCGCGCATTGGGACTTCTACAAAAGCCTGCTGCGCGGCGACGAAGAGGATGCCGAAGCACATCGCCAGTTCTACGACGAATACAACGCAGTGCTCGACATGGCCGCCGAGTATTACCTCGAAACCATCCGCACCGTGTTCCAGGATTTCAGTCTCGCTGAAGGCACGTGGGACGTGGCCGGCGAACGCGTGCGCCCGCAGGACATTCACGACACGGCGCTTTTCACGATCGAAGGCGAGCTCGACGACATTTCGGGCGCGGGCCAGACGCGTGCCGCGCACGATTTGTGCACGGGCATTCCCGAGGCTAACAAGCACCATCTGACTGCCGAGAAATGCGGCCACTATGGCATCTTCTCGGGCCGCCGCTGGCGCACGATCATCTACCCGCAACTGCGCGACTTCATCCGCCAGCACCAGCAGGCCGCCGGCCACACGGGCAAGGAAACGTCTGCCCGCAGCCGCTCCGCTCAGGGCGCTGTCGCCTGACGAAGGCTCGCGCTTCACTCGAGCGCACGCAGTACACGCCAGCAGCAAAATCCGCGCGCCGTCCCAGGACGGCGCGCGGCGTTTGTGGAGCGTGAAACGATCTTGCGCGTTCGCTGCGCGTGACTCGTGCGCTACTTGCGCATGAGATACGCGAGCAGCATCTCCGTGTTGAGCTGAATGATTTCCGCGCGTTCGGCGGTCGTGCTGAAGTCGCGACCGAGCGTGGCGTTGAGCGTGTATCGGTTCGATACGATGTAGTAGCCCATGCCCGAAAGCGTCACATAGAGGCGCAACGGATCGATGCTCGGACGGAACAGCCCCGCAGATTCACCGCGCGTGAGAATCGAACCGAGCGTCGCCACGATCGGCGAGATCATCTCGCGAATTCGTGTGGACTTCTGCATATATCGCGCCTCGTGCAGATTCTCGTTGTTCACGAGCCGAAGCAGTTCGGGATTGTCGCGATAGTAGTCCCACACGAAATGCGCGAGCCGCGTGATCGCCTCGACGGGTGCAAGCCCCGAGAGATCGAGCGCGCGCTCGGCTTCATTGAGCGCGCCGAATGCGTGCTCGAGGACTGCTGTGAACAGTTGCTCCTTGCTGCCGAAGTAGTAATAGAGCATGCGCTCATTGGTTTCCGCGCGTCGCGCGATCTGGTCGACGCGTGCGCCGAACAGGCCGCCATTGGCGAATTCTTCCGCCGCGGCGAGCAGAATGCGGCGGCGGGTGCCTTCAGGATCTCTTTTGATTTTTGGCTGATTCATGGTGGCAGGATCTCGTTAAGCCGCGTTGTCCGGTTTACGTTGTCGGGCAATACTGCGCCGGGCCTCTCCTCGCCCTGGTATCGACAACGTAGTGCGGGGCGCGCCAGGTTAATGGACAGACACCCTCCGACCTACGGTCTTGCGTTCCTTCTTGTTTGTTTGATGTCGTTGCGAGCCGACATCGTTCTTCCCCCTGTCTGCCTCGTGCGAAGCACGTTGCCTGCCGTGCCCGACATGTACCGCTTACGTCTATTGATTTCCCCTGGACTGCACGGTGCTTCGCATTAAGCGCTTTGATTATGGCACATGGCCCGCCGATGGCAATGCGGGAAATCGGCGATAATGGACGCTTTGGCGCTGTGCGTGTGCGCCCTGTCAGGTCAGGTGCGAAAGCCCGCGCGCCCAAGGGTCACGCCACCGCCCGCCCCGATGTAGCGAACGTGAACGATTCCAAGACACTCGCAGATCGCATCGAAGATCTGCTGCCCCAGACCCAATGCACGAAGTGCGGCTATGACGGCTGCCGGCCCTATGCCGAAGCCGTCGCCGCCGGCACCGCCAATTACAACCAATGCCCGCCCGGCGGCCTGGAAGGCGTTGAGCGCCTCGCGAAACTGCTCGGCAAACCCGTCATCCCGATCAATCCGGACAACGGCGTGGAGCGTGCGCGTCCGGTGGCGTTCATCGACGAACAACTGTGCATCGGCTGCACGCTGTGCATGCAGGCGTGTCCCGTCGACGCGATCGTGGGTGCGCCCAAGCAGATGCACACCATCGTCAAGGATCAGTGCACGGGTTGCGACCTGTGCGTCGCGCCCTGCCCGGTCGACTGCATCGCAATGATTCCCGTTACGGGCGAAGCGACCGGCTGGGACGCATGGACGCAGCAGCAGGCCGACGAAGCCCGCGTGCGGCATGACCGGCGCGCAGCACGCCAGGCCGCCGAACGCAATGCGGCCGAGGCGCGCGCCGCTGCACGCCGCGCCGCCACCAGTGCGCCGCAGGCTCAAGCGCCCCAAACACCGCAAGACGCCGCCACGCAACCCGCAAGCCCCCCCGCTGACGACGCCGAAGCGAAGAAGAAAGCGATCATCCAGGCCGCGCTCGAACGCGCGCGCCGCAAGAAAACGGAATTGGCCGAACAGGGTGTGGGACCGCGCAACGTCGAGCACGTGAGCGCCGATGTGCAGGCACAGATCGATGCCGCCGAGGCGCGCCGCAAGCGTATCGGTATCGAGTCGAACACATCGGACTTACCGCCCGACGACGACAAGCCCGCGCGATAGCGCCCCGCACCGCAAAAGGCCCCACGCACAACGAGCATGAACGCCACCAAGCGCCGCGCCATCTACGAAACGCTGCAAAGCCTCAATCCGCATCCCACGACCGAGCTGGAGTTCAGCACGCCGTTCGAACTCCTGATCGCCGTGATGCTCTCCGCGCAGGCCACCGACGTTTCCGTGAACAAGGCCATGCGCCGGATGTTTCCGGTCGCCAACACGCCGGAAACGGTACTCGCGCTGGGCGAGGAAGGTGTGGCCGATTACATCAAGACGATCGGCCTTTATCGCACCAAGGCCAAGAACGTCATTGCGACGTGCCGCATTCTCATCGAGCAATACGGCAGCGAGGTGCCGCCGACGCGCGAGGCGCTCGAAGCGTTGCCCGGCGTTGGACGCAAGACCGCGAACGTCGTGCTCAACACGGCCTTCGGCCAACCGACCATTGCCGTCGACACGCATATCTTTCGGGTTGCGAACCGAACAGGGCTCGCGCCCGGCAAGGATGTGCGCACCGTCGAAACCGCGCTCGAAAAATTCACGCCACCCGAGTTCCGCCAGGACGCGCATCACTGGCTCATCCTGCATGGCCGCTATGTGTGCAAGGCGCGCCGGCCCGAATGCTGGCATTGCGTGATCGAGCCGCTGTGCGAGTTCAAGCCGAAGACACCGCCGCCGGAGCTCTGAGCGAGCGCGAGCGCCCGGGCGTAAAATGCACGATCTAGCGCCTCACCAATACGACCGACTCAAGATGTTCAATCCCAGCCGCGACGAAGTCCGCCACTTTTTCACCGAGACCTGGCGCAAGCAGCGCGCAGGCGAAATCCTCACGCCGCTCGAGGCGATCGCCGCCGACTGGATCGTCGAGCACCCCGAATATCACGCCGAACTAACCGACGCCGATGCGGCCGCCGCCCAGGACTACTCGCCCGAGCGTGGCCAGAGCAATCCGTTCCTGCATCTGTCGATGCATCTTGCGATCAGTGAGCAGCTTTCGATCGACCAGCCGCCCGGCATCCGCGCCGCGCACGACCGGCTCGCGGCACGTCTCGGATCCACGCACGACGCGCAGCACGCGATCATGGAGTGCCTGGGCGAAACGATCTGGGAAGCGCAACGCACCAACACGCCGCCCGACACCGACGCCTATCTCATGCGCATCGAGCGCCGCGCATCTCGCGATTGACTCGCGACTGAAGCACATCTGAAAGAAATAAGGCTGCAAAAAAACACCCCGCGAACGCCTCGCCGAAAACGAGGCCCACGCGGGGTGTTTCACATGATGCGGCACGCATGGCGCGCCGCGCTCACGCTTACTTCTTGTTGACGAGGTCGCCGCTGAGCGACTCGATGTACGCGGCGAGATCCTTCATGTCGCTCTGCGAAAGGCTCTGCACCTGCGCCTGCATGATCGGATTGTTGCGGCCGAGGTGCGGATTGCTCGTGCCCATCTGGTACTGGCGCAGCGCCCAGTAGATGTAGTCGGCGTGCTGGCCGGCGAGCTTCGGATATTCGGGGCTCACGGGCTTGTTCAGACCCGGGCCGTGACACGCCGCGCAGTTGTGGCTGTCGGCGAGGACCTTGCCGTTGGAGGCGTCGGCCGCGTGCGCCGGATTGAACGCGAGCGCGGCGGCCAGTGCGAGCCCGGCGCCCGCGAGCTTGATGGTTGCACCGGCAAACGAAGGCACAGCCGTGTAGGGCTTGTTCATGGGTTCTCCACCTGCCGGTTATTTATTCGGATTGTCTTTCGACGCGGCCGTTTGCGACGCATAGTAGGCCGCGATGTCGGCGATGTCCTGTTCGGTGAGCGAGGACGCGATCGCGTGCATCGTCTCGAAATGCCGGTCGCCCTTCTTGTAGGCGAGCAACGCGTTCATGATGTACTGCGCGTTCTGGCCGCCCAGAATGGGCACGTGGTAGACCTCGGGGTACGCGGTGCGGTAGTCGGGAATACCATGACAGCCGATACACATCGCCACCTTGTCCTGACCCGCCTTCGCGTTGCCCACGATGTCCGCGTGAGCCGTGACCGCGAAGCACGCCAGCATGGTTATTGCGCCCGAGATGACGTGCTTGCCGACAATTTTTTTCATAGCATCCAACCTGGCTTGAGGGGATTCGAACGCCCGAACCGCAGGCCACGGCCTGCGCCGCATTACTGCTGTTTTACTTTTGGGGTCGCCGTGCAGGCCGAAAAAAATCGGTCCGAGTATACCGCGACGCCGCGCCGGCCGTCCACCGGCCGCGCCACGCCTGGCGGGCCCTGGAGCGCCTGGCGAGGCCTCGCGACGGGCCCGCAGCGCCCTCGCGCGCTGGCTCGCCCGCAGACAACCCGGAGGAACCCTGGCACGCGCAACGGACTCGCCGCGCGCGTCGCGAAACGTCCGGCAGCGCTTGCGACCGTGCCCCAAAGAGCGGACCCAACGATACGCGGTGGTGCGCCGACGCAACACCCCATCTGACTTATACTGGGATTTTTTTCCCAGCGAGCGGATTCACCATGCGCGCCACGCGTTTCGAAGGCTCATCGCAATACGTCGCCACCGACGATCTCAAGCTCGCGGTCAATGCCGCGATCACGCTTAAGCGTCCCCTGCTCATCAAGGGCGAGCCCGGCACGGGCAAGACCATGCTGGCCGAAGAAGTGGCCGCGGCGCTGGGTATGCCGCTCATGCAATGGCACATCAAGTCCACCACGAAGGCGCAGCAAGGGCTCTACGAGTACGACGCGGTCTCGCGCCTGCGCGACTCGCAGCTCGGCGACGAGCGCGTGAAGGACATCGCCAACTACATCGTGAAAGGCGTGCTGTGGCAGGCGTTCGAGTCGGAAGAGCAAAGCGTGCTGCTCATCGACGAAATCGACAAGGCCGACATCGAGTTCCCGAACGACCTCTTGCGCGAACTCGACCGCATGGAGTTCTACGTCTACGAGACGCGCCAGCTCATCAAGGCGAAACAGCGTCCGCTCGTCATCATCACGTCGAACAACGAGAAGGAGCTGCCCGACGCTTTCCTGCGCCGCTGCTTCTTCCACTACATCAGCTTTCCCGATCCGGCGACGATGCAGCGCATCGTCGAGGTGCACTATCCGGGCATCCGCAAGGAACTGCTCAACGCGGCCATGGAAAGTTTCTTCGAACTGCGCAACGTCGCGGGCCTGAAGAAAAAGCCGTCAACCTCGGAGCTGCTCGACTGGCTCAAGCTCCTGCTCGCCGAAGAGATTCCGCCCTCGGCGCTGCGCGCGGCCGACGGCTCGAAGTCCATGCCGCCGCTCGCCGGTGCGCTGCTCAAGAACGAGCAGGACATGACGCTGTTCGAGCGCCTCATCTACATGAACCGTCACAACCGTTGACAGAAACCTCGCGCGCGAAAGCTGGAGACACCGCATGCTGATCGACTTCTTCTACACGCTGCGCGACGCGAAGCTGCCGGTTTCCGTGAAGGAGTACCTCACGCTCGTCGAAGCGCTCAAGGCGCGCGTGATCGTGCCCTCGCTCGACGACTTCTACTACCTCGCACGCATGACGCTCGTGAAGGACGAGCAGTACTTCGACCGCTTCGATCAGGCGTTCGGCGCGTATTTTCGCGGCATCGAGAAGAAGTCGGAACTGGCCTTCGAGATTCCCGAGGACTGGCTCAAGAAGCGGCTGGAGCGCGACTTCACGCCCGAACAGCGCGCACAGATCGAAGCGATGGGCGGCCTCGACAAGCTCATGGAGCGCCTCAAGGAGCTTTTCGAGGAACAGAAGGAGCGCCACGAGGGCGGCAGCAAGTGGATCGGCACGGGCGGCACATCACCCTTCGGCCACGGCGGCTATAACCCCGAAGGTATCCGCATCGGCGGCGAAGGCGGCCAGCGCAGCGCCGTGAAAGTGTGGGACGCGCGCGCGTACCGCGACTACGACGACCAGGTCGAAATCGGCACGCGCAATATCAAGGTCGCGTTGCGCCGCCTGCGCCGCTTCGCGCGCGAAGGCGCAGCGGAAGAACTCGACCTCGGCGACACGATCCGCAGCACCGCCGCGAACGCGGGCTGGCTCGACCTCAAGATGGTGCCGGAGCGCCATAACAACGTGAAAGTGCTGATGCTGCTCGACGTGGGCGGCTCGATGGACGATCACATCAAGCGCACCGAGGAGCTGTTCTCGGCCGCCAAGGCCGAGTTCAAGCATCTGGAGTTCTATTACTTCCACAACTGCGTGTACGACTACCTGTGGAAGAACAACCGCCGCCGCCACGCCGAGCGCACGTCCACGTGGGACCTGCTGCACAAGTTCACGCCGGACTACAAACTCATTTTCGTGGGCGACGCCACGATGAGCCCGTATGAGGTGCTGCAGCCGGGCGGCTCGGTCGAGTACAACAACCCCGAAGCGGGCGCCGTGTGGCTGCGTCGCCTTGCCGACCAGTTCCCGCATTTCGCCTGGCTCAACCCCGAGCCCGAGCGACTATGGGAGTACCGCCAGTCGGTGTCGGTCATCCGCGAGATTCTCGGCCACCGCATGTACCCGCTCACCGTTGCCGGGCTCGAAACGGCCATGCGCGTGCTGAGCAAATAGGCGCCAGCACTCCCGCCCTTTTCCGCTTTCTCGAGGCGGCGCGTGCCTGAGGGTGTCTTCAGGCCGCGCCGCCCGATGTCGTCATACCTACGCAAAATCTGGAGACCAGCCGCATGACCGCCCCCTCTTCCCCCGATCTGCCAGCGACGTTCAGGCCGGGACCGCTGCGGCCCTTCGCCGACACCTCGGTCGCCACGATCGTGGCCGGCTTCGTCGCGATGATGACCGGCTACACCAGCTCGCTCGTGCTGATGTTTCAAGCCGGGCAGGCCGCGCATCTGTCCGACGCGCAGATCTCCTCGTGGATCTGGGCGCTCTCCATCGGCATGGCCTTGACCACCATCGGCCTGTCGCTGTGGTTCCGCGCGCCCATCGTGGTCGCGTGGTCCACGCCGGGCGCGGCGCTCCTGATCAGCTCGCTGCCGCACGTGCCCTATGCCGAGGCGATCGGCGCCTATATCGTCTGCGCCGTGCTGCTCACGGCCGTGGGCCTCACCGGCTGGTTCGACACGCTCATGAAGCGCGTTCCCGCGGGCATCGCGGCGGCGCTGCTCGCGGGCATCCTGTTCGAGATCGGCATCGAGATCTTCCACGCCGCGCAGGTGCAGACGCCGCTCGTGCTTACGATGTTCTTCGGCTATCTGATCGTGAAGCGCTTCGTGCCGCGCTACGCGATCGTCGCGACGCTCGCGATCGGCATCGCCGCCGCCGCTGTGCTCGGGCTGCTCGACTTCAGCCACTTCCGCGTGGCGGTGGCCAGGCCCGTGTTCACGATGCCGGCGTTCTCGCTCACAGCGGTGGTGAGCATCGGCATTCCGCTCTTCGTCGTGGCGATGGCCTCGCAGAACGTACCCGGCATCGCCGTGCTGCGCGCCGACGGCTACGACCACACGGCCGCGCCCTCCTCGCCGCTCATTGCCACCACGGGCCTCGCCTCGCTCGTGCTCGCGCCGTTCGGCTCGCACGGCGTGAACCTCGCGGCCATCACAGCGGCGATCTGCACCGGCCCGCACGCCCACGAAGACCGCGCGAAGCGCTATATGGCGGCCGTGTGGTGCGGCATCTTCTACCTGATCGCTGGCACCTTCGGCGCCACCATCGCGGCACTGTTTGCGGCGTTCCCGCAGGCGCTCGTGGTGTCGATCGCGGCGCTCGCGCTGTTCGGCTCGATCATGAGCGGCCTCACCAACGCCATGCAGAACCCCAGGGAGCGCGAAGCCGCGCTCATCACCTTCATGGTGACCGCCTCCGGGCTCACGCTGCTCTCCATCGGCGCGGCGTTCTGGGGGCTCGTGGCGGGTGTCATCACGCAGTTCGTGCTGAACGCGCGGCGCGCTTGACCCGTGTAAGCCGCCGCCGCGAGCGCCTGCCAACACCGCTGGCATGGTGTGTGTGGCCCGGTTTGCATGCGGCCTGCCCGCGTGAAACGCAACGCCACGCGTTTCCGCCATAAAATGACGATGTGAGCCGCGCCCAAACGCGCGGCAAAATGCGCCCCACCCGGCTTCCCGCCCTATCCGCGCGGACCAGGCCGCAACGGCGCGGCGCCTTTCGCGTCCTGCCCGGCGCGCCCCAGGTTCACGCCTGAAGCGCACCGGCCGTTCAACTCTCACCGATGCAGGCGCGCACGCGCCCACAGGGCCTGACATGACTACCGCACTCGACCAGCTCAAGCAGTACACCACCGTCGTCGCCGATACGGGCGACTTCCAGCAATTCGTGCAGTACAAGCCGCGGGACGCGACGACCAACCCGTCGCTGATCCTCAAGGCGGTCCAGAAAGCCGAGTACCGTCCGCTGCTCGAAAAAACCGTGCGCGATCATGCGAGCGAATCGCTCGAATCGATCATCGACCATCTGCTGATCGCGTTCGGTACCGAAATCCTCAAGATCATTCCGGGCCGCGTCTCGACCGAAGTCGATGCCCGCCTCTCGTTCGACACGAAAAAGTCGATCGACAAGGCGCACCACATCATCGACCTGTACAAGCAGGCCGGCATCGGTCGTGAACGCGTGCTGATCAAGCTCGCGTCCACCTGGGAAGGCATTCGCGCCGCCGAAGCGCTGCAAAAGGACGGCATCCACTGCAACATGACGCTGCTCTTCTCGCTCGCGCAGGCCGCCGCGTGCGCCGAAGCGGGCGCGCAGCTCATCTCGCCGTTCGTGGGCCGCATCTACGACTGGTACAAGAAGGCCAAGGGCGCCGACTGGGACGACGCGAAGGACGGCGGCGCGAACGACCCGGGCGTGCAGTCGGTGCGCAAGATCTACGCGTACTACAAGAAGTTCGGCCACAAGACCGAGGTGATGGGCGCGAGTTTCCGCAACACGAGCCAGATCGTCGAACTGGCTGGCTGCGACCTGCTCACCATCAGCCCGGACCTGCTGCAGAAGCTCCACGACAGCAACGAGAAGGTCGAGCGCAAGCTCTCGCCGGAAGCGTTCAAGGACGTGAAGATCGAGCGCGTGGCCGTAGACGAGCCGTCGTTCCGCTTCCAGCTCAACGACGACCCCATGGCGACCGAGAAGCTTGCTGAAGGCATCCGCGCGTTCGCCGCAGATGCGATCAAGCTCGAAAAGATGATCGAGGAACTGCGCGCGAAGTAATGCGCCGGCGCTCCATGCAGAGCGCATTGAAGTATCGATTGACCGGGGGCCGCACATGCCGGATGTGCGGCCCTTGGTTTTACAGGCCGTCCTGCAACGACCGTTCCCGTCTGCACTCTCGCAAACCCTGACGACACTCCGCTCGGTCACGCCCTCGCGCGCGCCTAGAATCAGGGCAGCGGCGCAACCCGCCGCTCGATCCGGCCCCGTGCACACCCTCGCACGAAACTGGCCGGCCAACGTCCCGTCCGCAAGGAAACCGACGATGCAAATCCAGCCCTACCTCTTTTACCCCGGCAACTGCGATGAAGCGATCGCGTTCTATGGCGAAGCGCTCGGCGCGAAGGAAGTGATCAAGATGCGCTTCAAGGAAGCGCCGCCGGACCCGGCACGCCCCATGCCGCCCGAATTCGCAGAAAAGATCATGCACGCGACGCTCCAGATCGGCGACGCGCAGATCATGGTGTCCGATGGCGGCTGCATGACGCAGAACGACAAGTTCCTCGGCTTCGGCGTCTCGCTGACCGGATCCGACATCGCCACGGCCGAACGCTATTTCAACGCGCTGGCCAAAGGCGGCACCGTCACGATGCCGTTTCAGAAGACCTTCTGGTCGCCCGGCTTCGGCATGCTGACCGACAAGTTCGGCGTGCCGTGGATGGTCTCGGCGCCGCACGAGCAACCCGCCTGATCGACCGCTGCCACGACTGGAGAAGCGCGCCCGGCGTCACACCATCCGGTGCGTCGCGGCGCGCTCGATGTTCCAGCGCGGCTCGGTTTCGAGGAGGAGCGCGCGTAGCCGCTCCACCTGCTCCTCCACACGCAGGCTGAGCCAGTAGGGTCCCTGCATCCGCGGCTCGGGGCAGCCCTGCGGCTCGCCCGGCATACTTTCGTGGACGGGCCCGCCCGCCACGTCGCCCTCGCCACTCCCCTCCATCCGTGCCGCAACCGTGCGCAGCGCCTGCTGCGCCGCCTCGGGGTGACGCCGGCCGCCAAAACGCAGCGCCCGTGCCGTGGCGAGCAGCGCCCGGCGCACGGTCTCGCTGCGCTCCGCGAACGCCACGCGCACGAGCGCCTGCTCGTAGCTGCCCGTGCCCGTACAGAGCATCTCCAGCGCGCTCAGGAGCGAGCGATGCAGGCGCTGCACCTGCTCGAGCCGCGCGAGCGGCACGTCGATCTCCTTGGCGACCGAGGGCATCAGCGCGCGCAGTTGCACGAGCCGTGCGTTCAGGCGCATGAAGGTCTGCACCTGCTCGTCGGCGTCGACGTGCACGCCGTTCGCCACCTGCGCATACACGCGCGCGCATTCGCGCAGATTGTCGGCCAGGCTGTAGCGCCACGAATACGTGGCGTGCAGGGGCAAGGCAAACGAAAACACGAGCGCTATGACGATGCCGAGAATCACGTTGAGCGTGCGCCAGAGGCCCGTATCGATGAGGTTGTCGCCGTGCCCCGCGACGATGCACATGGTGATGGCGGCCAGCAGCGCGACGTAGCCCGGCTTGCCGATCGCGTAGTAGCCGCACACGGCGGCAACGAGCGACATCAGCACGTAGGTAAGCGGCGCGGAACCGGTAATGGCCTGCACGACGATGAGCGTGAGCCCGATCACGGCGCCGAGCAGCGTGCCGAGCGCGCGCTCGGTGGCCTTCTTGCGGATGTTGCCCTGGTGCTGCAGCCCGCCGATCACGACGAGCAGCGTGACCGACGCCCAGATGCCGTGCGGAATATTGATGCCCGAGGTCGCGAGAATCGAGGCGAGCATGGCAAGGCCCACGCGCACGCTGTGTATCACCTTGGCGTTGCGGTAGCGATAGTACGGGGAGGTCAGGGCGCGCCACATGCGCGCCAGGCGCGAACCGCGGCGCGGCGGGCGCAGGCGCGGCGCGCCGCGGCGCCCGGATCGGGAACGGGATTCGGTTTGGGATGAGGGCATGGCGCCGGCTGGACGTGAGCCAAATCAGCAATCATCGTGCACCAGAAAAACAAATGCCCGCAACTGTGTGTCGCGGGCATCGGGTACAGAACAAGCCCGGCGGCATGCGCCGGGCATAAGCGGATCAGCCCTCGACGACGTCGAGATAATCTTCCGGACGCGTGCGATCCGCGGATTTTTGCATGCCGACCAGATGCACGAGCGCCGACACGACGATCGAGACCACGAGGTTCACGATCAGCGACCACACCGCGGCGTAGCCCGGAATCGCCATGCCGAACAGGTGGATCGTGAAGATCGAGCCTGCGAGCTTGAGCGAAATGGCCATCCACGTGCCGGTCGCGATGCCCACCGCCCAGCCCACCAGCAGGCCGCGGTAGTCGAGCATGCGCGTGTAGAGACCGAGCACGATCGCCGGCAGCGTCTGGATGATCCAGATACCGCCGAGCAGCTGCAGCTGGATCGCGTACGTGAGCGGCAGGCCCAGGATGAACGCCACCGCGCCGACCTTCACGATCAGCGAGACCAGCTTGGCGATGTTGGTCTCCTGCTCGTGATTCATGTTGCGGTTGATGAACTCCTTGTGGATATTGCGCGTGTAGAGGTTAGCCGCTGCAATCGACATGATCGCCGCCGGCACCAGCGCGCCGATACCGATGGCCGCGAACGCCACGCCCACGAACCACGACGGGAAGAAGTGCAGGAACAGCGCCGGCACCGCGAAGTTCGGACCGAAGGCCTTGAAGTACGGCGCGAACTCCGGCATGTCCTTCACACCCGAGGCGAGCGCCATGTAGCCGAGCAGCGCGAGCAGGCCGAGCACCAGCGAGTACGCGGGCAGCATCGCCATGTTGCGGCGGATGGTGTTGCCCGACGACGACGACAGAATAGCGGTGACCGAGTGCGGGTACAGGAACAGCGCGAGCGCCGAACCCACCGCGAGTGTCGCGTAGGCGCTATAGCCGTTCAAACTCGTGGCATCCGGTGACTTGAGCAGCAGCTTGGCCGGCGGCACCGCGCCGAAGATGTGGCCGAAGCCGCCCATCTGCGCGGGAATCACGATGATCGCGACGATGATCGTGACGTAGATGAGGATGTCCTTCACCACCGCGATCATGGCCGGCGCGCGCAGGCCCGACGTGTACGTGTACGCGGCGAGAATCGCGAACGCGATGATGAGCGGCAGGTCGCCGACAAAGCCCGTCGTGTCGAAGCCGAGTGCGCCAATCACCACTTCGATACCCACCAGCTGCAGCGCGATATACGGCATGGTCGCGACGATGCCCGTCACGGCGATGGCGAGCGCGAGCATGCGGCTGCCATAGCGCGCGCTCACGAAATCGGCCGAGGTGACGTATTGATGGCGCTTCGCGACAGCCCAGAGCTTCGGGAACACGACGAACGCGAACGGATAGATCAGGATCGTGTACGGCAGCGCGAAGAAACCCATTGCGCCCGCACCGAACACGAGCGCCGGCACGGCGACGAAGGTGTACGCAGTGTAAAGGTCGCCGCCGAGCAGGAACCACGTGACGATCGTGCCGAAGCGGCGGCCGCCGAGGCCCCACTCTTCGAGATGCGCGAGGTCGCCCTTGCGCCAGTTTGCGGCGAAGAAGCCGAGAACCGTGACGCCGAGGAAGAACAGAATAAAGACAACGGTTGCTGTGACGTTCATTGCGCGCCCCCTGCATCGCCCTTGCTGCGGGTCTTCGTCTTGAAGTAGACGAGCGCGGTAATGACAGCGCTGATCAGCACCCAGAGAAGCTGATACCAGTAGAAAAACGGGAAGTCCCACAGAGTGGGCTCGATCTTGTTGTAAGACGGCACCCAGATCATCGCAATCCAGGGCAGCAGCAAAAGCCATAGCCAATGCTTGCTTGATTTTCCGGCGTCGGCGTCGTGAGCCATGACGTCTCCTCGTTGCTTATGTAGTTATGCGGCCTTGCTTTGTTCGCGGTCCGCCGCCCGGCGTGAGGCGGCCGTTGGCCTCACAGACGGATAGTCCGCAAGGTCCCCGAAAGCGCTGAAAAGAGTATCGAGGCCACGCCGCACGGTCAAGCAGGGCGGACCCCAATTCCGAGGACGTTGTCAATAGCCAACGGCTTGCGCGACGTCGGGGAAATGGCCAGGAAATACGATACGCGGGCAAAAAAAACCGGCCCTGAGGCCGGTTTTCTGTGCCGCAACGGCGTTGCCGCCGTTCGCGCGGATCAGATCGAGAACGTCGCGCCGTTCTGGCCGCTCGATTCGCGCAGCGCCTTCACCCACTGGTGCGCCGGCAGGCCGAGCTTGCTTTCGAGCAGGCGCGCGCGCTTTTCGAGCGCATCAAAGGTGACTTCGAGCGCCGGGCCTGAGAACGCGAGCGCCACTCGATTGCCTTCGTGCACTTCGGGCAGTGCGATGACGCGGCCCTCGAAGGCTTCATTCAGGCGCTTCATGTTGCGCACGAAGCTCGGGTGGTCGCCGAACAGATTGATCGACGCGACGCCGGCATCGGTCAGGCACGCCCGCACGGCGCGGTAGAACGCCACGCTGTCGAGCACCGGGCCGCGCGCGGTCGCGTCGTACACGTCGATCTGCAGCGCGCCGATGGTGCCGTGATTGGTGCCGTCCTGTACGAAGTCCCACGCGTCGAGTTCGCGCACGGTGAGGCGCGCGTCGTCGTATGGCAGCTCGAACATCGTGCGCGCGGCCACCACGACCGCCGGATTCAGTTCGATCGCCTCGACCTTCGCGGGACGCAGATAGCGGTGCGCGAACTTGGTGAGCGCGGCGGCGCCAAGACCCAGTTGCACGATGCGTTCGGGCGTGGCGAGGAACAGCAGCCAGGCCATCATCTGCTGCGCGTATTCCAGTTCGATGTGCAGCGGCTTGGCAAGACGCATCGCGCCCTGCACCCACTCCGTGCCGAAGTGCAGATAGCGCACACCGTTCTCTTCCGAGAACGTGACCGGCGCGAAACGCGGCTTGCGCGGCGCTTCGATGACCGGGGCGTTGTCGAGGTCGTCGGCGGCAGTGGCTGCGCGGCGCGGGCGCTTCGTGACCCTTGCGGTCTGGCTCGCGGTCTCGCCCGACTGCGTCGCGTTGCCGGTTTGCTTGAATGCGCGGGCCTCGGCGGAGGCGCGCTTGATGAGAGTCGTCATGGAGAAAATCGCTTGCTGTGGGGGAGCAAATGCAGGTGCATTTGCTTAGGCGAGCGAGAGCATAGCATTCGCGGCGCCTCGTGCCTGATTTGGCAGGCACTTCGAGCGCCTGGCCCGCACGCTGCGCGAGTCAATGGCTGTCGGCTGAGCGCCTCTCGCCGTTGCCGGCGCCATCGATTCCGGGCTGCCCCGGCTGCAACGCCAGCGGATTGACTCGTACGGGATGGAAATGCATGTCGATACGCCCGATGTGGAGCGCCTGCGGTACGGCAGGCAACGGCGCAGCGGCGTCGATCGCGCGCTCGACGGCCTCGTCGTAGTCATCGTTGCCGCTCGAACGCAGCAGCTTCACCGAGACGATGGAGCCATCCGATGCCGCACGGATCGATACGATGGCTTCCGTATCCGCCGGTATTTTCTTTGGATTGGCGAACATGTTGCCGCCCAGCTTGCAGCTCACGTAGCGCTTCCATTGCCAGGAACTCAAGGTGGTTTCCGTGGGTGGCGCAAAACCCGGTGTCGCGACGGCCGCGAGGCAGCGGTTCATGACCACCTGTGGCGAAGGGCGCACGTGCGGACCCACCTGCGATACGTCGTCTGAAGCGCAGGCGCCCAGCACGAGCGTCATGGAAAAAACGATCAGGGGCAGGCGTTTCTTGTTCATTATGGTCTCGTGTCCCGGCGGTACGGACGCGCACCTCGGCGTGCGCGGGACCATGCTAGCGCGGCTAAGTTGCAGCGCGCTTACGTCTGTGTGCGCCAGCACTCATACGCGCATCGGGGTCGCTTGTGAACGTGCCCAATGCGCGCCATTGCGCGAGTTTCGCCGCGAAGTTCATCGACGCATACGCAGGACTGCTGGAAGGCAGGCGCAGAATCGTCATGGGCCGCGCATGCGCGCCAAGAATGCGCTCGCCGATGCGCGCCGCCGTGCCGCCGTTGAACGCGATCGCTTCGAGGGCGGGCAGGCGCTCGATAAGCGCGACGAGATCGTTGCCCTCGTGATCGCGGATATCGCCATCGAGACTGCCCTCGCGGCGCGCCTGCGCCACGACGTCCCACAGGCCCACGCGATGCGCGCGCAGCGTTTGTAGCCGCGCTTCGTACTCCATCGCAACGAGATCCTCGCCGAGCACCTCGCCCACGAGATGCCAGAACTTGTTCTGCTTATGCGCGTAGTACTGCTGATGCGCGAGCGACGCCTCGCCAGGCAAGCTGCCGAGGACGAGCACGCGCGTGCGTGCATCGACGACGGGATCGAAGCAGCGCTTGAAGGTCATGGCAACGGATGCAGCACGTTCATCGCGGCGCGTGATGCGCGCGCGAAGCGGTGTGATCGAGCGGGCCGCGTTCGCGTCCGAGATGCACGCCGGTTTCCGGGGTGAGCGGACCGCTTGCAAGGCGCGACCACAGCGCGGGCAGCATGCATTCGGTCACGAGCAGCGGCGCGCCTGCGCGCTCGAATACCGAGCGGCGCGCGACGAACGCATGCTGCGCGTGCTTCGCCGCGACCATGATCTCGCGCGCCGCGAGTGTGTAGAGCGGATGCCGCGCGCCGACGCGTCGGCTTACGAGCGCGGAGCGCGCGACGCCGCTATCGCTATAGAGGAGTTCCGCGAGCGGCCGCGTGCGCAAGCGGCGCATGGCCTGCCACACGCCTTGACTCGCGGCGAGCGGCGTCACGCTGTGCGCGGCGACGAACGGCACGCCATCGACTTCGAGCACGATCTCGCGCACCCACGCGCGCTCGCGCGGCGCCAGGCCGAGCGCGGCGCATTCGTCGGACCAGGGCATGTCGACGGCTTCGCGCGTGACCCGCACAATGACGCGGCCGAGCGCGCGCAAATGCGCCGTGAGCGAACCGCCGCGCGTGAGCCAGTCCTTCTGGTCGGCGCTCAAGGCGGGCAAAGGCGTGACGCGCCAGTGCGCGTTAGCGGCATCGAATCGAAGAGGCATGGCGCGCATTATAGGCTGCGAGGATTTCAGTTCGCCGCAAGCGGGGCGAACAAAAGAAAAACCCCTTGCGGCGGGTAGCCGCAAGGGGTTTCGGTCTTGCGTTGCCGCGCGCTTTAGCCGGCGCGGGCAATCAGCAACGCGTTCGTACGCTTCACGAAGCTGGCCGGATCTTCCAGCGCGCCGCCTTCCGCCAGCAACGCCTGATCGAACAGGAGATTGCACCAGTCGCCAAAGTCCGCGCTATCGGTGCGCAGCGCCTTCACGAGCGGATGCTCCGGGTTCACTTCGAGTATCGGCTGCATCTGCGGCGCCTGTTGTCCCGCCGCCTTCAGCATGCGCTGCAGATAACCGCTCATGTCGCCTTCATCCGCCACGAGGCACGAGGGCGAATCGGTCAGGCGGAACGTAAGACGCACGTCCTTGGCCTTGTCCTTGAGCGCTTCCTTCATATGCTCGACGAGCGGCTTGAGTTCTTCGCTCACCTTTTCCTGCTGCTGCTTTTCCTCGTCGTTGAGCGCGCCGAGGTCGAGGTCGCCGCGCGCCACGCTCGCGAGCGGCTTGCCGTCGAACTCGTTCAGGAACGACAGCATCCACTCGTCCACGCGGTCCGTGAGGAGCAGCACTTCCACGCCCTTCTTGCGGAACACTTCGAGGTGCGGACTATTCTTCGCGGCTTGCCACGTGTCGGCGGTGACGTAGTAGATCTTCGTCTGCTCGGGCTTCATGCGCGCAACGTAGTCGGCGAGCGCTACGGTCTGCTCGTTCATGTCGTTGTGGGTGGACGCGAAGCGCGCGAGCTTCGCCACGCGCTCGCGATTGGCGTGATCCTCGCCAATGCCTTCCTTGAGCACCTGGCCGAACTCGGTCCAGAACGTCGTGTACTTCGTCTTGTCCTCTTCGCTCGCTTCGGCGTCCGCTTCCGTGTCAACCCCGGCATTCGCCATCTCTTCGAGCATCGAGAGCACGCGCTTGGTCACGCCGTCGCGAATCGCCTTCACGTCGCGGCTTTCCTGGAGGATTTCGCGCGAGACGTTGAGCGGCAGGTCGCTCGAATCGACTACGCCCTTCACGAAGCGCAGATAGTTCGGCAGCAGTTGCTCGGCGTCGTCCATGATGAACACGCGCTTCACGTAAAGCTTCAGTCCGCTCTTGTGATCGCGATTCCACAGGTCGAACGGCGCACGCGACGGCACGTAAAGGAGCTGCGTATATTCGCTGCGGCCTTCCACCCGGTTATGCGTCCACGCGAGCGGATTCTGGTGGTCGTGCGCGAGGTGCTGATAGAACTGCTGATACTGCTCGTCGCTGATCTCGCTCTTCGAACGCGTCCACAGCGCGCTCGCCTGGTTGATGGTCTCGTACTCGTCCTTCGTGACCATCTCGCTCTTTTCGGCGTCCCATTCTTCCTTCTTCATCTCGATGGGCAGGCCGACGTGATCCGAATACTTCTGGATGATCGACTTGATCTTCCATGCGGAAAGCAGTTCGTCCTCGCCTTCGCGCAGATGCAGCGTGATCGTCGTGCCGCGCTGCGCGCGCTCGATCTTTTCGACGGCGAACTCGCCCTCGCCCGCGCTCGTCCAGCGCACGCCTTCGGCGGCCGACAGGCCCGCTCGGCGGCTTTCCACGGTGATCTTGTCCGCGACGATGAAGCCCGAATAGAAGCCCACGCCGAACTGGCCGATCAGCGCCGCGTCCTTCTGCTGGTCGCCCGAGAGCTTGCCGAAGAATTCCTTCGTGCCCGAGCGCGCGATCGTACCGAGGTGCGACACGGCTTCGTCATGGCTCATGCCGATGCCGTTGTCCACGATCGTGATGGTGCGCGCTTCCTTATCGACGCCCACGCGGATGCGCAGGTTCGGATCGTCCTCGTAGAGCGCGCTGTTCGCGATCGCCTCGAAGCGCAGCTTGTCCGCCGCGTCCGATGCGTTCGAGATCAGTTCGCGCAGGAAGATTTCCTTGTTGCTGTACAGCGAATGGATCATCAGGTGCAGAAGCTGTTTCACTTCTGCCTGGAAGCTCATGGTTTCTTGTGCCATGGTCGAGAGTCCTCTTTCGTTGCAGTTCTAGTCTGACAAATTTGTGGCCGCGAGTTCTCAGTCGCATCGCGGCGCGCCGCCCGGACACTTGGGGACAGACGGCGCCGTTTTCAAGAGTCGCCGCCCGCGAATTCACGCTTGCGCGCCGCCGCCGCGCCGGGCCACGCCTTCGAGATAGTCGGCGAGGAACGCGGGCAGCGCCGGGTCGCCGCAGTTGGCGATGTTAAAGCGCATCCACGTGGTGGGCGACTGGTGCGGCGAGAAGAGGCTCCCCGGCGTGAGCAGGAAGCCCGCTTCGTGCCCCGCCGCGGTGAGCGCGTCCGCGTCGACGCCGGTGTCCGCCCACAGGAACATGCCAGCGCCCGGCGCCGCGAAGAGGCGCATGCCGGCGCGCTCCAGCATGCGCGCCGCCTTGTCGCGCACGCCATCCAGCCGCCCGCGCAGGCGCTCCACATGACGCCGGTAGTGGCCCTCCGTGAGCACGCGGTAAAGCACGCGCTCGTTGAGCTCCGGACTCGTCATGCCGACGAGCATTTTCTGGTCCGCCACCGCCTGGGCCACGTCGAGCGCGCTCGCGATATAGCCCACGCGCAGGTTCGGCGCGAGCGTCTTCGAAAAGCTGCCGAGGTAGATCACGCGGCGAAGCTGGTCGAGACTCGCGAGGCGCGTGGCCGGATAGCCGGCCGGGCAGAGGTCGCCGTAGATATCGTCTTCGACGACGATGAAGTCGTACTGTTCGGCAAGCCGCAGAATGCGGAACGCCTGCGCGGCGGTCAGCGAGGTGCCCGTGGGGTTTTGCAGCACCGAATTGATCACAAGCATCCTCGGGCGCCAGGTCTCGACCAGCGCTTCGAGCGCGTCGAGGTCCGGCCCTTCGGGCGTGTACGGCATGCCTACGAGCCGCGCGCCCTGCGAGGCGAAGCGCCCGAACATCTGGAACCACGCGGGGTCGCCCACGATCACCGTGTCGCCGGGCTGCACGTAGATGCGCGCAAGCAGGTCGATCGCCTGGGTGACGCCCGAAACGAGCACGATCTGGTCGGGCGTCGCGCCGATCTCGAGTTCCGCCATGCGCGTCTGGAGTTGCTGGCGCAGCGGCAGGAAGCCTTGCGGCGAGCCGAAGCCGAGCAGTTGCGTGCCGCTCTGGCGGGCAAGCGAGCGCATCGCTCCGGTCAGCAGTTCGCCGTCCAGCCAGCGCGCGGGCAGATATCCCAGACCCGGCCCTTTTTCTGGCCGCGTGGACGTGTGAAGCATATTGCGCAGCAGCCAGACCACGTCGATGGTGGACGGCGCGGGCGCGGCGGCCGCGTCGGCGCGCGTCGCAGCGCCCGCCGTCACCGGCTGGCGTTCGCCGCCCGCCACGAGCGCCAGCCGCTCGCGCACGTAGAAACCGGAACCGCGCCGCGAGTCGAGGTAGCCCTGCGCGACCAGACGCTCGTACGCCTCGACGACGGTAAAGCGCGACACGCCCTTGTCGAGCGCGAGCTTGCGGATGGACGGCATGCGCATGCCGGCGCGGAACACGCGCTCCTCGATGCGGCGACGGCCCCACTGCACGAGCTGGTCGACGAGCGTGAGCGTGGTCGCGTCGTGCGGGGCGGGAATCTGGTCTAGCGGTACGGAGGACATGAGGACTCCCTGAACTCGAACTGTACAGAGCACTATCGGGCCGATTGTACCGTTACTGTCTGCAGCCATACCGGTACATTTGATCGCATGCGTACCGGTAAGGATTCGGTAGAGGCGTCAGCACACTGTTCAGGCGCGCGCTCCTGCCCTCTTCCTTCCGGCCCCTGGAAATCTCTGGCTCCGATCGCCCGCACATGAACGCCTCGCCGCTTCGCCTCGATCACCTCGTCGTTGCCGCGCGCACGCTGGAAGAAGGCGTACAGTACGTGAGCGACGCGCTCGGCGTCGCGCCCACGGGCGGCGGCGCGCACCCGCTCATGCGCACGCACAACCGTCTGCTCGGGCTGTGGGGCGGCGCGTATCTGGAAGTCATCGCGGTCGATCCGGCGGCGAAGAGCGGAACAAGCCATGGCGCGAACGCCCGCGCGCGCCTCTTCGCGCTCGACGACCCTGCCGTTCAGGCGCGCATCGAACAGGGGCCGTACCTCGCGCATTGGGTTGCACGCGTCGATCCGCCGAAAAACCTCGCGCGCTGGCGCGAGCAGTATCCCCAGCGCATTCCCGAACTCGTGCCGATGACGCGCGGCGACTTCTCGTGGCAACTCACGGTGCCGGAGAACGGCACGTTCCCGGCCTGGCAAGGCGCGGGCGACGGCATTCTGCCCTCGCTAATCCAGTGGGACACGGCGCATCACCCGTCGCAGGTGCTGGCCGATACCGGCATCGCGCTCACCTCGCTCACTGGCTTTCACCCAGAGGCGCAGGCGGCGCGCGAGCAGTTACAGTGGCTCGGCGCAGCGCACCTGATCGCCGTGGAGGAAGCCCTCTCGACCGCGCTCGTCGCGCAGTTCGAAACTCCGTCCGGTCCGCGCACGCTCGGCGCGCCGGCACGCTGATCCGTCGAGCGCAAAGTCCCGCATGAAAGCACGCGAAACCCAGGGCATGCTGCTCGGCCTCATCGGCGTCATGATCTTCAGCCTGACGCTGCCGATGACGCGCATCGTCGTCGCCGAATTCCACCCGCTTTTGAATGGCCTCGGCCGCGCGCTCGCCGCCGCCGTGCCGGCGGCGCTGCTGCTCGCCATCCGCCGCGAAAAATGGCCCACCTGGCCGCAGGTCAAGAGCCTCGGCGTGGTGTCGCTAGGCGTGATCGTCGCGTTTCCGGTGTTTTCCGCCTTTGCGATGAAGACCGTGCCGGCCTCGCACGGCGCCATCGTCAACGGGCTGCAGCCGCTCGCCGTGGCGATTTACGCTGCGTGGCTCTCGCACGAGCGGCCGTCGAAGGCGTTCTGGGCCAGCGCGCTCCTCGGCAGCGCGCTCGTGGTCGCGTTCGCGCTCCAGGCGGGCGGCGGCTCGCTGCACGCGGGCGACGCGTGGATGCTCATCGCGGTGGGCATCGGCGCGCTCGGCTACGCCGAAGGCGCGCGCCTCGCCCGCCAGCTCGGCGGCTGGCAGGTGATCTGCTGGGCGCTCGTGCTCTCGGCGCCGTTCCTCGCGCTGCCGGTGGGCTGGCTCGCGTGGGCGCATCATGTGGCGCATCCGGGGCCCGTCGCGCTCAAGACCTGGCTCGCCTTCGGTTACGTCACGCTGTTTTCGCAGTTCATCGGCTTTTTCGCGTGGTACGCGGGGCTCGCCATGGGCGGCACGGCGCGCGTGGGCCAGGTGCAACTGCTGCAGATTTTCTTCACGATGGCGTTCTCGGCGCTCTTTTTCGGCGAGCAGGTCGCGCCCTCGGCGTGGCTCTACGCGGCCGCGGTGATCGCCACGGTCGTACTGGGTCGCCGCGCGGCGATCCGCACGGCCCCGGCGCCAGCGCGCGCATGAGCCGGTTTCGCGTCATAATTAAAGGTTTTCGGCGGCTTCCGGCGGCGCGTGATCGCGCCCCATGCCGCCACTGAACCAGTCACTCGCCCCACCTCAACAAGGAGACCCCATGGACCAGAGCGATCTCAAGGCCGCGCCCGCGTGGCAACTGTCCGAGCGTGCAATCAAGCTGACGAGCTCGGCGATTCGCGAAATCCTGAAGGTCACCGAGCGTCCCGAAGTCATTTCGTTCGCGGGCGGCCTGCCCGCGCCGGCCAGCTTCCCTGCCGAGGAAATGCGCGCCGCCGCCGACCGCATCCTGCGCGACGATCCCTCGGGCGCCCTCCAGTACAGCGCGACCGAAGGCTATATGCCGCTGCGCGAATGGGTCGCCGCGCGTCACTCGGTGGGTGGCGTGAAAGTGCGCCCCTCGCAGGTGCTCATCACCACGGGTTCGCAGCAGGCGCTCGACCTGATCGGCAAGGTGCTGGTCTCGCCCGATAGCCCCGTGCTCGTGGAAACGCCCACCTACCTCGGCGCGCTGCAGTCGTTCTCGCTTTACGAGCCGAAGTACGTCCAGGTCCCGACCGACGAGAAGGGCCTCGTGCCCGAAGGCCTGACGTCGGACCTCACGGCCGGCGCGCGCCTGCTCTACGCGATCCCGAACTTCCAGAACCCCACGGGCCGCCGACTGCCGCTCGAGCGCCGCCAGGCGCTCGCGGAATTCGCGAAACACTCGCCCTTCCCCGTGATCGAAGACGACCCCTACGGTGCGCTGCTCTACGCGGGCGAGCCGTTGCCGACGGTGCACTCACTCGCGCCCGAGCACGTCGTGCATCTGGGCTCGTTCTCGAAGATCCTGGCCCCGGGCCTGCGCGTGGGCTACATCATTGCGCCCGAAGACCTGCACTTCAAGCTCGTGCAGGCCAAGCAGGCCACCGACCTGCACACGCCGAGCTTCACGCAGCGTATCGTCTACGAGGTGGTGAAGGACGGCTTCCTCGACACGCACATCCCGAAGGTGCGCGCGCTCTATCGCGACCAGTGCGAGGCGATGCTCGACTCGCTCAAGCGCAACATGCCCGAAGGCGTGAGCTGGAACCGCCCCGAAGGCGGCATGTTCATCTGGGTGACGCTGCCCTCGAACATCGACAGCATGAAACTGCTGGCCGAAGCCGTCGCGCAGAACGTGGCCTTCGTGCCCGGCGCGCCGTTCTTTGCCGACGAGCCGCAACGCAACAAGCTGCGCCTGTCGTTCGTCACGGTACCGCCCGCGAAGATCGAAGAAGGCGTCGCGAAGCTCGCGGCCCTGATCCGCGCGCACGCCTGATGCATGCCTGGCGTAGCGCCAGGCTTTTTCCGACTCAACACCCGAACGAGGAATCCTGATCATGGCTGACATCAACATCTACGACCGTCTCGAACAGCTCGGCATCACCCTGCCCCAGGCAGGCGCGCCCGCCGCGGCCTACGTGATGAGCGCCCAGAGCGGCAACACGGTGTACCTGTCGGGTCACATCGCGAAGAAGGACGGCAAGGTGTGGGCCGGCAAGCTGGGCGAGTCGCTCACGACCGAGGAAGGCAAGGCCGCCGCACGCTCGATCGCGATCGATCTGCTCGCCACGCTGCACACCCACACGGGCGACCTCAACAAGGTCAAGCGCGTAGTCAAGCTCATGAGCCTCGTGAACTCGACGCTCACCTTCACCGAGCAGCACGTCGTCACGAACGGCGCTTCGGAGCTGATCGCCGATGTGTTCGGCGAGAAGGGCAAGCACGCACGCTCGGCCTTCGGCGTCGCGCAGATTCCGCTTGGCGCATGCGTCGAGATCGAGCTGATCGCCGAAGTCGAGTAAGCAACATCAGCGACCTTGGGTAACGTGCGCGGACCTGCATCAAGGTCCGCGCGCTTTCCCACAGTTTCCTGTTGCGCGTTCGCGCAACCTGGCGCAGCCTCTCGCGCCGCTCCCCCTTCCACGATCGTCCCGCCATGACCCAGCACAGCGTCCGCTTCAAACAGGTCGACGTCTTCACGTCGGTACCCTTCAAGGGCAACCCGCTCGCCGTGGTGTTCGACGCCGACGGCTTGAGCGGCGATGAGATGCAGGCCATCGCGCGCTGGACGAATCTCTCGGAAACCAGCTTCCTGCTCGCCCCCACCCACGCGCGCGCCGACTACCGCGTGCGCATCTTCACGACCAAGGGCGAGCTGCCCTTCGCGGGCCATCCGACGCTCGGCACGGCGCACGCATTTCTCGAAAGCGGCTGCACGCCGAAGACGCCCGGCCGCCTCGTGCAGGAATGCGGCGCAGGTCTCATCGACCTGGCCGCCGCAGAGAACGACGCATGGGCCTTCGCCGCGCCGGCCGCGCGCGTGACGCCACTCGTCACAGCGCAGTTCGACGGATTGCGCGCGGCGCTGCGCTCGGACGCCATCGACTTCACGGCAACGCCCTGCGGCGTCGACAACGGCGCACCCTGGCTCGTCGTGCGCCTCGCGTCGGCGCAAGCGGTGCTCGCGCTCGACGTCGACTACGAGGCGATCGAAGCGGTTGCCGCGAGCGTGGGCGCACACGGCGTGGCCGCCTACGGCCCGCATGAGGCCGATGGTCCCGCGACCTTCGAAGTGCGCTGCCTCATGACCGGGCTCGGCAAGGGCGAAGACCCCGTCACCGGCAGCGCGAACGCCGCCATCGCCATGCTGCTCGAACAGCAGACCCGGCGTCCGGGCGCGCACTATACGGTGCGTCAAGGCACGGCGCTCGGGCGCGACGGGCGCGTGCGCGTCGAATATGACGATGCGGCGAAAAAGATCTGGATTGGCGGCCATTCGGTGACGGTCGTCGACGGGACCTGCCGGATCGGCTAAGCGGCTGAGCGCCTGCCTGCTCAAGTCGCCCCGCACGCCAGCCTCGCCCAAACTCATGCACGCGGCATCGTCCGCGATGCACCGCCTCGCATCTATGCACCGCACATGGGCATCGCGCTCGTGTCGAGGCGACCCTCGCGTATACCCGAGGGAGCACAGCTTCCTTAATCATTCCCCAACCAGTAATATCGAAACATTGGACGCATGCCGCGTCCGGCGTTCATTGCTCGCGCGCAATGCGCGTATTCCCCTGCCATCCGTTATTCATGCCGCCGATTCAACCGAGCGCATCATTGCCGTTCTGGCCGCCGCATCCGCGGTGTGAGCTCACGCGCCTACGGCGGCCGCGATGAGCACCAACCGGGGTCCGTTCTCGCGCGATTCGAACCTGCGCAACGCGCCCGGCCCGGCATACACGCGTCCGCGCGCGCTGCTCGCCATTCCGCTGCTCGGCGTGCTGGTGCTCGTGCTGCTGTGGGCGGTCATCTTCACGCGTCTGTCGGTCGAGAAGGAAGCGACCCTGCGCGAGGCCACGGCCTCGGCGGCGATCCTCTCGGCGGCGCTCGAACAGCACACCGTCAAGGCGATCCATCAGGTCGACCAGATCACGCGCTTCGTGAAGTACGAGTTCGAAAAATCGCCGGGCCGCTTCGATCTCGGGAGCACGGTCGAAAAGGGAGTCGTGCAGAGCGACTCGCTCGTGCAGGTGTCGATCATCGACGAGCACGGCACGCTCGTCGCCAACACGGCCGACCCGAATCCCAAGCCCATCGACCTCTCGGACCGCGAGCACTTCAAGGTGCACGAGCACGAGAACGACGACCAGCTCTATATCAGCAAGCCGGTGCTCGGCCGCGTGTCCAGCCACTGGACCCTGCAGATGACGCGCCGCCTCAATCACCCGGACGGCTCGTTCGCGGGCGTGGTGGTGGTCTCGGAAGACCCGAGCTACTTCACGAGCGACTTCTACAACAACGCCGCGATCGGCCGTGACGGTGTGATCGCCGTGATCTCGGACAGCGGCGCCGTGCTCGCGCGCCGCACGGGGAGCGCCGAGCGCGCGAACGGCACGTTCTCCGCGAGCGGCGTGTATCCCATTTCCGAGCATGTGTCGGGCACCTACGTCGACCCAATCGATCACGTCACGCGCATCGTCTCGTACCGCCATATCGACGGCTATCCGCTCGCCGTGCTGGTCGGACTCTCGCAGGCCGAGGAATTCGCCGACTACAACCACACGCGCGACGTCTACCTGATGATGGCGACGTTCATCTCGCTCGCCATGCTCTCGTTCTTCGCTGTGGCCACGGGACTGATCGGCAAGCTGCTCGGGCGCGAGCGCGAGATGTCGCAGCTCGTGCAGTACGACCTGCTCACGGGCCTGCCCAACCGCTACGCCACGCTGCAGCGTCTGCGCCATGAAGTCTCGCAGCCGGGCAACCTCGGGCGGCTCGCCATCCTCTTCATCGACCTCGACAACTTCAAGACGGTCAACGACACGCTCGGCCACAACGCCGGCGACATCGTGCTGCAGATGAGCGCCGCGCGCCTCGCCGACGCCGTGGGCGGCGCGGGCACGCTCGCGCGCATCGGCGGCGACGAGTTCGTGGTGATCGTGAAGGGCGACGACATCGAAAAACGCGCCATCGCGCTCGCCGAGGCCACCAATGCCGCGTTCACGCATCCGTTCGACGTGCGCGGCAGCGCCTTCGTGCTGCACGCGAGCACGGGCATCGCGCTCTTCGCGGTCGCGCACGAAAGCGAAATCGATCTGCTCAAGAAGGCCGACCTCGCGATGTACGCCGCGAAGGAAGCCGGACGCAACTGCTTTCGCTTCTACTCGCCGCAGCTCGCCCACCGCGCCGACCACCTGATGAAGTGGGAGCAGCAGTTGCGCGTCGCGCTCGCCGAGGACCAGCTCTTTCTCGCCTACCAGCCGAAGATCGATCTGCGCCGGCGCTGCATCACGGGCTTCGAAGCGCTCGTGCGCTGGAACCATCCGCAATACGGGCTCATTCCTGCGGGCGAATTCATTCCCGTGGCCGAATCCACGGGCCTCATCGTGCCCGTCGGCGACTTCGTGATCCGCACCGCGTGCGCGCAGCTCGCGCAGTGGCAGCAGCAGGGCTACGAGTCGCTCACGCTCGCCATCAACATCTCGGCGGTGCAGTTCTGGCGCGGCGACCTTTACGAGACCGTGGCGCGCGCAATCGAAGAAACCGGCATTGCCGCGCACCGGCTCGAACTCGAGATCACCGAAACCGCGATGATGGAGTACCCGGAGCTGGTATCGGAGAAGATCTTCGCGTTGAAGCGCCTTGGCGTGCGCGTCGCGCTCGACGACTTCGGCACCGGCTATTCGTCGCTCTCCTACCTCAACCGCTTCGCCGTCGACACGCTCAAGGTCGACCGCTCGTTCGTGCAGGCCATTCCCGCCGACCGGAGCGTGTGCGTGATGGTCACGGCGATCGTCAATCTCGCGCGCTCGCTCGGGCTCACGGTGGTCGTCGAAGGCACCGAAACCGAAGAGCAGATCGCGTGGCTCTCCGCACTCGGCCCGATCGAGGCGCAGGGCTTCCTGTTCTCGCGCCCCGTACCCGTGGAAGGCGTGGCCGCGCTGATCGAGCGCTTCGGCGTGTGCAGCGCGACGCAGCCGGCGGGCACGCAAGCCGCACACGAAGATCGCCGCAACGAGCGCCTGAGCGACGCGCCGCAATCGCGCTGACGCCAGGCCAGCGCAGGTTGCGCGTTTTTCACGCGTTTTCGAGTGAGTTGCGCGAAGCGCGTGCCTTCGCGCACAGACCCGCACTGACCTTCGCACGCATGATGCAGCCATGCAAACCCGCACCGACGAAGCGATCGCGGCGCTAATCCGCGACCATCACGAACCGCTCCTGACGCTCTTTCGCGTCGTGCTGACCGTGTCCGCGGTCTCATGGGGGGGCCTCGCGCTCATGGCGCAACTGGAGCAGCACTACGTGGAGCGCGAAGCGCGGCTCACGCAAACCGCGTTCTCGGATCTGGTAGCCCTCGCCTGGATGGTGCCGGGGCCGGTGGGCTGCAACGTCGCGGTGCAACTCGGCCACGCGCTGCGCGGACGCGCGGGCGCCTGGGTCGCGGGCGTGGCGAGCGTGCTGCCCTTCTTCGCGCTGATGACGGTGTTCGCCATTTTCTACCGCACGCCGCTCGTGCATGCGGTCGCCTCGCGCACGCTGCTCGACCATTTCAGCGTGGTGCTCGCCATGCTGATCGGCGTGACCTGGTATCGGCAAACGCGTGCGCTCGTGCGCGGCCCGCTCGAATGGGGCGTGGCGCTCGTGGCCTGCGCGGCCCTCGCGCTCGCGGCGAGCGGCGCGGCCTACGTGGCGATTCTGCTCGCCGCATTTGCCGCGGGCTGGCTCGCGAGCCCTGTGCGTTCGCAGCGGCTCGAATTGCGCGTGACGCGACGCGACGTGCAGTTGCTCGCCGCGCTCGCCGCGCTGATCGTCGTGTTCGCGCTGCCGCTGCCGCATCGGCTCGACTCGGCGCTGCTCTGGCCGCGTCTCGCGGGCGCAGGCATGACGCTGTTCGGTGGCGGCTTTTCGGCGCTGCCCGTGTTGAAAACGCTGTTCGTCACGCCCGCGGTAGGCATCACCAACGACGACTTCACGCTGGCGTTCACGCTCTCCCCGCTTTCGCCGGGGCCGCTCCTGAACGTCGTGCCCTTCTTCGGTTATCTCGTGGATGGCTGGGTCGGCGCATTCGTCGCCACGCTCGCGCTCTTCGTGCCGTCGGGCTGCCTCGTCGTGCTCGCGCGGCGGCACCTGCACCGCATGAAGGCGAACCCGCGCTTCGAGCACGCCATGCGCGTGCTGCGCGCCGCGACCACCGCGTTCCTCGCGATCGCCGTCTGGCACATCGCGCGGCACGTGCCGCTGCATCCGTCGTATCTGCTGACGGCCGTCTTCTCGGCGATGTGCTTCGGCAAGCTCAAGCTCCCCGCTTACGCGGTCTACGCGACGGTAGGACTCGCGTGCGGGGCGTGGCTGCTGTTAGCCTGAAGCGCGCGTTCACGCGCTGATCAGCGCGCTCCCGTAAAGCCAACGAAGAACGCGCGCGCGTTGTCTTCGAGGCTTTCGAGGTGATAGCCGCCTTCCTGCACGATCACCGAAGGCAGGCCGAGCGCGCCGATCGCCGTGCCGAGCCGGCCAAAGCCCTCAGTGGTCACGGCGACTTTCGACTGCGGATCGTCCTTGTAGATGTCGAAGCCGAGCGCCAGCACGAGCGCGTCCGGCTCGAAGCGCTTGAGCACGCGCAGCGCCGCTTCCACGCGCTCGAAGAAGTCGGCTTCGGATGCGCCATGCGGCATCGGCAGATTGACGTTGTAACCCTCGCCTGCACCATTGCCGCGCTCTTCCTCGTAGCCCGCGACCACGGGATAGAAGTTGGTCGGATCGCCGTGGATCGAGATGTAGAGCACGTCGCTGCGGCCGTAGAAAATCTCCTGGACGCCCTGGCCGTGGTGCATGTCGGTGTCGAGGATCGCCACGCGCTTGAAGCGGCTGCGCAGCGACTGCGCCGCGATGGCCGCGTTGTTCAGATAGCAGAAGCCGCCCGCCGCGTCCGCGCGCGCGTGGTGGCCGGGCGGACGCGAGAGTGCGTACGACTCGCGCGCGCCCTCGTTCACGCACGCCGCCGCCGCCAGCGCGCTTTGTGCCGACCAGTAGGCCGCACGCCAGGTGTTCGCGCCAATGGGGCAACTCCCGTCCGCGAGATAGCGCGCCGCCTGCGCGAGCACGCCGCGCAGCGGATTCGGCTCGCGCACGTAGATGTTCGACATCACCTCTTCGCCCCAATCTTCGGGCACGCGCTTCCATTCGGTGTGCGCTTCCTCGAGAAAGCGCAGATAGTTCATGTCGTGCACGGCGGCGATGGGCGCAGTGCCGAAGTCGGCGGGCGCCTGCACGTCGAAGCCGAGCGAGCGCGCCGCGGCAACGAGATGCTCGGCGCGCTGCGGCACTTCCTGCGGCTCACGCAACTGGCCGCGCGAGAAATACGCGCGCGGATGGTGCAGCAGCTGATCGGGGTGAAACCAGGTCTTCACGTTCAGTTCTCCTTCTATTTCTTTTACGCGTCGGCCGAGCTTGCCACTTCGGCGGCCTGGCGCACACCCGCGCGCACCGCGATAGCGTTCAGCAGTACGTTCGCGCCAGCCGTGATGTCTTCCGGCAAGGCGTCCTCGGCTTCGTTGTGCGACAGACCGTCCACGCAGGGAATGAACACCATCGCGGTCGGGCAGTAGCGCGCGAGGTGAATCGCGTCGTGACCCGCGCCGCTCACGATACGCTCGTGCGGATAACCCAGGCGCGCCGTTGCCTGCGCGACCTGTTCGACACACTCCGCGTCGAACGGCGTGGCAGGGCTCGTCCAGCAATGCGCGATCTGCATGCCGAGGCCGCGCGCCGCGGCCACGTCCGCGCATAGCGCGCGCAAGTCGCGCTCCATCGCGTCGAGTTGCGCATCGTCGGGATGGCGCAGATCGACAGTGAACGTCAGGCTCGCCGCAATCGTGTTGCGCGACGAGTTCGCGATCTGCGCCTGGCCGATCGTCACCAGACCGAGGGGTGCGTAGCGCGCCATCGTGCGTTCGATGTCGAGCGACATCTGCGCCGCGCCGAACCACGCATCCTTGCGATAGCGCATCGGCGTCGTGCCCGCGTGCGCGGCCACGCCCGTTACGTTCACGTCGAACCAGCGGATCGCCTGGCCGCCCGTCACGACGCCGATGGTCGTGCCGTTCGCCTCCAGAATCGGGCCCTGCTCGATATGGGCTTCGAAGTAGGCGTCGACAGCCACGCCTTGCACGGCACGCGTGCCGCGTGCGCCGCATGCGTCGAGCGCGGCGCCGAGCGTCACGCCGTCGGCGTCCGTGCGTGCCAGTGCGTCCGCCAGCGTCATCGCGCCCGCGAACACCGCCGAACCCAGCATCGCCGGCGTGAAGCGCGCGCCCTCCTCGTTGGTCCACGAGCAGATCTCGATCGGCTTCACGGTGCGTGCGCCCGCGTCGTTGAGCGCGCGCACGACTTCGAGCGCGGCGAGCACCCCATACACGCCGTCGAAGCGGCCGCCTTCGGGCTGCGTGTCGAGATGGCTGCCCATCAGCACGGGCGCGGCCTGCGCGTCGTCGCCTTCGCGGCGCGCGAACAGGTTCCCCACTTCGTCGGTCCACACCGACATGCCCGCCTCGCGGCACCAGCGCGAGAACAGCTCACGGCCGCGCTGGTCTTCCTCGGTGAGCGCGAGGCGGCGCACGCCGCCACCCGCCGTCGCGCCAATGCGCGCCATCTCCATGAGGCTCGCCCACAGGCGCGGGCCGTCGATCTGCAAAAGGTCTTTCATCGCTACTTCCACTCCGGTCGAACAATGGGTTACGTGAGGCTCAACGCATCAGCGCGCACTCAGCGCCTCGGCGGCCGCGTCGTCATGCGCATGCTGGTGGCGGCGCGCGTCGAGCGCGACGATGCACAGCAGCGAGACGCCCGCGAGGCACGTATAGAACACGGCGAGCGGCCACCACTGCCCCACGTAGCGATGCGCGAGCCACGTGCCGACGAGCGGCGTGAGGCCGCCCGCGATGGCGCCGCACACCTGGTAAGAGAGCGATATCGCGGAGTAGCGCACACGCGTAGGGAACACGCCGGAAACGAAGCCCGCGATCACCGAATAGAAGCTCGCCATGCAGACCACGGCGATCGCGATGCCGATCACCATCGGCACGACCTTGCCGCTTTGCACGAGCACGAACATCGGATACGGCGAGAGCATCGCAGCGAGCGCCGCGCACTTGAGGAAGCGCGCGCCGCCCGTGCGTTCGGCGAGCCACGCGGCGAGCGGCTGCACGAGGAACTGGATGATCGCGACCGCGAACAGACAGTCGAGAATCAACGAGCGCGTGATGCCGACGTACTGCGTGGTATAGGCGATCATGAACGTGTTGGTGAAGTACACGCCCGCGATGCCGATGGTATTCGCGCCGATGCACAGCAGCACGAGGCCCCACGCCGAGCGGAACACTTCGGCGACGGGCAGCTTGAGCGTGCGGCGCTGGTCCTTGAGCTTCTCGAACTCGGGCGACTCGTTCACGCCGAGCCGGATCATGATGCCGACCACGAGCAGCACCGTCGAAACGAGAAACGGCAGACGCCAGCCCCAGGAAAGAAAGTCGGCCTTGTCGAGCGATGTGACCGAGCGGAACGCGAGCAGCGAAAGAATCAGGCCCGCAGGCGAACCCAACTGCGCAAACGAGGCGAAGAACGTGCGGCGGCCTTCGGGCGCGTGCTCGCCCGCCATCAGCACCGCGCCGCCCCACTCGCCGCCCACGGCGATGCCCTGCACCACGCGCAACAGCACGAGCAGCACCGGCGCGAGCATCCCCACGCTCGCATATGAAGGCAGCAGGCCGACGCAGACGGTGGCGACGCCCATCATCATCAGCGTGATCATGAGCGCTTTCTTGCGGCCGATGCGGTCGCCGAAGTGGCCGAAGATCAGGCCGCCGAGCGGGCGCGCGAAGAACCCGACGGCGAAGGTCGCGAACGACGCCATCGTGCTCACGAAGCGGTCTTCAGAAGGGAAATACAACTCGCCGAACACCAGCGCAGCGGCCGTGGCGTAGATGTAGAAGTCGTACCACTCGATCATCGTGCCGATGAACGCCGCGGCGGCGGCGCGCACCGGTTGCCGGGTGTTGGGTTGCGGGTTAGCCATGCGTCGGTCTCCTTCAGGCTTCAGGCGCGTCTGGGATGAGTTTGTGTTGCATGCACGCTTTATCGCTAGCCACAAATCATTAGTCAAATTTCGCGTTATTATTCAGCGCATAAATTCAACTAATACCCTTGGCGCAGCAACGCGCCGGGAGACCGCCCATGCGCGCCGACACCACCCGCTTTCTGAACGACCGTCTCGACTGGAACCTGCTGCGCACCTATCTCGCGATCATGCAGGAGCGCAGCCTGAGCCGCGCCGCCGCGCGCCTCTACGTCACGCAGCCGGCCGTGAGCCAGGCGCTCAAGCGCCTCGAAGACGCGCTCGGCCGCAAGCTCATCGAGCGCCGCGGCGCGCAGTTCGTGCCGACCGAGGCAGGCGATGAGGTCTATCGCATTGCGAGCGACATTTACGGCGCGATTTCCCAGCTCGAAACCGGACTCGACGAACGCACCGCCGACATCACCGGCTCGATCCGCCTGCTCACGGTGAGCCGTATCGAGTCGCGCGTGTACGATGAATTTCTCGCGGAATTCCACACGGCCTACCCGCGCATCGATCTGCAGATCGAAGTGATGCGCTCGTCGGACATTATCTCGTCGCTGCTGCAAAAGACCGCGACCGCGGGCTTGAGCCTGTGCCGCACGCCCATCGACAAGCTGGACATGCGCTGCTTTCTGCGCCAGCGCTACGCGATGTTCTGCGGCCGGCATCACCGGCTGTTCGGGCTCTCTCAGTTGACGATGGACGACCTGCTCGCGGAGAACTTCGTCTCCTTCACGAGCGACCAGATTGGCGACAGCCTGTCGCCGCTCACGGTGTTTCGCGACCAGCGCGGCTTCACGGGGCGGATCGTGGCGTCGTCACCGAGTCTGGACGAGGTGCGGCGGCTGATCTTTGCGGGCTTCGGCATTGGCTGCCTGCCCGAGCATACGGTGCGGGACGATCTGGCGCGGCAGCGCCTGTGGCGGCTGCCGCCGGAGGAAGGGCTTGTGGACGTCGATATCCACTTGCTGTGGCATCGCGAACGCAAGCGCAATGCGGCCGAAGAAGCGTTCTTCGACGCAATGGAGCGCTGCATGCAGCGCCACGCGCTCGCGGAGCGCCTGTAAAACCTCTGGCGCGGGCCGCGAACGTTGCAGGAGAAACGATTAGAACCCGCGCGCGAGCACGGCAACGCCGATCGTCACGATACCCAGCACGAGATTGATGACGACGAGCCGGCGCACGGTGCCCACGGCGCGCGCGCCGTCGGGCCACTTCTGCGCTTGCACGGCGCGGCGAATGCGCGGAAACACGGCGAAGCGGATGTGCCCGAAGATCAGCATCATCAGCACGCCCAGGCCCGCCATGGCATGCAGTTGCCAGGTGGCATGCTCGCCGCCGAACTGCATGAGCAGGAAGCCGCCGGTCAGCAGGATCACGATGACCGAGACGCCCACCCAGTTAAAGAAGCGGCCGAACACCGATTCGATGAGCGGCAGGCGCAACTGCGGCGAGAGGTCTTCGAGCGCCGGGCGCAAACAGAAGTGCGCGAAGATCATGCCGCCGACCCAGACGGCGACACCCAGCAGATGCAGAAAGAGCGCGACTGCGATCGCGTGGCCCATGCTTGAATTCCCTCGTAACGTGTCGTTATGCGGCGCGAGCCGTTGTGCGCGGCATTATTCCATGCCGCACCGCGATTCGCGCCGGATATGCTCTTTTACTGCGGCAATACCGGACGCATCTCCGTCACGACCTTCAGCTTCGAGTCCGGCGCGCGGCCCTTGCGTGCGCGCTTGCCGATCTGCGGGGCCAGCACCGCGCCCGACATCAAGTCCTCGGCCGCCTTGCCGCCGCGGCCCGTGCCCACGAGCACGACGCCCGCCGCGCTGATCGCGAGCGCCTGCACGAGCTTCTCATTGTCGTCGAGCTGCATGAGCGTGACGCCACGGCCGCCGCCCGAGAGCGTCTTCATCTCGTCGAGGCTGAACACCAGCAGACGACCGCTCGTCGAAAGACACGCCACCTGCAGCGCGTCGGGCAGCATCGGCATCGGCGCGAGCGGCACGCAGCCCTCGTCGATCGTCATGAACGCCTTGCCTGCCTTCACGCGGCTCACCATGTCGCCGATCTTCGCGATGAAGCCGAAGCCGTTGCTCGACGCCAGCAGCAATTGCTGTTCCGCATTCGCCGAGAAGTAGTGCAGCAGATGCGTGCCCGCTTCGAGTTCGATGAGCGAAGTGACCGGCACACCGTCACCGCGGCCGCCAGGCAGATTCGCACTCGAGACCGAATAGACGCGGCCGTTGCTGCCCCAGGCGATGAGCGTGTCGGGCGTGCGGCACTGGAACGCCGCATAGAGACCGTCGCCGGCCTTGAATGTGAAGCCTTGCGTATCGAGCCCGTGGCCCTTGAGCGCTCGCACCCAGCCCTTCTGCGACACGACGACCGTGACCGGCTCGTCCACCACGCGCGCTTCGAAGCTCGCGCGCTTTTCCTGCTGGATCAGCGTGCGGCGATCGTCGCCATACTGTTTCACGTCGGCTTCGATTTCCTTCACGATGAGCCGCTTCATCGACGCATCGTTCGCGAGCAGCTCTTCGAGCTTCGCCTTCTCTTCGCGCAGTTCCGCGAGTTCCTTCTCGATCTTGATCTTCTCGAGCCGCGCCAACTGACGCAGACGGATTTCAAGAATGTCCTCGGCCTGGCGCTCGGAAAGCCCGAACGCACTCATCAGCGCGCTTTTGGGCTCGTCCGACTCGCGGATGATGCGGATCACCTCGTCGATATTGAGGAAGACGATCATCCGCCCTTCGAGGATATGGATGCGGTCGTCGACCTTGGTGAGGCGATGCTGCGTGCGGCGCGTGACCGTGGCGTAGCGAAAGCCGATCCACTCGCCCAGAATCTCGCTGATGCCCTTCTGGCGCGGACGCCCATCGGCGCCGATCATCACGAGATTCAGCGAAGCGTTCGATTCGAGGCTCGTGTTCGCGAGCAGCGAGTTGACGAACTCGGCCTGGTCGATGCGGCTCGTCTTGGGCTCGAAAACGAGGCGCACGGGTGCGTCCTTGCCCGACTCGTCGCGCACGGCATCGAGAAGCCCCAGCATGGTCTGCTTGCTCTGCAACTGCTCGGGCGTGAGCGTCTTCTTGCCGAGCTTGAGCTTCGGGTTCGTCAGTTCCTCGATCTCTTCGAGCACCTTCTGACCCGAGGTATTCGGCGGCAACTCGGTCACCACCAGTTGCCACTGACCGCGCGCGAGATCCTCGATCTTCCAGCGCGCGCGCACCTTGAGGCTGCCGCGGCCCGACTCATAAGCCGCCGCAATTTCCGCGTCGCTCGAAATGATCTGGCCGCCGCCCGGGAAATCGGGCCCCGGCAGCTTCTCCATGATCTCCGCATGCGAAAGCTTCGGGTTCCGAATCATCGCCACCGCTGCCGACGCGACTTCGCGCAGGTTATGCGAAGGAATTTCGGTTGCGAGACCCACCGCGATACCCGACGCGCCGTTGAGCAGCAGCATGGGCAGGCGCGCGGGCAGCGTCTTCGGCTCCTGGAACGAGCCGTCGTAGTTCGGCATGAAATCGACGGTGCCCATGTCGATTTCGTCGAGCAAGAGCTTCGCGATGGGCGTCAGACGCGCTTCGGTGTAGCGCATGGCCGCCGCGCCGTCGCCGTCGCGCGAGCCGAAATTGCCCTGGCCGTCGATGAGCGGGTAGCGCATCGAGAAGTCCTGGGCGAGACGCACGAGCGCGTCGTAGGCCGACTGGTCGCCGTGCGGGTGGTACTTACCGAGTACGTCGCCCACCACGCGCGCCGACTTCACGGGCTTGGCGTTGTCGCCGAGACCCATTTCGTTCATCGCGAAGAGAATGCGCCGCTGCACCGGCTTCTGGCCGTCGCAGACGTCGGGCAGCGCGCGGCCCTTCACCACGCTCACCGCGTAGTCGAGGTAGGCGCGTTCCGCGTAGTGGCCGAGCGTGAGCGTGTCGCCGTTCGGGGCGTCCGTCACTTCAGCAAAGAGATCGTCCATGTTTCAATCGTTCCGTAATCTTGTATGGGCGCGGGCGCGCAGTTGCGCTGCTCAGTTGCGCCGACTTTGCGCTTAGATATCCGCTTCGACTTCGTTGCCCTTCTCTTCGAGCCACGAACGGCGCGATGCCGCTTCGCCCTTGCCCATGAGCATCGTCATGCGCGCGACCGTGGCCTCGTAGTCGAGGTCGCCGAGCACGATGGGCGAGAGGCGCCGCGTGTCGGGGTTCATCGTCGTGTCCCAAAGCTGCTCGGCGCTCATTTCGCCAAGACCCTTGAAGCGGCTGATGGACCATTGCGTTTCGCGCACGCCGTCCTTGCGCAGCTTGTCGAGGATCGCTTCGAGTTCGCCTTCGTCGAGCGCATAGAGCTTCTGCGCGGGCTTCTTGCCGCGCGCGGGTCCATCCACACGGAACAGCGGCGGGCGCGCCACGCACACGTGACCGCGCTCGATGAGTTGCGGGAAATGCTTGAAGAAGAGCGTGAGCAGCAGCACCTGGATGTGCGAGCCATCGACGTCAGCATCGGAAAGAATGCAGATTTTGCCGTAGCGCAGATTCGAAAGATCGACTGTCTCGTCGGGGCTGTGCGGATCGACGCCGATCGCCACCGAAATATCGTGCACTTCGTTGTTCGCAAAGAGCCGGTCGCGCTCGGTCTCCCACGTGTTGAGCACCTTGCCGCGCAGCGGCAGGATGGCCTGGTACTCCTTGTCGCGCCCCATCTTCGCGGAGCCGCCGGCCGAGTCGCCCTCCACGAGGAAGAGTTCGTTGCGCGCGATGTCGGTCGATTCGCAGTCGGTGAGCTTGCCGGGCAGCACGGCCACGCCCGAGCTCTTGCGCTTCTCGACTTTCTGGCCCGCGCGCGTGCGCGCCTGCGCCTGCTTGATGACGAGGTCGGCAAGCTTCTTGCCGTGCTCGACGTGCTGGTTGAGCCACAGCTCCAGAGCCGGACGCGAGAACGACGAAACGAGCTTCACGGCGTCGCGGCTGTTCAGGCGCTCCTTGATCTGCCCCTGGAACTGCGGGTCGAGCACCTTCGCCGAGAGCACGAACGAGACGCGCGCAAAGACGTCTTCGGGCAGGAGCTTCACGCCTTTCGGCTGAAGATTGTGCAATTCGACGAAGCTCTTCACGGCCTGGAAGAGACCGTCGCGCAGGCCGCTTTCGTGCGTGCCGCCCGCAGGCGTCGGGATCAGGTTCACGTACGACTCGCGCGTGAGCGAGCCTTCCTCGCACCACGCCACGACCCACGCGGCGCCCTCGCCTTCGGCGAAGGTGTCGTCGGTGGTGCGCGCGTCGGCGTAGCGCTCGCCTTCGAAGAGCGGGATCAGCAGGTCGGCGCCGCCCATGCCTTCGAGCAGATAGCCGCGCAGGCCGTCTTCATACTTCCAGCTCTGGCGCTCGCCGGTCTTCTCGATCACGAGCGTGACCTCGACGCCCGGCAGCAGCACGGCCTTCGAGCGCAACAGACGTTGCAGCTCGCCGAGCGGCAGGTTGGGCGAGTCGAAATACTTCGGATCGGCCCACGCGGTCACGCGCGTGCCGGTTTTCTTTTCGTCGCGCGCGGCGTTGCGCGTGGTGATCGGCCTCGTGACGTTGCCGTCCGAGAAGCCGATTTCGGCGACCTTGCCGTCGCGCCACACAGTGACGTCGAGGCGTGTCGAGAGCGCGTTCGTGACCGAAACGCCCACGCCGTGCAGGCCACCCGAGAAGGTGTAGGCGCCGCCGGCGGCCTTGTCGAACTTGCCGCCCGCGTGCAGGCGCGTGAAGACGATCTCGACGACGGGCACCTTCTCGTCGGGGTGCAAGCCGAACGGAATGCCGCGGCCGTCGTCCTCGACGGAGACGGAATGGTCGGCGTGCAGCGTCACGGTGATGCGCTTGCCGTAGCCGCCGAGCGCTTCGTCCGAGGCGTTGTCGATGACTTCCTGGATGATGTGCAGCGGATTCTCGGTGCGCGTATACATGCCCGGCCGCTGCCGGACGGGCTCGAGGCCCTTGAGCACCTTGATCGACGCTTCGCTATAGCCAGTGTTTCCAGCGTTGGACTTCTTCGTTGACATGGTGGTCCACAGGGGGTTGTCCGCGCGCTTGTCCACAGGTCCTGTGGACATCTGCGGGGAAAACGCGTTGAGCGTTCAAAAAAACCGATACGAAACAACGGGGTGAACCGGCTGCGCGCCGCGGTGGCAGATCCGCTCGCGGCGGCGCGGTCGTTCGCGCTGTTGTTCGAATTCGCGAGGTATTGTACTGATTTGGGCTCGCACGGCAATTTGCACGGGGGATGGCTGGCCGAACGGACGAGTACGGTCCGCCCATCCGCCTTAAAAAAAAGCGGCCTTCATCAGGCCGCTTTCTCTCGCATCACTTGCGCTTGCTCTCCAACTCCTCCCACCGCTCCAGCGCAACGAGCAATTCCTCGTCGATCGCCGCATAGCGTTCAGTCAGGCGTGTGCCCTCCTGCGCGTCCTTCGCAAAGATCGACCCGTCCTCGATCTTCGCGCCGATCGTCTTCTGCTCCGTCTCCAGCGCCTCGATGCGCCTGGGCAGTTCCTCGAGCTCGCGCTGCTCCTTGAACGAAAGCTTCACGCTACGCTGGGCATTGCGTCCGGCCGCGCTCTCCTTGGGCGCGGCCACCGCAGCAGCGGCTTCCTTCGGCGCGCGCGCCTCGGCAATCTCCTGCGCGCGGGCGCTCTGCGTCTGCCAGTCCGTGAAGCCGCCCACGTACTCGCGCCAGCGCCCTTCGCCCTCGGACGCGATCACCGAAGTCACCACGTTGTCGAGAAACGCGCGGTCGTGGGAGACGAGCAGCACGGTGCCGTCGTAGTCGGTGAGCAACTCTTCGAGCAGTTCGAGCGTCGGGATGTCGAGGTCGTTGGTCGGTTCGTCGAGCACGAGCACGTTCGCGGGCCGCGCGAACAAACGCGCGAGCAGCAGGCGATTGCGCTCGCCGCCCGAAAGCGACTTCACGGGCGAGCGAGCCCGCTCGGGCGCGAACAGGAAGTCGCCGAGATAGCTCATCACGTGCTTCTTCGCGCCGTTGATCTCGACCCAGTCGCTGCCGGGGCTGATGGTATCGGAGAGGCTCTTTTCCATGTCGAGCTGCGCGCGCATCTGGTCGAAGTACGCGACCTGCAGGTTCGTGCCCACGCGCACCGTGCCTTCGTCGGGCTTCAACTCGCCGAGAATCAGCTTCAGCAGCGTGGTCTTGCCCGCACCGTTTGGACCGACGAAGCCGATCTTGTCGCCGCGCATGACCGTCGACGAGAAGGTATCGACGATCGTGCGGCCGCCATAGCGCTTGGTCACGTCGGTAAGTTCGGCGACGATCTTGCCGGACTTCTCGCCTTGCGCCACGTCGAGCTTCACGTTGCCCTGCACGTTGCGGCGCTCGGCGTGCTCGTTGCGCATCTGCACGAGGCGCGCGATGCGCCCGACGCTGCGCGTGCGGCGCGCCTCCACGCCCTTGCGGATCCACACTTCTTCCTGCGCGAGCAGCTTGTCGAACTTCTCGCTCTCCACGCGCTCGACTTCGAGCTGCTGCGCCTTGCGCTCCTGGTACTGCGAGAAGTTGCCCGGATACGAAAGCAGCTTGCCGCGATCGAGTTCGACGATGCGCGTGGCCACGCGGTCGAGAAACGCGCGGTCGTGGGTGATGAAAAGCAGGCTCGAACGCTGCGTCACGAGCAGTTCCTCGAGCCAGCGGATGCCGTCGAAGTCGAGGTGGTTGGTCGGTTCGTCGAGCAGCAGGATATCGGGCTGCACGACGAGCGCGCGCGCGAGCGCCACGCGCTTTTGCATACCGCCCGAGAGCGAGCCCACGCGGGCGTCGCCGTCGAGGCCGATCTGCGCGAGCGTCGTGGCCACGCGCGTGCGCCAGCTCCAGGCGTCGGCGTGATCGAGCGACGACTGCAGCGTGTTCATGCGTGCGAGCAGCGCGTCGTGTTCCGCGCCTTCGGGCGTGTCCGCGAGCTTGTGCGCGACCGTGTCGTATTCGTCGAGCAGTGCGCGCACGTCGGCGAGGCCCGAGGCGACGGTATCGAACACCGTGGCCTCGGCGTCGAAGTCGGGCTCCTGCGGCACGTAGACGGTCGAAAGCGTCTGCTGGCGTGTGACGAGGCCGTCGTCGGGCTTCGCGAGATCGGCGACGATCGTGAGCAGCGACGACTTGCCCGCGCCGTTGCGGCCAATCAGCCCAACGCGCTCGCCGGCTTCAAGCGAAAAGTCCGCGTGGTCGAGCAGCGCGACGTGGCCGAACGCCAGTTGCGCGTCTGTGATGGTGTAAAGCGACATGGATGGAATGCGATGCGTGCGGTGGACCTGAAGGGGCCATTGTACCGGGCCGCGTAGGTCGGGCCGCGTAGGTCGGGCCGCGTAGGTCGGGCCGCGTAGGCCGGGCCGCGTAGGTCGGGCCGCGTAGGTCGGACCGCGTAGGTCGGGCCTCTGCGTTTAGCGCCCCTTTAGCGCAGCGGCGCGCGAGCCGTTTTCCGGTAACATCGCGGGTCGCCCGCGCAGGCCCGCCTCGTACATAAAGGGCCGCATGACGGGCCGCGCATCGAATCGACTAGACGAAGGACACGCTGTGAGTGAAGTAATCGAGTACAAGAGCTGGGTCTGCCTGATCTGCGGCTGGATCTACAACGAGGAAGAAGGTTTGCCCGACGAAGGCATTGCCGCCGGCACGCGCTTTGCCGAGATTCCCGACGACTGGCGCTGCCCGCTGTGCGACGTGGGCAAGGCGGAATTCGCCGTCGTCGAGTTCTGATTGCGACGACTCGCGGGCAAGCGATAAAACGTCGTGCTATCGACGCAACGCCGGAGCTGAAGGGGCGTCATTTTCGCGCCCGAACACGTTTGCTATACTCTTGGCCCTGTGCCGCGAAATAGCTCGGACCCGCAAGGGCGAACCGCTTCGCGCGCCGCTCCGCGCCATGACGGGTCACTTGGGAAACATGGCGATCGAACGGAGCCATGCTCGACCTCGCGCTCCCTGTAGTTCAATGGATAGAACAAGTGCCTCCTAAGCGCTAGATGCAGGTTCGATTCCTGCCAGGGGGACCAGCGCTCGGCCACGCCGAGCCGCGGAGGTCGGGCCGCGAAGGCCGGGCCGCGAAAGCCGCAACCGGTTCGCAGGTCCCGTCCCGTCTCTTTCTCGCACTCGCGCCCCCCTCTTTCCCGAGCAGATTTTCTATGGACATCAACAAGCAAGTCGCCGCCCTTACCGCCTCCGAACTGCAGACGGCAGGAGCCAGCCAGGCCACCGCCATCGCCGTCAGCGTGCTGCTGCGCCACCTCAATTCGCCCGAACTCGCCCGCCAACTGGGTGCGGCGTTCGAGAACCACCAGGCCGTGATGCTGCAAACGCCCTGGCCCGAGCAGATGCTGAACTCGTTCGAAGCGACGCGGCGTTTCTTCGAAGGCGCGGCCCAGGTGCAAGGCGCGACGCCGCCGGTTGCCGAATAAATCGCATCGGACGGGCTAGTTAGGGGTAAGTACTGAGTCAACTCCCCCTAAAGAAGGGAAAAATAGTGCCGTAATGGCCTTCATGGACACCACGCGTCCCCTCCCCGCCGGCCATATGATGTCGACCCTCATCGACCAGGACATCGCGCACATTCGTCGCGTGATGCCCCTGTCGCTCGCCGGCGACTTCGGCGGTCCGATTCTCCCCGCGAACTACTGGCGCCAGCGGCTGCACCGCCTGCTCGACACCGGTCACGTGAACAAGGGCCAGTTGTGTGAAATCGACAGCCTGCTGCTCATCCTCGATCTGCACGAACTGAACGTCGCCTCGGCCTCCGCGGCCCTCGCGAAGCAGGCGAACGCCGGCCCGCAACACTCCTGACTTCTCCTTGAATTCGACGCTCGCACGTGCAGGCATTCGCCGGCGGCGCTCGTCTACGCACGCCCATCGGGAATTCCTGGTGCCGCGGGTCGACCATCGGTCATAATGTCCGCAAAAATACCCTAACGAGGACTCCGTGCTCACGGCCGAACCGAGAGACCTGCTCCAGCAGGCACGCAAGCGTTTCACGCAACAGCAGATCGCCACACACGTCGGCCGCGACGTGAAGACCGTGCGACGTTGGGAAAAGGGCGAAACGCCCTGCCCCGCGATGCTCGAAGCCGCACTGCGCGAGCTGCTGCAAGGCGGCACTCACGCCAATGGCGCAGCGGCGCGCTTTCGCTTCATCGACCTGTTCGCCGGCATTGGCGGCATCCGCAAGGGTTTCGAGGCACACGGCGGCGAGTGCGTCTTCACGAGCGAATGGAATCCGTTCTCGCGCAAGACCTATCTGGAAAACTACGGCGAGGATCATCCGTTCATCGGCGACATTACGGCCGTGGACGCCGCCGACGTACCCGATCACGACGTCCTGCTCGCGGGCTTTCCGTGCCAGCCGTTCTCGATCGCGGGCGTGAGCAAGAAAAACGCGCTCGGCCGTCCGCACGGCTTTGCCTGCACCACGCAGGGCACGCTGTTCTTCGACGTCGCGCGCATCATCGCCGAGAAGCGGCCCGCTGCGTTTTTGCTCGAGAACGTGAAGAACCTGGTCTCGCACGACCGTGGCCGCACCTTCGACGTGATCCTCCAGGTGCTGCGCGACGAGCTTGGCTATGACGTGCACTATCGCGTGATCGACGGACGCCATTTCACGCCGCAGCATCGCGAACGCATCATCATCGTCGGTTTTCGCGAGCCGGCGGCGTTCTCATGGGACGCGCTCGCGCTGCCGCAAGAAGGCCCGCGGCTCGCCTCGATACTGCACCGCACCGACGGCTGCGAGCCGCTGCTGCCCTGGGACGGCGAGCGCTTCTTCGATCACGGCGAGCGCCGCGTGCAGCCGAAGTACACGCTCACGCCGGGGCTCTGGGCCTATCTGCAGCAATACGCCGAGAAGCACCGCGCGGCCGGCAACGGCTTCGGCTACGGCCTCGCGTTTCCCGACAGCGTCACGCGCACGCTTTCTGCGCGCTATCACAAGGACGGCTCGGAGATCCTCGTCTATCAAGGCGAAGGATTGCGCCCGCGCCGCCTCACGCCGCGCGAGTGCGCGCGGCTGATGGGCCTGCCCGACACCTTCCGCATTCCGGTGAGCGACACCCAGGCGTACCGTCAGTTCGGCAATAGCGTGGTGATGCCGGTGATGCGCGAAGTCGCGCGCACGATGATGCCGCATCTCGATGCGCTGCTGGCCACGCAGCACGAAGCACTCCCTGCGGATGCGACGACGGTTCCCGCCGTTGCGCACACAACGCGCACCGCGCGCACGGTCCGCACATCGCGCACCACGCGCAACGCGGCCCCGGCCACGGCGGGAGGCCGCTGACCCGCGCGCGCCGCGGCCAACCGAAGCGAGGCGACAGACGATGGTGGACGTCGTCGATACCGCGACGCGCAGCCGGATGATGTCCGGCATACGCGCTCGCAACACGAAGCCCGAAAAGCTGATCCGCAGTCTGCTGCATCGGCGCGGCTTTCGCTTTCGCCTGAACGTGCGCGAGCTGCCCGGCCGGCCCGACATCGTGCTGCCGCGCCGGCGCGCCGTGGTGTTCGTCCACGGCTGCTTCTGGCACGGCCATAACTGCGCGCTCTTCAAGTGGCCGCAAACGCGCCCCGAGTTCTGGCGCGAGAAGATCGCGCGCAACCGTCTGAACGACGCCAAAGCACTCGCCGCGCTCGCAGCCCAGGGCTGGCGCGTGGCGGTGGTCTGGGAATGCGCGTTGCGTGGCGCGCAGCACGATCCGCAGGCGGTCGTCGAGCGCCTTGCCGCGTGGCTCGAAGACGAGTCGTCGGCCTGGTTCGAGGCGCGCTCGTAACCTGCCCTCGCCAAACGCCGCAAGAAGCGCGGCGTCCAGCGATGTGCCGCGCATCTCATGCTGCGAAGCTGGCCCTGCTTGAGCAGCCCGCAGTGATAAACTCAATCGAGCGGCTGCGCACCCACCTTCACGCGTCACACGTGCTGGCGCAACCGCCCCACGATCCCAAGCGAAGGAGACACCCGATGGCTGATTTCCGACTTTGGTCCGATGACTTTCCCAGCAACGGTTTCATGCCGAAGGCGCAGGAGTTCGACGACCGGGCCTTCGGTGTCGACGGCGACAACGTCTCGCCCGCGCTGCAGTGGGACGAGCCGCCCGCCGACACGCAAAGCTTCGCGCTCACCGTCTACGATCCGGACGCGCCCACGGGCAGCGGCTTCTGGCACTGGGTCGTGGTGAACATTCCGCCCGACGTGCGCTCGCTCGCCCGCAACGCTGGCAAGGCCGACGGCAGCCTGCTCCCGCAAGGCGCCGTGCAGGTGCGCAACGACTATGGCACGGTCGGCTTCGGCGGCGCGGCGCCCCCGCGCGGCGACAAACCCCATCGCTACATCTACCGCGTGCATGCGCTCAAGGCGGCGCAACTGCCCGTCACGCCGGAAACGACGAACGCGGTGGCGCGCTTCATGACGCATCTGAACGAGGTGGATTCGACCACTTACGTCGGGCTCTATGAACTGAAATAAGCCGCCAGAGAACGCCAGATAACACCAGAAAACAAGGTCCAGCCGGCGGCGCGCGCCCATCGCGCGCCGCCTCTCCCGTCGATGCCCACGCTTTCCGAACGCTCCGCCAATCCCACCGCCGACATCGAATCCGGCCTGCCCTTCCCACAGCGTTACTACGCGATCCTCGTGGTCGCGCTCGGCATCACGCTCGCCGTGCTCGACGGCGCGATCGCCAATGTCGCGTTGCCGACCATCGCGCGGCATCTTCATGCGAGCGCGGCCAGCTCGATCTGGATCGTCAACGCGTATCAGCTTTCGGTGACCATCTCGCTCTTGCCGCTCGCCTCGCTTGGCGACCGCATCGGCTACAAGCGCGTGTATCTGGCCGGCATGGTGCTCTTCACCGTCGCGTCGCTCGGCTGCGCGCTGGCGACCACGCTGCCCGAACTCGCGTTCGCACGCATGGTGCAGGGCTTCGGCGGCGCGGGGATCATGAGCGTGAACACCGCGCTCGTACGCATGATCTATCCGCGCGCGCAGCTCGGTCGCGGCGTCTCCATCAACGCGATGGTCGTCGCGATCGCCTCGGCGGTCGGGCCGACGCTGGCCTCGGGCGTGCTCGCCATCGCGCCGTGGCCCTGGCTCTTTGCGATCAACGTACCGATCGGCATCGCCGCGCTCGCGCTGGGTCAGCGCGCGCTGCCCGTGAACGAGCGGCATCCCGCACCCTACGACTATTTGAGCGCCGTACTCAACGCCATCGTGTTCGGCCTCCTGATCTTTGCCGTCGATGGCCTCGGCCACGGCGAGAGCAATCGCCTCGTCGCGCTCGAATTCGTGCTCGCGATCGTGATCGGCTGGTTCTTCGTGCGCCGCCAGCTCACGCAGGCCGCGCCGCTCTTGCCCGTCGATCTGCTCGCCAACCCCGTCTTCGCGCTGTCGATCAGCACCTCGGTCTGCTCGTTCTGCGCGCAAATGCTCGCGTTCGTGGCGCTGCCCTTCATGCTGCAGGAGACCTTCGGTTTCTCGCAGGTCGACACGGGCCTCCTCATGACCCCCTGGCCGCTCGTCATCATCGGCGCCGCGCCGCTCTCGGGTGCACTTTCCGACCGCTATCCAGCGGGCATGCTCGGCGGCATCGGACTCGCGCTCTTCGCACTCGGCCTGCTCTCGCTCGCCACGCTCGGCGCGCATCCCACGGTGTTCGATATCTGCTGGCGCATGGCGTTGTGCGGCGTGGGCTTCGGCGTGTTCCAGTCGCCCAACAACCGGCAGATCCTCTCTTCCGCGCCGCGCGAGCGCAGCGGCGGCGCGAGCGGCATGCTCGGCACCGCGCGCCTCACCGGGCAGACGCTCGGCGCGGCGCTCGTGGCGCTCATCTTCGGCGTTGCACCGCAACACGGGCCGACCATGGCGCTCTACGTGGCGACGGCCTTCGCCGCCGTCGCGGCAGTAGTGAGCCTGCTGCGGCTGATGCCGGGCACCGCGGCGCAGACGCCAGGCTAAAAGCGGCCTAACCCTGCGCGTGCGCAGGCACTAACATGGATTCAGGGCGAGCCGCATTCGCGGCCGCGCCCGGCGAGTCAACCTGCCGGATCCGGCAAAGGGGGCTTCCCATGTCACTGATCGTCGCCGGTCGATTCACGACCTTTCCCGCCGCCGAAGCCGCCGCCGAAAAGCTGTATGCGGGCGGCTTCCTCGAAGAAGACGTCAATCTGTTCTTCGTCAATCCGCGCGGCCAGCATGCGCGCCACGGCGTCCACGGGACGGCCATGGGCGCACCGCCCACGGTCATCGCAGCGCCCCCGCATCACACCCGCAATATCACTGCCGGAGCCGTGGCGGGCGCCGTGGTGGGCGTGGTGATTTTCAGCGCGTTCTCGGCTGCGCTGCCGTCGGTTGTGATCGCGGCCGGCGTGGGCGCCTGGATCGGGGCGCGCATCGGCGCGAGCGTGGGGGCGAAAGCCGCTGCGCAGCAGATGTCGGTGCACCACGAGAGGGTGCATCGCGAGACGCGCAGCGACGGCGTTTTGCTGTCGGTGCACGTCTGCTACGAGAACCAGGATCTCGCCGCGCAGTTGCTGCGAGACGGTGGCGCCGCCGATATCGAGTGCGCCTCGGGCCAATGGCACGACGGACACTGGGCCGATTTCGATCCGACCCGCCCGCCGATGCCGTTCGCCGCGCCGAGCGGCCAGCGAGTCTGAGCGCGCGCCGCGTATGCATCACGCGGACGCAAAAAAACGCGGCGGCCCAAGAGCCGCCGCGTGGATCCATTTGCGTCGAGAGAACGTTAGACGGCCAGGGGCGGCACGCACGCCGCCTCGCCTCTCACCGATGCCTCGCTACGCGCGCGCGGCACCCTGCGCCTGTTCGGGCGCGCTCGTTTGCACGGAAGCTTTTCCCGCCGGCACGGCGTTGCGCGCCCTGGCCGTGACCGAAGCCGCCGTCGCGACGCTGCGAAGGTCGGCGAGGAACGTATCGCGCCATACCGAGAGATTGCTCTCGCGCAGCGACGCCATCATGTCGTTGTAGCGCGAGACGCGCTCGGCGTGCGGCATCGAGAGCGCACGCTCCAAGGCCTCGGCCGTCTGGTTCAGGTCGTACGGATTCACGACCAGCGCGCCGGGCATTTGCTCCGCCGCGCCCGCGAACTGCGAAAGCACCAGCACGCCGGGATCGTCGGGATTCTGCGAAGCGACGTATTCCTTCGCCACGAGGTTCATGCCGTCGCGCAGCGGCGCCACGTAGCCCACCTGCGCCTCGCGGAATAGCGCCATCAGCAGGTTGCGCTCGTACTTGCGGTTCAGGTACTGGATCGGCGTCCAGTCGAGCTGGGCGAAACGGCCGTTGATACGGCCCGCCTCGCCTTCGAGGTTGCGGCGGATCGTCTGGTAGGTCTGCACGTCGGAGCGCGTTGGCGGCGCGATCTGCAAGAGCGAGACGCGGCCATGCCAGCCCGGCCCGTTCTGCAGCAGGCGCTCGAACGCCTGGAAGCGCTCGGCGAGCCCCTTCGAATAATCGAGCCGGTCCACGCTCATGATCAGCTTGCGTCCGCGCATGGCTTCGCGCAGGCTGCGCACGGCCTTGCGGTCGGAGTACTGCGACGAGGCTTTGGCAATGGCGTCCGGATAGATGCCGATGGGGTACGCCCCGACCTTCAGGAAGCGGTCCCACGCGTGGACCATGCCGTCGTCGCTTGCCGTGCCATGGCCACCGCGCTCGACGTAGTCGAGAAAGGCCTGGCGGTCGGCGTCGGTCTGGAAGCCGACCACGTCGTAGTGGCACATGAACTTCATGAGTTCTTCGTGCGGCGGCACCGAGCGCATGACTTCGGGCACCGGCAGCGGAATGTGCAGGAAGAAGCCGATCGGGTTCTTCACCCCGAGATCGCGCAGGCAGCGCGCGAACGGAATCAAGTGATAGTCGTGCACCCAGATGATGTCGTCGGGCTCGATGAGCGGCTGCAACTGGCGCGCGAGCGACACGTTCACGCGCAGGTAGCCGCCGTACTCCTGGCGCTCGTAGCGCGCGAGGTCGTTGCGGTAGTGGAACGTCGGCCAGAGGGTCGTATTCGAGAAGCCCTTGTAGTACTGGTCATAGTCACGCCGGGTAAGACCCACCGTCGCATAGGTGACGCTGCCCTGCTGCTCGATGACCGGTGCGGACGGCTCCGCGACGGTCTCGCCGCTCCACCCGAACCACACACCGCCGGTTTCCTTGAGCGCGTCCAATACGCCGACTGCGAGCCCGCCCGCTGCGGGACGGCCCTCCTGGGTCGGCGCTACGCGATTCGATACCACGATCAGTCTGCCCATTGCGGCTCTACCTCCTGTTTCGTTGGGTCCGAAGACAATGCTTCAGGTACGTACGCAAGACGCGTGCCGGTTCGGCAGGGTCTGGAGCAAAAATCATTTCTCACAAACGACAGCGCGAGCAAATTCCGCGCGGCAAGCACGCAAGAGCGGAATAGCCCGGTGATCTGTCAGGCCGGGGAACCGGCCTGCAAACAGCGCGCGGCGAACTGCGGTTCGAAGCGGATCAGGCGTCCTGTTCCGAGCCGAGATCGCGCTGGTACTCGATGCCCTCAGCCCGCGCCCCGCCTTGGTTGTGCTCGCCGTCGGGCGGCACGCCAGGCACTGCGCGATTCTGGCCCGCGGGGTCCGGCGCGTCCGAGGGGGGAGGACTGCTCTTCTCTTGCGAATCGCGCGGGCCACGCTTGCCCGTGTAACGTGCGGAACGGCGCAAGGCAGGATGTCTCATGTCGATGCCTCCAGCGGAAGGCGGCCACGCGGCGGTGGTGTTTTTTTATAGTCTAGGGTTCGCCGCGTGAATTCGCCGGTAAAAATGGTGGAGCTTTTGTAACTAGTACATAAAAGCCGTCAGGATCAGCTGATGACTTTGGCAGGCCGTGCGAGCAGCGGCTCACGTGGCGGGCAATGCGCCACGCGAACGATGAAATCGAGAGGAGACCGAAGGGTCGAATGGAGACGCCGTGTGCGGCACTTCACCCGGTTGCGGCGGCGGATCGCCGATGGGCGGCACGTCGGGCTCGCCGGGCTGATCCGGTGGCGGTTCGTCGGGCTGCGGGGTATGCGCGAGCCAGGGCTTCACGCGGACGGCATCACTGGATTTGCAGCTCGGCATCTTTCGCTCCTCATCATGGACGCGAAACTCACACTGCAAGCGTCGTACCGCCCGTGCGTGCGCGCCACGCGCCGCACTCGCGAATGCTGCTCAGGCGCCAGCTACGCGCGCGGGCGCATCGCCCTTGCCGGCGCTTTCGTTGCCGTACTCCACAAGACGGTTATAGAGCGTCTTCAGGCTGATGCCGAGGATTTCCGCCGCACGCGTCTTCACGCCGCCGCACTGTTCGAGCGTCGCGAGAATGAGCTGGCGATCGGCGTCGGCGAGCGAGGTGCCGAACGGGATCGTCACCGCAGTGCCCGCAATCGGCTTCGAGAGCGAGATCTGCAGCGGCACCGTGGCCGTGAAATCGCCGTCGTTGCCCGCCATGATGTGCGCACGCTGCACGTAGTTCTTCAGCTCGCGCACATTGCCGGGCCACGGGTAAGCCGCCAGCATGTCGCGCACCGCAGCGGGAAACTGCTTTTTCGTGCCGTGACGCTCGTTCAACTCGTCCAGAAACGCCTGGGCGAGCAGTTCGACGTCCTTGCCGCGCTCGCGCAGCGGCGGCAGGCTGATCGGAAACACGTTCAGGCGGTGATAAAGGTCCAGACGAAGCTTGCCTTCGGCTACGGCCTGCTCAGGATCGCGGTTGGTCGCCGCGATCAGGCGCACATCGGTCTCGATTTCCTTGGTCGTGCCCACGCGCATGAACATGCCGGTTTCGAGCACACGCAGCAGCTTCACCTGCAGCTCGATCGGCATTTCGGTGATTTCGTCGAGGAACAGCGTGCCGCCGTTCGCGCGCTCGAAATAGCCCTTGTGCTGCCGGTCGGCGCCCGTGAACGAGCCACGCTCGTGACCGAACATCTCGGACTCGATCAGATTCGGCGAGATCGCGCCGCAGTTCACCGCGAGGAATTCGTGCTTGCGGCGCAGGCTCAACTGGTGGATGGTCTGCGCGGCCACTTCCTTGCCAGTGCCCGATTCGCCCACCAGCATGACCGAGGCGGGCGTAGGCGCGACCCGGCTGATCTGGTCATAGACCTCCTGCATGGTCGGCGCATTGCCGAGCATCAGACCGAAGCGCCCCATGCGGCGCAACTCGCCGCGCAGCGTGCCGATTTCGGCCTTGAGGTCGCCCGCGCGCGGCAGGCGGTTCAGGATGGCCTTCACGCGCTGGAGGTTGATAGGCTTGACCAGGTAATCGATCGCACCGGATTTGAGCGCATCGACGGCCGTCTCGACCGTCGCGTGCCCGGTAATGACCACGAGTTCCACGCCCGAGCGCGGGTCGAGATCCTCGAAAAGGTCGGTGCCACTGCCGTCGGGCAGCTTCAGGTCGGTGAAGACCACGTCCGGCGTCTGCCGCACGAGCTGAATGCGCGCCTCGCGCAGGTCGCCTGCCTGCGCGGTGGTGAGCCCGTCTTCGCTCACCACGGCCGCTAGCGCCTCGCGGGTTTCCGCATCGTCATCGACAATCAATACATGTGGCATCGCGTCTCGTCAGCCTTGATAGGTGAATGGCTCCAAAGCGCGAGCGCCGCGCCCTTCGCAAGCGCGCCGGACAACGTTGCCCGGCACCGCGGAAGTCGCGACGCACGTTATTGCGCTGCAGTGGAGTACGAAACGGTCGGACGCACGCCCAAGACGGCAAAAGCCTGAATATGCGCGGTTTTGCTACATCTGAGCAACAATACCGTCAGTCGCGGGCCGCCCGAACCTCGATTGTTGTTAATATGACTATTATAGACTTATTCGAGACAAGCGGGCACGGCTCTCGCGTGGCTCCGGCCGCGCCCACCTAGCTGCGCGGAAACGGCCACGGCATGCCAGCCGCGCCATCTGCTCCGTTCACGCCATTCGTCATCCGGCCCTTCACGCCATGTACCGGTGAGTCCGATGCGCCCCCGGCGATGGCCATTTCCGGGCCGTTGTTGCCCGTGGTATCGGCAAGCGAACCGCCTTCGCCTTCCCAGCGGCTCAGATCGCGATAAAAAGTTTGCCGTTGCATGCGATGACGCTGCGAGAAACGCCAGGCCAGCATGCCCGCCATGGCGCCAAGCGCGCCGACGGTCACCAAGGTCCCTACCAAACCGCTGCGGTTCTTCGACATATCGCTCTCTCCCAGATACGCCTCGTCAAAGACGGAAGACGCGAGTTGACTCAAATTGATCCGAATGGCATCGCCAGGCGTGGCCTATGCGCCGCCCCTACCAACGCAGACGGCGCCGGGCGCCCCAAGTTCCGCAGCAGGATGCGTGCCACGCTCGCTCGCGTTTGCCTGGGCAGGTCCATTGCCCTGTCATGCGCGGCAGTGGTTAAATGCTTACGCGTTAACGAGCAAACCTCGAAGATGCACACCTCGCGGCCGTCGGAGCGGCAAGTTCCGCACCTGTCTTGGACGGCCAGCCCCGGATCGCAGGGCCTGTTCGACGATACGCGCAGAAGCACGCCGATGCGCGCAGAAGCGAACGCCCCGCACTACCTTTGCAGGACGAACATCCCTATGGCGTCAATCGAGCCGGGCTCGCCGGCCGCCACAAAACGAAACAGCGGAAACACCGGAAATACCGCACCGGACGCGGATGCGCGCGTCGCGGGATTGCAGTCGTACGGTCTGCTGTACGGCTCGTCGGCCGTCATGCTGGATCTTTATGCGCAGATCGAGCGCGTAGCCGTGACCGAGGCTACGGCACTCATCGTCGGCGAATCGGGCACGGGCAAGGAGCTGATCGCCCGCACGATCCACGCGCACAGCGAACGCCGCGACGGTCCGTTCATCGCCGTCAACTGCGGCGCGATTCCCGACGAGCTGATCGAGGCGGAGTTGTTCGGTCACGAAAAAGGCAGCTTCACGGGCGCCGTGCAGGCGCGCGACGGCCACTTCGAACATGCGCGCGGCGGCACGCTGTTCCTCGACGAAATCACCGAGATGTCACTGCTGCATCAGGTGAAGCTGCTACGCGCGCTCGAAACCGGCGAGTACTTTCCGGTAGGCGGCAACGAGGCGATTCGCGGCGACGTGCGCATCATCGCCGCCACCAACCGCGACCCCTTGACGGCCGTGAAGGAAAACTGCCTGCGCGAGGACCTGATGTACCGGCTCGCCGTGTTTCCGCTGCGCGCACCGCCGCTGCGCGAACGTGAGCGCGACCGCGAACTGCTCGCGCAGCATTTCCTGACCGAACTGAACGACCAGGAAGGCTCGCAAAAGGCGTTCAGCAAGCGCGCGCTCGAAACCGTGCGTAACTGGTCGTGGCCCGGCAACGTGCGCGAACTGAAAAACGCCGTGTACCGCGCGTTCATCCTCGCGGAAAAGGTCGTGGAGATCGCGCATCCGCAACTGGTGCCGCGCGTGAAGAAGCCCGTCACCCAGGGCGACGCCATGAGCGTCTGGATCGGCACACCGCTCGCCGATGCGCAGAAGCAGATCATTCTCGGCACGCTCAAATACTGCGGCGGCGACAAACGTCTCGCGGCGCGCACGCTCGGCGTGAGCCTCAAGACCCTCTACAACCGGCTCGGCAGCTACGGCGCCGACGATGGCGAAGCCGAAGCGCCCACCGACCCGGACACGAACGAAGCCTGACTCCCCTCCCCACGCCTCACCGCGGCGCGCTCGTTGCGCGGCAAGGCCGGGGCTGCGCGGCAAGCCAATCAAAGATCGGCCTGCCGTGCACGCCCTTTTGCAAATTCTTGCACTTTACCTATCCCCGTAAGCAATTCCGTGCTGCACAATCCGCAGCACGTTAAGTAAGCAAAACATGCTGGATATCCGCGCAACGCGGCGCTATCCGGCTAGCGGCAGGGAATCATCATGCAAGAACGAAGTGCTCGGGCGCGCGTTGCGCCATCGGTGTCAGAGGCTGTCCTGGAAACGATTGCCGGTGTGCCCCCGCTCCCCTGTGCTCTTCCCCGTTGGCGACGCGTCATGTCGTTCACGCTGCTCGCCACGGTAGCGAGCCTCGCGTGCTCGGCCTGCAGCTCGCTCTACTCCGAAGGCGCGCAAACGGGCGCCGGTATTGCCGGCGCCGCGGTCGCCTCGAAAGTGACGAGCAACGCCGCCGTGGCGACCGGCATCGGCCTGGGCGCCGTGGCCGCGGCGAAGGCCGGCGTGCAGTACTCCGAGCGCGTCGTGCACACCAACACCCAGAACAGCATCGCCCGCGCGGCGGGCCCGCTCGAAGTCGGCGCGGTCGCGCCATGGTCGATCACGCACTCGTTCCCGATCGAGGACGACGAGCACGGCCGCGTCACGGTGAGCCGCACGATCAGCAGCGGTGCGCTCGACTGCAAGGAGATCGTGTTCTCCGTCGACCACGAGGCCACGAAGGACAAGTCCGCCTCGAGCGCCTTCTTCGTCGCTTCGGTGTGCCGTGACGGCGACAACTGGAAGTGGGCCTCGGCCGAACCCGCCACGGCGCGTTGGGGTGCGCTGCAATGAATGGCATGAACGCGCGCGCGAAGCGCGCACGGCACGTTGCAAAGGATGCATCGACGGCTCGCCCCGTGAAGCTCATCGCACTGGCCGCGCTCTGCGCGGGCATCGCGCTCGCGGCGAGCGGCTGCTCGTCGATCGGCGCGGCGAGCGGCGCCGCTGCGGCCGCGGCCACCGGCATCGTCACGGCGAATCCTGCCGTGGGCATCGGCGTGGGCATTGCCGTGCAGGCGGCCACCGACGAAGCCGTCGGCCGCTTCATGAAGAGCATGCACGCGGACCAGCAGGCGCTGATTGCCAGGACGGCCGGGCGCCTGCCCGTGGGCGGCATGGACATCTGGCGCATCAAGCACGAGTTGCCCGTGGAGAACGGCCACGGCCAGGTGCGCGTGACGCGCGCGTTCGCCAACGCCCTCACGCTCTGCAAGGACTTCGTGTTCTCGGTGCAGGACGGCGAGAAAGCCGACGCGCCCGAGCAGTGGTTCGCCGCGAGCGCCTGTCAGGACCAGTCGGGCTGGAAGTGGGCCACGGCCGAGCCCGCGGTGGAGCGCTGGGGCACGCTCCAGTAATGTCATTCCTGAACGAAAAACGGTCGCGGGATTAGCTCACCCCGCGACCGCTTTTTATGCTTGCGAACAGCGTGTCGCTCAGGACTCCACGTCTTCGAGACTGAAGATTTCCGACTGGTCGTTATACGAGAAGATCTCGCCATAACGACCCCAGTCGATCACGGTGTCGAGTGTTTCTTCCGCCGCGCCGTCGGAGAGAAAGTCCTCCAGTTCCTGCTCGAAACGCACGCGCGGCGCGCGATGGCCCGGCCGCTCGTTGAGCACCTTCTTGATCCGCGCCGCGAGCGGCACGTGGCGCAGCAGATGTTCGGCGAACATCATCTTGCGCTCCTGCGTGCCAAACTCCGCGAACACGCGCGCGGGCGGCGTGAGGAGCACGTCGCCTTCGCGCACGTCGGCGAAACCGAGGTTCTGCAGCACTTCGGCGATCGGGAACAGGTCGTCCACTTCCAGATGCAGCGAGCGGGCGATCTCCGGCATGTCAGCGCGGCCGTGATATGGCGCCATCGCGAGCGTTTCAATCAGACCGGCCATCAGGTTGGTCGACACGCGCGGCAGCCAGCTGCCGAGTTCCAGTCCCTTCCTGGTGGTTTCGTCGGTCTGGCGCGCGGTCATCTTCGCGTAGATGTCGTCCACGAGCTTGCGGAACACCGGGTCGAGACGGTTGCGCGGGTGCTTGAACGGCACCTTGATCTCGGCCACCACGCGGCCCGGATTCGACGAGAGCACGAGAATGCGGTCGCACATGAACACGGCTTCCTCGATGTTGTGCGTGACGATCAGAATCGACTTGATCGGCAAGCGGCCTTGCGTCCACAGGTCGAGCAGATCGGTACGCAGCGTTTCGGCGGTCAGCACGTCGAGCGCCGAGAACGGCTCGTCCATCAGCATGAGATTGGGATCGACCACGAGCGCGCGCGCGAAACCCACGCGCTGGCGCATGCCGCCAGAAAGCTCACGCGGATACGCGTTTTCAAAGCCGTCCAGACCGATCAGGTCGATGGCCGCAAGCGCCCGCTCGCGCCGCTCGCGTGCGCCTACGCCCTGCGCTTCGAGGCCCGCTTCCACGTTCTGCAGCACGGTGAGCCACGGGAACAGCGCGAAGGTCTGGAACACCATCGCCACGCCTTCGGCCGGCCCTTCGAGCGGCTTGCCGCGCCAGGTGACGTCGCCCGACGTCGGCGAGATCAGGCCCGCGATGATGCGCAGCAGCGTGGACTTGCCCGAGCCCGAGCGGCCCAGCAGCCCGACGATCTCGCCCTCGCGCAGCTGGAGGTTGGCGTCGTCGAGCACGAGCAGCTCGCCCTGGGACTTCTTGAAGCCCCGGCACACGTCCTTCACGTTCAGAATTTCTTCGCCGAGGCGCGGCGGGTTCGGGGCTGTCTGCACATCGCCGTGCGCGGCGCTCAGCGTCTTGGGGTTTTGCATCGCGTTACCTTCGATCATTCGTTGTTCGATCAGTCGTCGATCAGTCGAGTCGCAGACGGGATTCGGCATACGTGTACAGCGGGCGCCACAAGAGGCGGTTGAACAGCGTGACGAAGAGCGACATCACGGCAATGCCGAGAATGATCTTCGGGTAATCGCCGGCCGCCGTCATCTGCGCGATGTAGGCGCCCAGGCCGTGCGCGACGACCTTCGTGTCGCCCCACTGCACGAACTCCGCGACGATACTCGCGTTCCACGCGCCGCCCGAAGCCGTGATGGCGCCCGTCACGTAGTACGGGAAGATGCCCGGGAGCATGGCCTGACGCCACCATTGCCAGCCACGAATATGGAAATTCTTCGCCGCTTCCTTGTAGTCGTTCGGATAGGCGCTGGCCCCTGCAATCACGTTGAACAGGATATACCACTGAGTGCCGAGCACGATGAGCGGCGACAGCCAGATGTCTGGGTTCAGGTGAAAGCGCACGATCACGATCACGAACACCGGGAACAGCAGGTTCGCCGGGAACGCCGCGAGGAACTGCGCGATCGGCTGAACCTTCTCGGCAAGTGCCGGGCGCAGACCGATCAGCACGCCGAGCGGCACCCAGATCACCGAAGCGACGGCGATCAGCAGCATCACGCGAAGGAGCGTGATGAAGCCGAGACCGAGCACGTGCCACACTTCGTCGAGCGTCACGCCAGTGCGCACGAAGGCCACCACGCGCCACACCACGAACACGGTCAATGCGATCACGAGCACGGCCCACACGGCGTCGCCGATGCGTGCACGCAAGCCGCCGCGGCCGCGCGCCACGGGCGCGGCGAACGACACGTTCGGAAACGACGGCAGCTGGATCGGCATGCGCGCAGCCTTGGCGAAGAGCCAGCCGAGCGGCACGAGCAGTTGATGAATGAGATGGGTGCGGCGAATGAGGTCGAGCAGCCACGATTCCGGGGCGTCGCCCGAACTCGTGTTCTCCATGCGGAACTTGTCGGCCCACGCCACGAGCGGGCGGAACAGGAACTGGTCGTAGGCGAGAATCACCACGATCATCGTGAGGATCACCCAGCCCACGGCATGCAGGTTCTTTTCCGAAATCGCCTGCGCCAGGTACGCGCCGATGCCCGGCAGCGTGATCGTGTTGTTGCCCACCGTAATCGCTTCGGAGGCCACGACGAAGAACCAGCCGCCCGACATCGACATCATCATGTTCCAGATGAGGCCCGGCATCGAGAACGGCACTTCGAGCTTCCAGAAGCGCTGCCATGCGGTCAGGTGGAACCCGCGCGAGACTTCATCCAGATCGCGTGGCACCGTGCGCAGCGACTGGTAGAAGCTGAAGGTCATGTTCCAGGCCTGGCTCGTGAAGATCGCGAAGATCGCCGCGAGCTCAGCGCCGAGCACGCGCGAAGGAAAGAGCGCGAGAAAGAACGTGACCGTGAACGAGATGTACCCAAGCACCGGCACCGACTGCAGGATGTCGAGAATCGGCACGAGGACCTGGCCCGCGCGGCGGCTCTTCGCCGCGAGCGTGCCGTACACGAGCGTGAAGATGAGCGACGCCACCATCGCCGCGAGCATGCGCAGCGTGGTGCGCATCGCGTACTCGGGCAGGTTCGCGGGATCGAGCGAGATGACCTGGGTCTTGAGCGTGGCGATGGGCGCCATGGTCTCGTGAAAGCCCACGGCCGCCATCGCGATCAGGCCGATCATCAGCGGGAACGCCACGAAGTCCCAGCGGTTCGGCAGCACGCGCCACGCCGAGGCGTTGGCCGTGCGATTCAGGTTGAAGCTGAACTCCATTCAGACGCCCTCCGCGCCGGGTTTCAGAAAGGCGGACGATGTAGCGTCCGTACCGCGGGACAGGCGTGGCACTTGCTGCGGGGATGGCGGATCGACAAGGGCAAGGCGCATGGACACAGAATTTCGTTGGCGTTGATGACACGGCGACGATGCCGCGGTGGCACGCACCGCCCGCGCAGTTGCGGCTGGCGGCTGGCGACTGGGCTTGCCTCGACTGAAACGGCACGACACTACTACAACCTTCATGACACTAACAACCGCACCCGGCACGCCGCGAAAGCCAGATCACGCGGGCTTTCGAGGTGCTTTCGCCGTCCTTCTGGAGAGCTTCCAGAACCCGCCGCACGCGGCTTCAGAACGTCATCGTGATGACGCATCGATGACGCCTTGATGACACGACGACGCGGCACCTGTCTGCGCACTTGCGTCCGCGCCTGCCTCATTCAGGCCGCCAACGCCAGTGGGCGTCGCTTGCGCGCCACACGCTGGCCCACGCGCGCGAAGCCGCGCTGACCGCGCTCGCGTCCCCTCCACCCGGCTCATCGCCGCGTATTGCCGTGCTGACGGCATGCTGCTTGCATCTCAGCGATCCGCGCTCGCCCCGCCGCCCGCTCGCGCCGCCTCGCAACGCCGCGCCGACGCTTCGAGAGCGGGCTCGCCAGCCCCGTTCGAGGGGTAAAATCGACACGCTCCGTCAGTGGCGCTCCGACGCGCAGGGGCGCCGATACCCACGCCTCAATACCACTCGCGAACCAGAAGGCCGATGAACAGGAGACTCTTGCGTCAGGCAGCCGGACCCCTCGGGGTCGTGGTGGTCGCGCTCGTCTGCTGGGCGGCGGCCGACTGGCTCGCGGACCGCATGGTCCGCCAGGAGTTCGAGGCCGCACTCGCCGCACAGCGCCAGATGATGCGCTCGGTCGTGGACAACATGGCCGAAGTGATCGCCAGCGATCTCGCCATGTCGCGCGCCATTCCGGCGACGATGGCCGAAACACGCGTCGTCCAGCAGGCGCTCACCGAGGCCGCGCATTATGCCGCGTCGAGCGATTCGACGGAACTGGCGCGGCGCAAGGAGCTGCAAGGCGTGCCGGCGCTCGCCGGCGTCGACCGCTTCCTCCACGACGCTCAGGGCTTCTCCGGGCTCGATGCGATCTGGCTAGTCAACGCGAACGGGGTCTGCATCGCGTCGAGCAATGCGCTCGAAAAAATCTCCTACGTCGGCGTGGACATGCGTCCGCGCGCCTATCTGAACGACACGCTGCTCGGGGCGTTCTCCGAAGCCTACGGTGTGGGCACGGCAAGCGGCGAGCCCGGTATTTTCGTCGCCGCGCCCGCCTATGACGACGGCCTGCTGGTCGGCGCCGTGGTCGCGAAGGTCAGCATCGCGCGGCTGCGCCACTGGGTCACCCACCCGGGCACCTTCGTCGCGGACAACAATGGCGTCATCATCATGGCCCATGACAGCGCGCTCGAAGGACGCGCTTTGCCAGGCTCGCACGTCGCCGAAATGAACGCGGTGGACCGCGTGAACACCTATCTGCGCGAGCGCTTCGCGCCGCTCGAGCTGCGCTCGGCATCGAAGACCACGTTGGGCGAGGCGCCGTGGATCCCACGCGCCGACGCCGCGCAAATGATCGAGTTGCCGGGCCAACGCTCGCCTGCCCTCTACGAGCAGCGCGGCGGCCTGAACTCCGGGCTCTCGGCACACCTCGTGGATCCGGTCAATGCGTGGTCCGACCTGATCGCGAACCACCAGCGCGACCGGCTCCTCATTTTCCTCACGCTCGCGGGCACCGCAGCGCTCGCGGCGGTGATCTCGGTCTCGTGGGTCCGCGAGCGGCGTCTGCACCACGCGAGCCGCGATCTCGCCGGGCAGTTGCAGGCCGCGAACGCCCTGCTCGCCGCCGAGGCGCGCCACGACGCCCTGACCGGCGCGCTCTCGCGGCGCTACTTCCTCGACCTGCTGCGCCGCGAGATCGAAGCGGCCTATGCGGCGGGTGCGCCGCTGTGCATGGCGATTGCCGACCTCGACTACTTCAAGCAGATCAACGACCGTTTCGGCCACCCGGCGGGCGACCGCGCGCTCCTGCATTTCGTGGAGACCTGCCGCGCCGAACTACGGGCCGACGACGCTGTTGGCCGTCTGGGCGGCGAGGAGTTCGGCATCCTGCTGCCCGCGACCTCGCTCGCCACGGGCCTCGCCGTGCTCGACCGCCTGCGCCAGCAGGTGGGCAAGCGCATTTGTACGGAACTGCCCGAGGAAGCGAGCGTGAGCGTGAGCATCGGCGTGACCGAACTTGCCGCCGCGCAGGATCAGCCCGAGCGCCTGATGAGCCGCGCCGACCTCGCGCTTTACATGGCGAAGGCGGCCGGGCGCGACCGGTGCGAGGCCATGACCGCCGAGGGCGTCGTGCCGCCGCGCGCCGCGGCGCCGACCTGGTGAGCGCGCAACGAGCTTGCGCAACCAGGCACGTGAGGGATGCCCGTACCAGGCTGCGGGGCTCGCCCGGCTCAACCAGCGAGGCGCGGTATCATGGGACGAACGGTGCGCGCCAGTCCATGCGGTGCGCATGAGTCAAACCGCGCCACTTCGGTGTTCCGCACAAATCTGGAGGCATGCATGAAGGGAAATCTGGTCATTGTCTGCCGCGATCAGGATGCGCTCGCGTTCGACCAGTTGATGGTCGAGTACGGCGCGTTCCAGACGCGCCTGTCATCGACCGCGTGGTACCTGAAACTCGACGCCACGCCCGAGCTGATCCAGGAAGAGATTCTTGCCCGCCTCGGCAAGTACACCACGCACTACATCTTCGAGGCCGACACCGTGACCTACAACACGGTGGACAACGACGCCGCTGCCGCGCTCGACACACTCTTCACGGTCTGACCGGCTGCGCCCAACTTCACCTGGCGTCGCTGAGGCGGCGCTTTCGGGCGGAACCTCCGGTCAAACCTGGTCAATTCCAGGTCACGCCCATCCGGCCATGCCCCGCCTGTTCGGTGCGGGCTCCCGCAGGCCATTCGTACGCGATTTACCAGATCTGCGCCGCCTCGGATACGGTGCGCTCCACCACGTCGAACGCAAACGTCATGCGCACCGAGAGCCCGCCGCTCTCGCCGTTGCCGATCGAGAGCTCGCCGCCCGCTCGGCGCACGAGCCGCTCGACGATCGCGAGGCCGAGGCCGCTGTGGCCGTTGCCGCCGCGCGCCGGGTCGAGGCGCACGAACGGCCGGCTCGCCTGCGTCAGATCCTGGTCGGCGATGCCCTTGCCGTGGTCGCGCACGGTGAGCGAAAAGCCCGTCGCGCCGCGCTTGCTTTCGATCACGACGGGCGGTGCGCCATACGCATGTGCGTTGTCGAGCAGATTTGAGATCACGCGCTCGAGCGTGGCCGCGGGCAGACGAAACTCCGGCCCCGCGCGCAGATGCGTTTCGATCGCAATCGTCTCGCCGTTCGCCGTGCGGTGGTTGCTCGCGATACGCTCGCACTGGTCGTCGACCTCGACGGGCTCGCTGCGATCGGCGCCGTCGTGCGCGAACACGAGGAACTGGTCGACGATGTGCGCCATCGACTCGACGTCGCGCACCACGCCGTCACGCACCTTTTCTTCGTCCATCATCTCGGCGCGCAGGCGCAGCCGCGCGAGCGGCGTCTTGAGATCGTGCGCCACGCCCGCCAGCATGACGGCGCGGTCTTTTTCCGTGCGCTCGACTTCCTTGACCATCTGGTTAAAGCCCAGCGTGAGCTGTCGCAGCTCGCGCGGCCCGCGCTCGGGCACGGGCGGCACCGGCTCGCCGCGGCCGAAGCGCCCCACGGCCTGAGCGAGCGAGCGCAAGGGCTGCTGCAACATCCACGCGGCCACGAGCGCGGCGATCACGGCGGTGGCGAAAATGGTGATGACCCAGGGCAGAAACTTGTCGAGCGGCCGCATGACGCGCAGCGGCTGGCCCGGCACGACGATCCAGCGGGCGTCCTGCGGCCCGCGCACCCAAAGCGTGGGCGGCCCGCCAGGCGGCCCGACGCGCACGTCGGTGCCGGGCGGCATGCGCTCGCGCACGTCGTCGATGAAATGGCGCAGCGGCTCGGGCATGCGTTCGGTGACCGGCGGCACGGCTGTGCTCGCCGGATCGACGAGTTGCACGCGCGAAGGCAGCGGCTGGTCGGGCTCGCGCTCGACGTGCTGGCGCACCGCGTCGACGAGGAAGGTCGCTTCCTCGACGGCGTAGCGCGTTTGCATCTGATTGTGTTCGACGCGCATGAGCGTGAACCAGGCGACGTGCGACACCAGCAGAACGCCGATGAAGATGACCGCGAGGCGCCCAAACAGCGAATCAACCGGCCGGCGCATGGTTGCCCTGCTCTCCGTCGGGAACGAACACGTAGCCGCGCCCGCGCACGGTCTGAATGAAGCGCGGCGTGGACGGGTCACTTTCGAGAATGCGCCGCAGACGCCACACCTGCACGTCGATGCCGCGGTCGGTGCCGTCGTACTCGGGACCGTGCAGCAGTTCCAGCAGGCGCTCGCGCGTCAGCGTGCGCATGGGGTGGTTCACGAAAATCTTCAGGAGCGCGAACTCGCTGCCCGACAGCATGATGGGCTTGCCTTCCTGCTGCAGCGTGCGCGACTGGAAGTCGAGCGTGAAGCGGCCGAACGCGTACGGTTCGCGCTGCTCGGGCGCCGCGGCCGAAGGCACTGTGCGGCGCCGGCGCAGCACCGCCTGCACGCGCGCGAGCAGCTCGCGCGGGTTGAACGGCTTGCCGAGGTAGTCGTCCGCGCCGAGTTCGAGGCCGACGATGCGGTCCACGTCGTCCGCGCGCGCCGTGAGCATGATGACGGGGATGTCGTCGCCGGCTGCGCGCAGCTTGCGCAGTGCGGTCAGGCCGTCCACGCCCGGCATCATCAGGTCGAGCACGATCAGGTCCGGGCGCTCGCGCTCGAGCCGCCGCTCCAGCGAGCCGGCGTCGTGCAGCACCGAGACTTCCATGCCCTGGCGCGCGAGATAGTCGCGCAGGAGGTCGCGTAGTTCGAGGTCGTCGTCGACGACAAGGATTTGAGTAGCCATGGGATGAAGTGTAACGCGCGCGCACGGGCCGTTTGCTTACAGGTCTTCCACCTGGGTTACGAGGTGTTACCGCGAAAGGCGTGTGTAATGTCGCGTAATCTCGGCGGCCCGCCGCGTAACACGCGCTGCCTGCCGGGTCGATACGCTAGGGACACCGGTTGCGAGCGCCACCACTTTCCAGAGCGCCGCGCCAGACCGGATAAAACCCTCATGGATTTGTCAGGAGCATCACCATGTACAAGACGACTTCGCGCCTTCTCGCTATCGCCGCTGCCTCGCTCGCACTCACCGTGGGCGCCACCGCCGCGAACGCCCAGACCCCGCCGCCGGGCGGTCCCGGCATGATGCACAGCGGTCCGGGCATGCATGGCGGCCCCGGCATGCACGGCGACTTCATGCTCGGCTTCAAGAAGCTGCACGACAAGCTGAACCTGAACGCCGCGCAGGAAAAGCAATGGCAGGCCGCGCTCGACACGATGAAGCAGAACGGTCAGGCCATGCGCAAGAATCATGAACAGATGAAGCAGCAGTTCGATTCGATGAAGAACCAGCCGATCCTCGACCTGGCCGCCATGCACACGGCGCACGAGCAGGTGGAGCAACAGAACCAGCAGCTGCGCGAGCAAACCACGCAAGCGTGGCTCGCCTTCTACAGCGGCCTGAACGACCAGCAGAAGACGACCGTGAGCACGGCGATCAAGGAGCGCTTCGCGAAGATGGAGCAGCGCCACGAGCAGATGCGCGAGCGCTGGGAGCAGCACCACAAGGGCGGCGCTTCGGCACCGGCCGCGCAGCAGTAATCGGCCCACAGACGCGCCGCCTCGCTGCGGCGCGCCATTGCGCAAACACGTGCAAATGCGCGACAAAGCGCCGCGGGATTCGTCCCTGCGGCGCTTTTTTCATGGCGCGAGCGCGCGCCGGCCGCCGCCGGCCAAATACTCAGACGAGATCGAACAGCAGCACTTCGGCCGCTGCGCCGTTCGCGAGCGCGATGCCCGTCTCGGCCTCGATCATCGCGGCATCGCCGGCTTCGAGGCGCTGGCCGTTCACGTCCAGCGCACCGCGCGCGACATGCAGATAAACGCGCCGCCCGGCGGGCACCGCATATTCGACGCGCTCCTCGCCGTCCACGAGAGCCGCGTAGATCGAGGCATCCGACTGCACGCTCACCGAGCCGTCACGCCCGTCGGGCGAGGCGACGAGGCGCAGCCGCCCGCGCTTGTCCGCGTCGTCGAAGCGCTTTTCCTCGTAGCCGGGCGCCCCGCCACGCTCGCGCGGGAGCAGCCAGATCTGCAGCAGGTGCGCTTGCTCTTCCTTCGAGCCGTTAAACTCGCTGTGCATCACGCCCGTGCCGGCACTCATGCGCTGCACGTCGCCGGGGCGGATCGTCGAGCCGTTGCCCATGCTGTCGCGGTGTGCGAGCGCGCCGGAAAGCACATAGGTCACGATCTCCATGTCGCGGTGGCCATGCGCGCCGAAGCCCTGGCCGCCCGCGATACGGTCGTCGTTGAGCACCCGCAGCGCACCGTAGTGCATGTGCGCTTCGTCGAAATAGTCGGCAAACGAAAAGCTGTGGTACGAGTCGAGCCAGCCGTGGTTGGCGTGGCCGCGTTCGTCGGCGCGTCGGATAGTCAGCATGGCAATCTCCGGTCAATCATGTCGATACCCGAAGGTAAGGGCGGCGGCCCGCTTGCACAATCCGCAGCGGCGCACCGCATCGTTTCGCCAGCAACATCAATGGGCTGCATTGCTATCGTCGCCCTCCGTCAGACTGGCACGCCCTCCGGCTTCGGGTAAAATACCGCGCTTTTCGGCCAGCGTGAGCCTGATGGCCCGGGGGTGGGCAACCGGAGGTGGGCGACCCGGGGCGGCTACCCCGCCCCGCCAGCGTGAGCTGCCGCCGGTGCCGGAGTGCATCGCGCTTTCCGACCCGCATTTTTGATCGCCTAGAATGGCGGCCAACGGCCACGAGCCGGTCCGCCTGGCGTCGGCCGCGCGCCCCTTACCGCGCCGCGCCGCCCGTATCCGCCGTGCATGGGACCGGAGTCAGTGCTAAAAGAGCACTCACTCCGGCTCGACAGGAGAATGATGAAGAAGTTTGCAGTGTGCGTGGCGCTCGCCCTGATCGCGGGCAGCGCCGTCGCCAAAGAGTGGAAAACCGTGCGCATCGGCGTGGACGCCAGCTATGCGCCGTTCGAGTCCAAAGCGCCGAACGGACAGATCGTCGGCTTCGATGTCGACCTCGCGAAAGCCCTGTGCGCGCGCATGAACGTGAAGTGCGTCTGGGTCGAGAACGACCTCGACGGCATTATCCCGGCGCTCAAGGCCCGCAAGTTCGACGCGATCGTGTCGTCGCTGACCATCACGCCGCAGCGGGCCCAGCAGATCGACTACTCCGCGAAAATGTTCGATGCGCCCGCACGCATGCTCGCGCGCGCGGGCTCGCCGCTTCGGCCGACGCCGGCGTCGCTCAAGGGCAAGAACGTGGGTGTCGAGCAAGGCTCGACCCAGGAAGCGTACGCGAAGGCGCACTGGGCGCCGCAGGGCGTGAACGTGATCTCGTACCAGAATCAGGATCAGGTCTACCAGGATCTGCTAGCCGGGCGCCTCGACGCCACGCTGCAAGACGAGGTCCAGGCGGATTTCGGCTTCCTGAAAACGCCGCGCGGCAAGGGCTTCGCGTGGGCGGGCCCGGAAGTGGAAGACCCGGCGACGATCGGCGACGGCACCGCGATCGGCCTGCGCCGGGAGGACGCCGACCTGAAGGCGAAGTTCAACACGGCGCTGGCCGCGATTCATGCCGACGGCACGTTCGACAAGATCGCGAAGCAGTACTTCGACTTCGATATCTACAAAGACAAGTGAACGGGAAAGCACACGCAGGTAAATAAACAACGAGACACCACCGCTCGTGTCACGCGCCATGACGCATGAAAGCCCCGATGGACCAACACCAGGCTTCGTATATACAGTCACAGGCGCGCTCACGAGCGCAATCGCATCGGCCGCGCGCGCGTACGCAACACCGCGCAAAAAACCGCGTGGCCATGAACGGATTTGAACCGCGGCAGACAAGCGCCGCGCCTTTCGCGGTGTGAGAAGCGCACCGTCAAGGACTCGCCCATGTTTCTTCAAGGCTACGGCCCGCTGATCCTCGCCGGCACCTGGCAGACCGTCAAGCTCGCCGTGCTGTCGCTCGCGCTCTCGTTCGTGCTCGGACTGATCGGCGCGGCGGCCAAGCTCTCCAAAAACCGCGTCGCGCACGGCGCGGGCACGCTATACACCACCCTCATTCGCGGCGTGCCCGATCTCGTGCTCATGCTGCTGCTCTTCTACAGCATCCAGATCTGGCTGAACAACCTCACCGACATGCTCGGCTGGGATCAGATCGACATCGATCCGTTCCTCGCGGGCGTGGTCGTGCTCGGCTTCATCTACGGCGCGTACTTCACCGAGACTTTCCGCGGCGCGTTCCTCGCGGTGCCGCGCGGCCAGCTCGAAGCGGGCCACGCCTATGGCATGACGGGCTGGCAGGTGTTCACGCGCATCATGTTCCCGCAGATGATGCGTTTCGCGCTGCCCGGCATCGGCAACAACTGGCAGGTGCTCGTGAAGTCCACGGCGCTCGTCTCGATCATCGGCCTCGCCGACGTCGTGAAGGCAAGCCAGGACGCCGGCAAAGGCACGCTGCGTTTCTTCTTCTTCACGCTGCTCGCCGGCGCGATCTATCTCGTCATCACCACGGTCTCCAACTTCGTGCTGATGTATCTCGACAAGCGCTACTCCACCGGTGTGCGCAAGGCGGATCTATAAATAGCGCGAGGCCAAGACCATGCAAGACTTCGTCCAACTGATCCAGCAGTACTGGCGCAACTATCTCTACTCCGACGGCTACCATTTCAGCGGCGTGGTCATCACGCTGTGGCTGCTCGTCATCTCGATCGGGCTCGGCTTCTGCCTCTCGGTGCCGCTCGCCGTGGCCCGCGTGTCGAAGAAGAAGTGGCTCGCCGGGCTCGTGTGGCTCTACACGTACATCTTCCGCGGCACGCCGCTCTACGTGCAGTTGCTGCTGTGCTACACGGGCCTCTACAGCCTCGAGATCGTGCGCAACCACGAACTCACGAGCGCGTTCTTCAGGAGCGGCATGAACTGCACGCTGCTTGCGTTCACGCTCAATACCTGCGCGTACACCACCGAAATCTTCGCGGGCGCGATCAAGGCGACGCCCTATGGCGAGATCGAAGCCGCGCGCGCGTATGGCATGTCGCAATTCACGCTGTACCGCCGCGTGATCCTGCCTTCGGCGCTGCGCCGCGCACTGCCCTACTACAGCAACGAAGTCATTCTGATGCTGCACGCAACGACCGTGGCCTTCACGGCCACCGTGCCGGACATCCTGAAGATCGCGCGCGACGTGAACTCGGCGACGTATCAGTCGTTCGGCGCATTCGGCATCGCCGCACTGTTGTACCTGATCATTTCTTTCACGCTCGTGTGGCTGTTCCGCCGCGCCGAGCGCCGCTGGCTCGCATACCTGCGACCGCAAGGCAAGTGAGCCCTAAAGGTCAATTGATGAATTCCCAGAAGCAGAAGCTGTTCGTCGACTCCATCCACAAGAAGTACGGCGACAACGAAGTCCTCAAGGGCGTGTCCCTGAAAGCCAATGCGGGCGACGTGATCAGCGTGATCGGCTCGTCCGGATCGGGCAAGAGCACGATGCTGCGTTGCATCAACTTCCTCGAGCAGCCGAACGCAGGGCGCATCGTGGTGGATGGCGAGGAAGTCGCCACGCGCGCGGACAAACGCACGGGCGCACTGCACCCCGCCGACGCGAAGCAGCTCCAGCGCGTGCGCACCAAGCTCGCCATGGTGTTCCAGCACTTCAACCTCTGGTCGCACATGTCGGTGCTCGAGAACGTGATCGAGGCGCCTGTGCACGTGCTGGGCTTGTCGCGCAAGGAAGCCGAAGATCGCGCGCGCACCTATCTGGAGAAGGTCGGCCTCGCGCCGCGCGTGGAGAAGCAATACCCCTCGCACCTCTCGGGCGGCCAGCAGCAGCGCGTAGCGATTGCCCGCGCGCTCACCATGCACCCCGACGTCATGCTGTTCGACGAACCCACTTCGGCGCTCGACCCCGAACTCGTGGGCGAAGTGCTCAAGGTCATGCAGAAGCTCGCCGAAGAAGGCCGCACGATGATCGTGGTCACACACGAAATGGGTTTCGCGCGCAACGTTTCGAACCACGTCATGTTCCTGCATAAGGGACTCGTGGAAGAGGAAGGCCAGCCGGCCGAGGTCTTCGCCAACCCGAAGAGCGAGCGCCTGCGCCAGTTCCTTTCAGGCAGCCTCAAGTAAGACGACTCGCAGGGTCGCCGCCTCTCGGCGATGTAGTAAAAGTAGTTTTACAAGGCGCTTACAGCGCCTTTTCTTTTTGGGCCTTTAGCCCTCTAAAAACCATCCGTTTACGCTCAAAAACGGCGTTTTTCGCACTACTCCTTGTGAAATCTCCCGTCAATAGTGGCAATCCTGAACTCAGCCGTTCGATTGACGTGAGTCCCTTGTCCCGCAAGGTTTTCGACCTATTTGTAGTACCTCTCTGACCACCATCCAGGAAGACCATATTGCAATTTGACGACATCCCGGGGTGCGAGCACGAATTAGTTCGCCAGCGCGGACCTTTTTTGCTAAATTAGTAACCAAAGTAGCAAAACAAAGTTCATTAAAAGTAGTTTCACTTCAAAAAGAACGGGAGATGCCAGTCAACCAGGGGACCTGCAAGACGACCTAGCATGGGTCATGCAGCGGCACCAGCCCGTACGCCGGTCCTCGGGGTAATTCTCCCTTACGCGACGATTTCTGTTCGCAGCGCCGCCAAGCGCACGGACGTCTTTCGCAGTACTAAGGTTGACTCTTTGACAGGGTATGGAGGAGAAGATGAAGAAAGCTTTGCTCGCCGCAGCATTGATGTCGGCTGGCGTGGTCGCGCATGCACAAAGCAGCGTGACGCTGTATGGCCGCCTCGACATGGGTATTGCGTATATGAACGGCATCGGTGCTGGTGTTAGCACCACCCCCGGCAGCATCGGCGCGGCTACCCACGGCTCCAGCCAGGTTCAGCTCGAAAGCGGCTACTGGGGCACCAGCCTCTGGGGCATGAAGGGCGTTGAAGACATCGGTGGCGGCAACAAGGTTCTGTTCCACCTGGAAGGCAGCTTCAGCACCGCGAACGGCTCGCTCGGCTCGGCCGGCTCGCTCTGGAATCGCTGGGCAACTATCGGTGTCGCTAACGACCAGTTCGGTACGCTGCTCGCTGGCCGCATGCTGTTCATCTCCAACGGCATTTGGGACTTCGACCCGTTCGGTCAGTCGAACTGGTCGTCGGCTTCGATGGTCCGTGGCCGCAACTGGCCGCAATCGAGCAACAACATTTCGTACCAGTCGCCGAACTGGATGGGCTTCGACGTGTACGGCCAGTACGCGTTCTCGAACGCAACGAACTGGAACGGTAACGGCTCGACGAGCCAGGGTCGCGAAGCCGGCCTGCAGCTTACCTACACCAGCTCGCTGTTCCAGATCCGCGGCCTGTACGACGAAATCCGCAATCCGAACAACGGCCAACTGGGCGGCATCTACAACGCGCTCAACGGCGGCACGACGACGCCGATCGGCACGCAAGCGACCGGCAACGGCGTGTTCGCGTACTCGCGTGACTACATGGCCATGTTCAACCTGTTCCTCGGCTCGTTCAAGGTTCAGGGCGGCTACGAAGCCATCCGTTCGTCGGGCATGAACCCGGGCATCATCGGCCAGCCGACCACGCTCGACCACGAGTGGGGCGGTGTGACGTGGCAAATGACGCCGGCTGCAGCTTTGATCGCAGCGGTCTACCACGTCAATGCGAACAACGGCGGCGGCAACGCCACGCTGTACACGGTTGGTGGTTCGTACAACCTGTCCAAGCGCACGCTGCTCGACATCCAGGCAGGCACGGTGCAGAACAGCAAGGCGGCCAACTTCGGCCTGAACGCCAACAACTTCGGTACGGCGGCAGCAACCGGCAACCCGCTCCCGGGCCACAGCCAGGTTGGCGTGTATGCAGGTATCCAGCACTCGTTCTAATTCGAAGCGAGTGTAGAAAGAACAGCTACATCGACGTTTTCACGCTGCTGCGAGAGGCGCGTATCGGTGCGATGTCCGAAAGGGTATCGCACCGTTTTTTATGCTGGGGACGGGCCGTGCAAGCGGCGCCGTCCCCTTTTCTATTGGTGCTTCAGGTGCTTCGTGTACTTCTGGGACCGGCAGTGCAAAGCGGGCGGCCTCAAACCGCCGCTTCGTTTTCCTCGCCCGTGCGGATGCGGATCACGCGCTCCACATCGGTCACGAAGATCTTGCCGTCGCCGATCTTGCCGGTGCGCGCCGCGCCGATGATCGCGTCGATCACCTGGTCGGCCTGGTCGTTCGCGACCACCACCTCGATCTTCACTTTCGGCAGGAAGTCGACCACGTATTCGGCGCCGCGGTAAAGCTCCGTGTGGCCCTTCTGGCGGCCAAAGCCCTTGACCTCAGTGACGGTCAGGCCCGTGAGGCCCACTTCGGCGAGCGCCTCGCGTACTTCGTCGAGCTTGAACGGTTTGATCACAGCAGTAATGCGTTTCATGGCGAACCTCGTCTCGTTATCGGATTTGTCGGAAATTTCGGAACATGTCGGGATTCTACGCTGTGCGGCCGGGGCTCACGCCGAGGGCTTGCCCGCAGGCGCCGCGCTCGCCCCGCTCGCTTCATCGGGTACGCGCTCCAGATCGGCGAGCCATACCACCGACTCCGAATCGCTTGGCGCGCGCCAGTCGCCGCGCGGCGAGAGCGAGCCGCCCGAGCCGACCTTCGGCGCATTCGGAACACAGGTGCGCTTGAACTGGCTCTGGCGGAAGAAGCGGTCGAGGAAAATGCGCAGATTGCGCTTGATGGCCGCGAGATCGTACTGATTGCGCACGACCTTCGCGTTCTCGGGCCACGCTCCCGCTTCGCGGTCACCCCACGCGTGGCGCGCGAGGAACGCGACCTTCGAAGGCGCGAAACCAAAGCGCAGCGTGTAGTAGAGGTTGAAGTCCTGCAGCTCGTACGGGCCGATCGTGCTCTCGGTTTTCTGCTCGGGCGCGCCATCGGACTTGCCGGGGATCAGCTCCGGGCTGATATCGGTGGCGAGAATCGCGTCGAGCACGTCGCGGCCGCTCTCTCCGTTCTGGCCAATCTGGCCCGTTTCGGCCACCCAGCGCACGAGGTGCGTGATGAGCGTTTTCGGCACGCTCGCGTTCACGTTGTAGTGCGACATGTGATCGCCCACTCCGTACGTGCACCAGCCGAGCGCAAGCTCGGAGAGATCGCCCGTGCCGATCACGATCGCGTGATTGAAGTTGGCGAGGCGGAACAGGTGATTCGTACGCTCGCCGGCCTGCACGTTTTCGAAAGTGATGTCGTAGGTTTCCTTGCCTTCCGAGTACGGGTGGCCGAGGTCTTCGAGCATCTGCATGCAGCTCTGGCGAATGTCGATTTCGCGCGCCGTGCAGCCCACGAGCGCCATCAGTTCGCGCGCCTGGCGCAGCGTGCGCTCGCTCGTGGCGAACCCAGGCATGGTGTACGCGAGGATGTTCGCGCGCGGCAGCTCGAGGCGATCCATCGCCTTCGCGCACACGAGCAGCGCATGCGTGGAGTCGAGGCCGCCCGAGACGCCAATCACCACCTTCTTGATGCCCGCCTGCGAAAGCCGCTGCACGAGCGCCTGCACCTGGATGTTGTAGACCTCGTTGCAGCGCTCGTCGCGCCGCTTCGGATCGGCCGGCACATAGGGGAAGCGCTCCACGCGGCGCGACAACGCGAGCGTTTCGCGCTGCCATGCGCCCTCGCCCGCCAGCTCGCAGGCAATCACGCGAAACTTCGCGACTTCAGCGGCGTGGCGGCGGATCGAATCGCCGAACGTGGTCTGGCGGATGCGCTCCTGCTGCAGCCGCGCGAGATCGACATCGGCGAAGATGAGGTGCGAGTCGTCGGAGAAGCGCTCCGATTGCGCGAGCAGTTCGCCGTTTTCGCAGACAAGCGCGTGGCCGTCCCAGGCCATGTCGGTGGTCGACTCGCCCTTGCCCGCCGAGGTGTACAGATACGCGGCGAGACAACGCGCCGATTGTTGCGACACCAGTTGCTGCCGGTAGCCCGCCTTGCCCACCACGACGTTCGACGCCGAAAGATTGACGAGCACCGAAGCGCCCGCGAGCGCCGCGAACGACGACGGCGGAATCGGCACCCAGACGTCCTCGCAGATCTCCACGTGAAAGCGCAGACCCGCGACCTGCGGCACCTCGAACAGCAAGGACGCGCCGAACGGCACGTCCGCGCCGGCAAGGCGCACGGTGTCGGTGCTCGCGCTATCGGCGGCACTGAACTGGCGCGGCTCGTAGAATTCGCCGTAGTTCGGCAGGAAGCTCTTTGGCACAACGCCCGCCACACGCCCGCCCGCCACGACCGCAGCGCAGTTGAATAGCGAATGTCCCGCGCGCACCGGCAGACCCACGATCATCACGAGCGGCAGCGCCGCGGACGCTTCCACGATCTGCGCGAGCGCACGCTCGCAGGCGTCGAGCAACGCTTGCTGATGGAACAGGTCGTCGCAGGTATAGGCCGAGAGGCCAAGCTCGGGGAACGCGACGAGCGCCGCGCCCTGCGCGGCGGCCTCGTGCGCGAGCGCGAGCGTCTCACTGGCGTTGAATGCGGGATCGGCCACACGGCAGCGCGGCACGCCCACGGCCACGCGCGCAAAGCCGTGCGTATAGAGATTGAAGAAGCGCTCTTTCATTTCGATAACCTTGAGGCGGGCGCGCTGCGCACGAAAGCGCGCGCTCTGACGTTCGGGCTGCTTGATGCCGCTTGATGCCGCTTGATGCTGCCTGATGCTGCGTGGCTGACACCGCTGCACGAGGCGCGGCGCTCCTCACCCGCTCGGGACGTTTGCTTTACCATGACCGTTTGCCGCGGCAGGCGCTGCTGAAACACCCACGCCGCTTCCCACGCCAACGGGCACGCATGAAACAGGAACATTTCGATTATCGCACGGGCATCCTCGGCTCACCGTCCGAGGTCGACGCCGCCGAATGGAACGCGCTGCTCGCACGCCAGGCGCAGCCTACGCCCTTTTTGCGCCACGAATTCCTCGCGGCGCTCGACGCCACGCGCTGCACCACGCCGAACGAGGGCTGGGCGGCGCAATTCGTCACGCTCACCGACACACGCACGGGGCGCCTCGCCGCCGCCGCACCCGTGTATCTGAAGGGCCACTCGTACGGCGAGTACGTGTTCGACTGGGCCTGGGCCGACGCGTACAAGCGCAACGGCCTCGAGTACTACCCGAAGCTCCTCTGCGCCGTGCCGTTCACGCCGGTGCAGGGCACGCGCCTGATCGCCGCCGACGCAAGCGCGCGCCGCCATCTGGCCGCGACGCTGCTCGCCTTCGCCGAGCAGGCCGACGTCTCGTCGCTGCACGTGCTCTTTCCGACCACCGAAGACGCCGAGGCGCTGACCGACCTCGGCATGATGCAGCGCGAAGGCGTGCAGTTTCACTGGCTCAACGACGGCTATCGCGACTTCGAAGACTTCCTCTCGACGCTCGAACAGAAGAAGCGCAAGAACATCCGCGCGGAACGCCGCAAGGTGCACGAGGCCGGCGTGACGATGCGGCGTGTGCGCGGCGAGGACATCAGCGACACCGAATGGCGCTTTTTCAGCCGCTGCTACCGGCAAACCTACCGCGAGCATTTCTCTTCGCCGTACCTGAATCTCGACTTCTTCCGCATGATCGGCGAGACGATGCCGGAGAATCTGCTGCTCGTGATCGCCGAACGCGAAGGCAAGCCGATCGCGAGTTCGCTCGTGGTCTGGCAGCGCGGTGAGCATGGTCAAGGCGGCACGCTCTATGGCCGCTACTGGGGCGCGCTCGAACACGTGCCCTGCCTGCACTTCGAGACTGCGTATTATCAGCCGCTCGAATTCTGCATCGAGGAAAAGCTCGACGTGTTCGAGGGTGGCGCGCAAGGCGAACACAAGATGGCGCGCGGTTTCCTGCCCACCCCCACGCGCTCGGCGCACTGGCTCGCCCATCCCGCGTTCTCCGATGCCGTCGCGCGCTTTCTCGAAAGCGAGACGAACCACATTCACGCGTACATGCACGAGCTCAACGAGCGCAATCCTTTTCGTGCATGAGTCGCGCGTGCTCATACGTAAAACTCGCGCGCGCTCTGTCCTGAAACGCCCTCGCCCATAACGATCATCGCTTCCAGAACTATGCCGTGGTTCCTCTACCTGCTCGAATGCGCCGACGGCAGCGTCTACACGGGCATCGCCATTGACGTCGCCGCCCGCTTCGCCCAGCACGCGAGCGGCACGGGCGCGCGCTACACGCGCTCGCGCAAGCCGGTGCAGGTGCTCGCGCAATTCGAGTTCGCCGACCGAGCGCGCGCCTCGAGCGCCGAATACTGGGTCAAGCGCCTCACCCCGCGCGAAAAGCGCGCGCTCGCGGCCGGCG
>NZ_JAMBPR010000151.1 GCF_024206475.1 Paraburkholderia sp. CNPSo 3274
CCGATGCGGCCCCCCTGAAGCACCTCTGTGACATCGTCCTCCTCTCAATGGACGCAACCACGCGCGAACGCCCCGATAGCGCCAGGCGACCCGCGAAGCGGGCTGGGTTATTTCTTCCCGGGCGGAGGATTCTCGGCGATATCTGCCCAGAATTCCAGGCACGCCGTTGCCATCCGGACACCAAGATCCAATGGAGCCATCCGGCGAGCCTCCCATTCTCGTCCCTCGTTGTACTCGATAATGGCCAGGGACAGCTCATAACGGCTTCTGACGAAGGCTATGAGGAAAGAAGGAAGATCTGGAACGGCGCGATCAACCTGTACCCTTCCATTGTGGCAGCATGCGAAACCGTCGGCGACGTGCAGGGAGCTGTCAACGTCGCACGGAAACATGGCTTGCCTGTTTCAGTCCTTGTTGGCGGCTACGGTTGGGCTGGGCAATCGCTCCGCGACGGAGGGGTGGTGATCGACCTGTCCGCGATGAACCAAGTTGTTATAGACGTGCAATCCCAGACAGCAATAGTGCAAGGCGGCGCAACGACTGGTGATGTCGTTTCTGCTGCAACTGAGTTTGGGCTGACAGCGGTCGTGGGAACCATGGCGAAGATAGGCATGGCGGGTTTCACCCTCGGCGGCGGCTATGGTCCCTTAACTCCGCACTTCGGCCTGGGACTGGATAACCTGGTCGGCGCAGAGTTGGTCACGCCCGACGGAAGATGTTTAAGTGTTAGCGCCACTGAGAATGCCGACCTTTTCTGGGCATTGCGCGGAGGCGGAGGTAATTTCGGCGTAGTTACGTCGATGCGAATTCGCCTACATCGAGTCCACCAAGTTTTGGCCGGGAAAATCATCTTCCCATGGTCTGATGCGCGGTCTGTTTTGACGGGGTTTGCCACCGCGATGGCGTCGGCCCCCGACGAACTCGCGGCGACAGCTGCGCTCGTGTCAAGTCCGAACGGGGATCCGGCCATCGTGTTGGCGCCGTGCTGGAGCGGAGACATCGACCGGGGAAAGGCATTTGTTGACGGACTAACGAACCTCGCCTCGCCCACAACCGTGAACGTGGGATCCATGTCGTGTGATGCTCTTTTCGGTCTATTCGAGGGCAGCGCCCCTAAAGGCCGCCACTACGCTCAGCAGACTCGCTGGCTTGGTGAGCTTAGTGCCGATACGATCACCCATCTGCTTGAGAACGCCGACAGTCGCGAGTCTCCATTTTCGGTCCTCGCCGTACAGTCTTTTCACGGCGTACCGTCGCGGCAACCGTTGCACACCACTTCGTTCGGCCTCCGTCGAAAACACTTTCTCGCCAGCATCGTCGCGGCTTGGGACGAGAGTGACGACCGGCGTGGCGCCGTACACCGCACATGGGCACAGAATGCATCGGAGAAATTGTCTTCCTCGGCACTGCCTGGAGGCTATCCCAACCTCTTGGGGCCTCACGACCATTCCCAGATCGATCTCGCCTATGGCGAAAACACTTCTCGTTTGCTTAACATTAAACGTCGCTTTGATCCTGAGAATGTATTTAGTGCAACACCGTTGCCGCAGTCAGTTGGTTAGGGACAAGGACATACATTGTCATCAACACGTACGCCCGGGCTCTTCATTCGCCCGCACAACTGGACGAGTAAAGGATAGTTGGACTGGATGACGATTCCCGACTTGAAAAATGCTTGGGAGGCTATGCGGTCAGCGGCAAAAAAAGGAAACACAGACGAGGCAGAACATTTGTTGAACCAGTTCGTCCTGGCCGCGAAGTGGAGTCCTGATCTTGTGCCTCAGGACGCTGCCCGATTAGCGAAGAAAGGTGAAGATCAGCCAGGCTCCTTGCAACCCAAGACGACTGTCTTAGGATCGAACGAGATTTTTGTCGTGGAATTCTCTTCTTTGGACCTCTACGAACGATACGAGATCTCGGGATCACGGACCGGCATGTTCATAATCGATTCACGACGTTTGAAGACGCGAGAATTTTATTCAGTTGCTTCTGTCACTGATGCCGGACATCCAGTCGGCGGTAAGGCATGACTTGAATATGCCCTGAGCGCGACCCCCGTCGCGCTCCAGGCCCGGCCGTCCAACGCTTGTGGATTCTCAGTTTGCCGACCGTTGTTGAGCTGCCAAAACAGCGCCGAGCTCCTCGTCAGTTAGTGCGGGCGTCGTGGTGAAAGAGAAGATATCACTCCATTGCATCACCATCGCCGCGACTGCACTGGCGTCCGTCGCTTCAACGATTGCAACGCCTCTAAACTCGCCGCCTGCATGCCAGCGTCCCAACATCTTGACGTTGTCGGGTGGCTGACCGCCTGTTTTCACGAAGCGCTCAATTGCGGCCTGCTGCATTGCCGGCTCACCTTTCCATTGAACAATAAATTTCATGGCGAATGTCCCCTCCACGATGGCGATGCCGACTCGTGGCACGCCCGCTCTTCATGGTGGACGCCTCGACATCGCGACGGTTCGTCGCCCACTTGCCGGCATGGATTCTTCGCATCGTCCATGCCGTCGGGCGAAGCCACGAGATACCATCGAGGATAGGTAAACCAGATAGGTCACGGCTCCAACCGGGTGAGCGTAGTGTGCGAAGCCGCACATACGGCTTCGATGGCTTGCCAGGCAATCGGACGATGACTGTCGGGTAGGGCCGATAACTTGTCATCGAGTGACGGTATGGAACGACCGTTGCACTCAGATACCCGCCCTCGCAATTCCGACTGCACGACCGACCGCTTCGGGCCGCTCTCGGGCGACCGAATCGGACGCGCGCTATAGCGCGGCGATGCGATGCCCTGCGATGTGCGTTGCGGAACTTGCTTACGGTGGAACAGCTGGATCGACGGGTACCGTGAACTGCAAGATAGCGCCGCGGGGTATGTTTGCGCTCGCCCACAACCGGCCACCGTGTGCTTCGATGATCGGGCGGCAGATCGACAGCCCCATCCCCATCCCATTGGTCTTTGTCGTATAAAACGGCTCAAAGAGGCGCTCGATGTTCCCAGGAGCGATGCCCGGCCCGGAATCGGACAACGTCACGAGGACAGCACCGGGCTCATTCATCCTGGTGCTGATGGTCAATTCCTGCGGCCCATCGCTAGTCGAGCTCATCGCATCGATCGCATTGATAATGAGGTTCAGCATCACCTGCTGGAGTTGCACCCGGTCGCCTTTGATAAACGGCAAGTCCTCCGCGAGCCGCATCCGCACGGAGACGCCTTTCCCTCTGGCTTCACTTGACGTGAGCGCATTGACTTCGCTAATCGCCTTTAACTCTCGCTTAGAATACCTAACGAACTGGACTGAGCGAGACACTGTTACCAGTTCGGCAACGACAGGCGTGCGTGCCGTCATGACAACAATCGCCGCCGGGCACCTGCAGTTAAGGATCAGGCAGAGGCGGCAGCTTTTGCGATGTCTGCGGCGTTTGCCAGATTTTCCACGCCCCAGCACAGATCCATGACTTGACGCGCCTGTTGGGGCGGGATAACCCCGTCCGCGAGGTCGGCAAACTTCTTCTCCAGCGCCTGATCGCTCATCGGCACTTCAAGGCTGCCGACGGCGTGATCAATATATTTGTGAAACGACCGTCCGTCATTCAGGACGATCGTCATGTCAACCTGGTCGGACTTGATCGAGGGATCGACCACCGGTACGACCTTCGCACGCAGGTCGATGATGACGGGATCGCGAACGGCCCGATCACTGAATTGCTTCTCGCCAGCTGCCCCCTCGACCAGGGCGACTGCAACCGCATGATAGATGCTGAATTTGCCCTGGAGTCCGTCTTGTGGCGTCTTCTTCCCTGTTGTTCCAACTACCCGGGGATTGACTTTGAGGTCAACCCGCGCGATCTGATCCGACGGAAGTTCGTTTTCATTGCGGAGCTGGATTGCAGCGTCGATCGCCGGATGCATGACGACGCCACAGGCGAACGGTTTATAGGTGTTGAGCGCCGCCTCATAACGCTGACCCAGACCACTCGTGATTTCGGCATAGTCCTGCCTGGTGCTGAGCGTGTTTGCCCATCCGGCCCGCGCCTCGATCATCTCGTCGGAACTGGTGAAGTTTTTTGCCGCAAGGACGGCCGATAGCAGGCCGTTGCTGGCCGCCCGCCCGGGGTTAAAGCTTTTGTTCATGGAGCCGAATGATTCTCGCAGGCCGACCGGTTGAGAAGCCGCAAGGCCGAGAGCCCAGACCATCTGCTGCTCGTCAAGGCCCAGCAGCTTGCCTGCCGCCGCAGCGCTACCGAATACGCCGGCAGTGCCAGTGACGTTCCAGCCCATATCGTAGTGTTCAGGAGACACGGCATTGCCGATCCGGCATTCCGTCTCGACCCCGAGCACCAGGGCGTTCAGGAATGCCTTCCCGGCGACAGGCTGCATTTCGGCCAAGGCCAGAATTGCCGGGACGACCGGTCCCGCCGGATGGATGACTGTCCTCAAATGAGTATCGTCAAAATCCAGAATGTGGCTTGCAACGCCGTTCAGGAAGGAGGCGTTCAAAATATCGAAGCGCTCCCGGCGGCCGAGCAGGCTCGCCTGCGGTGGCCCGGAGAACGGTGTGAGCGCCGATACCGCGATATGGGTCGCCGGCTGGCTGGACCCGCCGATCGCGACGCCAACCCAGTTTAGTAGCGTACGGACGCCCTCCTTGCGGACGTTGGGCGGAAGATCGTCATATTTCGCTTTGACGATATAGCCGGCGAGCGTGCGCGTGACGTCTTTCACCACGGGTGTGGCAGGCTTCTGTGAGGGCGCGCTCTCCGCAGCGCGGCCGCTGTCCGTGGCCCGAAAACCGGCAAGGGCCAAAGGTACGCTCGCGGAAGCAAGCAGAATTGAACGGCGACTGACGCGGAGCATGGCGACGCCTCGAATTGACCATTGCGGATTTCACACGAGCTTGCTCGCGTGCCCTTCCCAGTAGCGGTCACGCACTAGCCGTTTGAGCAGCTTCCCGGTGGGCAGGCGCGGCAATTCCGCCACGAAATCGATCGATCGCGGAACGTTGACTGGAGACAGCCCGGAGCGGCAAAAGGCCATCAGCTCCTCGGCGAGTAAAGGTCCCGCTTCGTCCATGCTGACTGGCTGCACCACTGCCTTGCATTCCTCCCCCAGGTCTTGACTGGGAACCCCGATTACCGCGACGTCGAGTACCCTGGGATGGGTGACCAACAGGTTCTCTGCCGCCTGTGGATAGATGTTCACGCCGCCTGAAATGACCACGTTCGCGAGGCGGTCAGTCAAGTACAGGTAGCCAGCGTCATCGACATAGCCGATGTCGCCCAACGTAGTCCAATCCTTGTGCACCGGGTGACGCGCGCTTGCGGTCTTGACCGGATCGTTGTGGTAGCGGAACGGACGGCCGTTGGCGAAATAGACGATACCGGGCTGCCCCGGAGGCAGAAGCCCGCCGTCGGTGTCGCAAATGCGAAGTTCTCCGACAAGCGCGCGCCCGACCGTGCCCTTGTGCGCAAGCCATTCCGTGGAATTGACCGACGTGAACCCATTGGCTTCGGTTCCCGAATAGTATTCCCAGATGATTGGGCCCCACCACGCGATCATCCGCTCCTTGACCGGCACCGGGCAAGGTGCGGCGGCATGGATTACCACCTGCAAAGATGAGACGTCGTAGTGTTCGCGCACCGATGGCGGCAGCTTCAGCATGCGAGAGAACATGGCCGGAACCAGTTGCGTGTGGGTAATACGATGCGCTTCTACCAACTGAAGGAAACGCTCGGCATCGAAGTGCTCCATGATTACCGCGGTACCGCCCACTGCCTGCGTGGACAGACTGAAGCGCAACGGTGCGGCGTGGTACAGCGGCGCAGGCGACAGGAAGCGCATTTCAGCGTTGAATCCATACAATGCACGGGCCAGTTCGGTCACGAGCGTGGGCGCCTCGATGTCCGCATTGCGCGGCAGCGTGAATACCCCTTTGGGTCGTCCCGTCGTGCCAGACGAGTACAGCATATCGCACCCTGTGGTCTCGTCATCGATGCGGGTCGTGGGATGGGACGCGAGGATCTGCTCGTAAGACGCAAACCCATCGACGGTGTCATCCATCATCAAACGTGCCGTCAGACCCGGCGTCTGCTGAACGAGCGCACGCGCGATCTCGCGCTGCGAATACGAGGTGACGAGCAGCTTCGCGTCGCTGTTCTCGATGATATAGGCAGCGTCTGCGGTGTTCAGGTGCGTGCTGATGCAGACGTAGACGGCGCCTGAGCGTTGGGCCCCCCAACAAAGCTCAAAAAAGGCCGGGCGATTCTCAAGCAGGATCGCCACCCGGTCTCCCGCAGCGATTCCATGATCCCGCAGCATCCGCGCGACCTGATTGGAACGCTCGTCAAGTTCACGGTACGTGACCGAGACTCCGTCAGCCATGACCACTGCCGGATTGTCGGGTGTGTGCAACGCATGTATATGCGGATGCATGGACTGACCTCCCGCAAGAGCACGCTCAAGGTGCCGGACTGCTTTTCCGGCGGCGCCCGGCCGCGCTTCGGCACAGTCGTCGTCATCAGTTCCCACACCGCCCCTTTCGCGCCGGTTGCTGCCTTGTCGTCATCGGCCAGGTTCATTCCGCGTCCAGGCGCGGAAGACGAAGCGCTCCGGCCGCCGCAGGCGCCGATGCGACAGTCGCGGTGAAGACCCGCATTGCAAGCGTACTCGACACAAACCGCTTCCATTTATCCATTTCTTCCTCCGATGGCATCTGCCCGGCTGGAATGTCGTCCAAGCAAGGCCTCGTTGAGAGCGTACTGATGCAGACGCGTCATGCACGTTCGCGCGAACTATACTTTTCAAGGGCTCCGCTCGCCTCCATCACCTGATGGAGATTTGCGGGCGGCTGACGTTATTCGCGTCACGAGGAGCTGGTCAATTCAGTTCTTGATGGGAGGCTATCCGGCTACGTCCACGGGCGACGCCCTACGCCCTCCCAAAGGAGATCATCTTGACGCTCTCAAGGGATCTGAACCCGCTGATTGATTCAATCCATGACGCTGGCCTTGACCAGCGAAACTGGACATATGTTCTGCGCGCAATAGCGGACCGGATAGGCGCGGAACATATCAACATGCGGATTCGTGAGCCACACTCGAACTGGTCGCTGGATGATTGGAATGGTGTCGAATCTTCGTTTAGGCATTCCTACGAGAACTACTACATGAAGCTTGATCCTGTTACTCCATTCATCGTCACTTGCAAACCGGGCACAATTTTCACGGACTCAATGCTGGTGTCCCAAGCGGTGCTGGAGCGGAGCGAGTTTTATCAGGATTGGGTACGGCCGCAGGGATTGCATGCCTACATTGCGGCTAATATCGTGCCCGGCGACGGCATAGTCGGCGTCCTTGGTGGCGCCCGCGGAAGTGCCAGTCCGTATCGCCAGCATGATCTCGACTGGACTTGCCCCTGCATGACCGGACACGCGGTCACGCTTCGGTTGGTGAAGTTGCGCGCTGGCGGAATTCGCGTGGCGAGCAGTATTTCAAGGCGCTGTGCGGATGCGATTCGTTGTAGTGGTCAAACGCGATAGCCAGGTTTTGCAGTGCGGTTCTGACATCAGGCTTGGGCATCCATGAGACGTAGTCACGCTTTATCGTTTTGACGAAGCTTTCGGCCATCCCGTTGCTCTGCGGACTTCTCAC
>NZ_JAMBPR010000152.1 GCF_024206475.1 Paraburkholderia sp. CNPSo 3274
ACTGCCGGTGCCGATACCCGCAAGGCGCGCGAGCCGCGCAATCGCGGGTTGCGCACCGCTGCGCACCTCGCGCTGCTGCTGTACCTCGAGCGCCCTGATCTGCCTGGCAGCGAGCAACAGCCGTTCGAATTCGCGTTCGATCTCGGCGCGCAGGGCTGGCAACAGCTGTGTGGTGTGCTGCGCCCACCAGAGCGCCCACGCGCGGCCACCGATTCGCTCGGGCCGCAGGTTGTGGAGCACCAGCAGCGAGCGGATGCGGTTGCTATGGGCAGTGCGCTCCTGGCGCAGGCGATCGAGTTCACGGTGTACCCGCCGCTCATCTTCCTGTTCGGGGGTGGGGATACGTGCGACCGCCCAAACCCGGCGCTCACCACCGTAGTAACGCATCAGCATCGACAGCAGCTTGTCGCTGTCGAGACGGTCGGTCTTGGCGCGACGTCTGCGCCGGTTCACTTCGATACTGGCTGAATCCACCACCAGGTTCGTGATCTGATGTGCTTCCAGGCAGCGGTGCAGCCAGAAACCGTCACGCCCGGCTTCATAACAGCTGCGCACCGGGGCATCGATGCTCAGATGACAGCGCGCTTTGGCCTTTGAAATCGCCGTGAAGACTGCGGCCGTATCGCCAGCGGCCACGGTGCAGCGGCTCGGCGAGCGCACCCCATCGCCCAGCGAGAGCTTCCAGCTCTTGTCACCCAGTTCAAAGGCGACATACAGCGATCCGGTGATGGTTGTATCCTGCCCATGAAGGGCTGTGCGAGGCGCATTCATTTGCGTACCCCTCTCGGAAAACGGGTGTCGGAATCCTCGTTTTACTCCAGGAGGCTTACTTCCGCGGCCCTTCCATCAGTATCTAGGCAGGCATCCTGACATCGACCGATCAGCCGGTCATCCTTGCACGTGGAAGAAGTATCACGGCAGCCGCAAATCCGAGCGCTCCCACACCGCCGAACGTGATCCATGTCTGGATCGGCGTGCCGTTCGTGACGAGCCAACTGCCAGCGTAATATCCCGCCGTGCCTCCGAGTGCCCCCACAGCGCTCAGCGCACCAAAGAACGTGCTTTGGCTTCCGTCCACCGCTAGGGACGCGATCATGGTTTCGAACGCCGGCACCAGAATTGTTTCGATGACTGTGTATCCGGCGACGAACACCAAGAACCAGCCGACACCATCCATTGCAGCCACGCTCGCATAGGCAACAGCGGCAGCGAGGTACGCGCCGATTGTCGCGGACGCAGGATTCACCCGGACGAGCCAATGTTTAGCCGACAGCATGAAGGCCAATCCGATCACACCATTCACGACATACACGGCTGACGCTGCATAGTGGCCAGCCATGCGGCCGGCGTACAGCGGAAATGCTAAGTACAGTTGCGGGAACAGAAAAAACCAGGGCAGAGATACCGCAATCAGACGCCACAGACCGCGATGCGTCGCCGCAGCGCGCAGGCTGGAGATAGCCGGGCTGCGACCTGACAGCTCGCAATTGTCGGACTCCAGCTGAAACGCCACGCTTCCGAGCAGCCCGAACAGGACAGCGCTGCCGGCGAACGCGAACCGCGTATCGAACATCCCTGCGAGTCCACCGATTAAAGGTCCGATCGCGGTGCCCGTGTTCAGCATCTGATTATTGGAAGCGAACAAGGCGGGAAGTGTCGCTTTCGGCTGACGGCCAAAAATGCCATATAAAGCCGCCTCGTAACAGGCGACACCTGAACCTGCGGTGAGTGCAAAGCCGACCCAGGCTGCCGCATCATTCGTGAATGCGAATCCGAGAAAGCCCAATCCCCTTAACCACAGACCGATGATGATCATCCAGCGGGTGCCGAACCGGTCCGCGATGGCTCCCGCCATCAACGGCAGAATCTGGGCGGACAGCAGGTTCGCAGCCATCACCGTTGCAAGTGCTGCGGAACTGAAATGCAGCGTGATGGACATGTGGAGTGCGAGAACCGGAACGGTCATGAAATGTGACGCGTTCATCACCCCTTGCATCCGCAACAATGCCCGGATATCACGCGAGAAAGCGACTCTGGTCGGCAGGCCAGACACTGGTTCGTCGGCGGTCAAGCTAAATCCTGATAGGACTTTGGAGGTTAAGGCATCTGGATTCCAATAGAGCAAGAACGGCGCCGACACCTGCGCCGCAGGTGCCGAACTGGCGGCGGGCGGATACAACTGATGTCGTTCTGCAAGTATCACTTTAGGGCGCAATATAAGACGACGGGCCTGCCGACATCGAGCGCTGGAGACGTGCAGAGAAAGCTTTTCTCGAGAATCAGGCGGGAACCTGATTCTCGTTAGCAGTCAACCCTGACTCGTGGGGACGCTTATCTCGCGAAAGGCGATGCCTATCAAGGTTAGCGTCCCAGTTGCACACACAACGCAGCCATTTGCTGCCGCGCCTACGCGCAACATTTCACCTTTCGCATCGCCACCGTCTTTCGAGCGCCGGTCGCGCCCTCAAGGATGTGCGATGCCAGATCATCCCAGACGGAGCGATCCGGCCGCTACATTCGTGGCGTCTGTCTGTGCAATTGGTTGTAAAACGAACGGTTTGTCGGAAAGCTAACGTCCAGACAGCTGGCAGCCGCTGCAAGGTGTCCATATCTAGTCTGAACGTGAAAGCCGTAGACGGGACGTCTCTACATGCGGATAGCACCTACTGGCATGCTGTATGCTTCTTGAGTAGGAACTGCATTTGGACAGATTCGTCACGGCTTCGCAGCCACCAATCACAACGCTGTTCCATAACAAGGACACTGATGCCTCATCGTCAGTAATTCGCTTTGCACGATAGGTTGGATGGCGCCGTAGGTTAGATTGTTTGCGGCGCAACACCGGAGAAGACCCGCATTTGTTCAGAAAACGGACGGAACTTGGGCGGCCTCAGTGAAACATGCAAAGCGGCGAGCTTTGTTTGCGATAAAGTGAGGCACATAGCAGGCGTCGCTTGAGCGCGAAGTGCTGATGGATCAGACCGAAACTCGACCAGAAGGCCTGCGTGCGTTTAGGATCGCGAACCCGCGATAATTCAAGGATTTAAGATATGACGGATCTTCCTTCTCTGGCACTCACTCCGCAATGTCGTTCCTTACTTTTTCCGGCGAAAATGGCCGATATTGCTGCCTTAAGTTCAGGAAACCGGGATTTATTGCGGCCCCAACTGCATCCCAATTATCAGCCCAAAACGCTGTGTGACTCCACGAATTACCGCGTGGCCCTGGTGATTGGCAGCAATGGTTTTGTCGGAGCACATCTTGCCGCCCGACTATCTGTTGATCAACAGGTTGAGCAAGTATTGGCAATGGTGAGAGGAACTGCCGAAATAACAGCCGAGCAGCGTTTTGCTGAAAGTTTAACCAGATATCAAATTAAACCTGTTTTTCTGGAAAAGATAGCGATATTGAATGCTTCGCCAACCGAACCATATTGGGGTCTCGATCCAGGAACTTATGCTGAACTGGCAGAACAAGTGCGCTGGGTATTTAATTGTGCCAGTTCGACAGAATATGATTTGTCATATTTGCAGATCAGGCAAGATTGGGTCATGAGTTTCCTCCAAGTCTTGCAATTCTGCACGCAAGGTGTCAGCAAGCATTTATCTTATCTTGGTAGTGTCAGTGCACGTTTCTATGAAAATCCTCGAGATTTCATCCGACCGGATTCTTGGTGGTACTCTGGTTATGCCCAAATGAAATGGGTAAATGGACAAGTCATGCGCTGGATCGCCAACGATCAGCTTTTTCCAGTTACCTTATGTGAACCGAGTTATATTTTGGGCAGCACCTCTCTAGGCGTTGATCCTGGATTACATTACAGTTGGTGGCGGTTAATTGAAATATGCAAAAGTATTCAGCAAATCTGGGATGGCGAAGGACTTAATTACAATCCCGTTGATATTTTAACCGACGCATTGGTAGTGAATGCCTTGGCTAAGAAACCAAAGAGTTATCTGCAACCTTGCAATCCTGTCCCCTACAATAATTCTTTGCTGGCAGAACTCCTAGGTTGTGAAATAGTCTCCTGGGAAACCTTCAAAAAAACAGCCCAAGCTAAAATCTCTTCCAGGCGTCTAGGCAGGCTACTGGAGGATGATTGTAGCGAAATAGTGCATCGGGCTAATTGTCCTGCTGTTGTTCCGGATGGCTATCCGACTGCCTGGTGTGATAACCGCGCATTGTTAGATTTTTATTTACAGAATCAATCCTTTCGCGATGTGACAAAAAAAAGAGGTCGCACGATGTAACATTCTCCTAACACCGCTCGTGATGAAACCTTTTGACGTCCTTCCCGGCCATAAAGTCATGGGTCTTACCAACATTTCGTTGTCCTGAATTGGAGATGCAAAACATCTCGTTGATTTCGTGCAGGACGAGGAAGCCTCTCCAGATGACAGCTGCGCCGGGAGCAGGGATCAGTGTGCGAGTCCCGGAGTTGGCCGACAGCTCGATCAGGGAATTGCTGCGACATGTCCTTGAAGAACGCTTCGCGACGATCCTGGCGTCCGGTGACGCCGGCGGGCCCGATGCCCGCTCTTCCTCGGTGCCTGTTGTCAACCTGAGGCCGACCTGATTGCCCTTCATGTACATATACGTGCCGCTCAACACCCACTCCGACGCCATCAACCACATGCCACCCAGCTCCGCCTGCCAGACTGACGCGCCATTCATTTCGTTGCGCACCGCCGTGTAGAGCGCGTTCGCAGTTACCTGCCCGAAGGTATAGTGAGCACCGGCGCCCCAGTTCCGCACGCTGACCTGCGCCCCCGAGACATCCGTCTCCACCTGCGTATAGGCCGCATTCGCCCCGAATGCTCCGTGGACGTAGTTCAGGCCCACGCTCACCCCGCTGTTCGAGCCGAACGATCCGGCCACCCCGCCGAAGCCGTACATCGCGCCGGCGGAGAAACCACCGAAGCGCGGGCTCGCATACTTGACCGAGTTACGGATGGGTCGGGATCCGGCCATGCCATCCCAGTCGAACGCGCCCGTCGGATTGTTCGGCAGCGCGAGTCTCGCAAACGGTCCATTGCGGAAATCGTAGATACCTTCCGCGTAGATCGCACCATCGTTCAGACCGAAGAAAAGCGAATCGATCATGAAATCATACTGGTTGCCGAGCGTCAGCCGACCTAAGTGATCGTCGTCCAGTCCGACGAACGCGTTGCGGGAGAGGCCGAACTCAGCTGCTCGCCTGTGCAACTGCTTGATGACGCGCTCTTTGTAGCGCTGTTCGTAGTGGTCGGCTCCCGGGTCGACGTATTGCATGCCGAAGCGCATGGCGTTGTAGAACAGCACGGCGATCTTGCGCGCCGTGGCGGTGACGGCCTTGGCCTTACCAATACGCGCGGCCAGCCGACGATAGAACGCGCCCAGCGCCGTGCTGGTCTTGCCCACCGTGACGGCAGCCAGGCGCAGCAGGGCGGCCACCCGATTGGTTGTCTTGCGCGTATGTGACGACAGGACTTTGCCGCCGCTTAGCTTGCACCCTGGCGACAGGGTCAGCCAGGAGGTGAAGTGCTTGGCAGTCGGCCATCGGCCGAGATCGGTGCCGCATTCGGCGACGAGACGCACAGCCAGGTAGGGGCCGATTCCGTGGATCTGGGTGAGATCGACGCCAGCGAGCTGGTACATGAGACTACGCACGTCGAAGCTCAGCGCGTTGGGCTGCTGGGGCCGGCTCCGCACCATCCCCAATGGCTGTTGCGGTACGGGGTTTTGCGCCGCAATCATGGTCAGCGTACGTTCGATCTCGGCGTCGCATTCGTCAACGCGGGCCTGGTAGAAGTCATAGGGAGCGTTAAAAACCTTGGGGTTTCTAGCTCGGACGCCTAGGCTTTCGACAGGCAGGGCCGCCGGAGGTAGAAATGAAAGTCACAATTCGCGTCGATGTCACCATGGACTATGGCGAGACGGAGTCCTTCGAAATCTGTCAGCTTGAACGTCCCTACCGCGAACTCGACCCGGCGAGGATCGGCCTTTCGCTGGCTGAAGGGAAAGACGTCCTGCACAGGCTGCAGAGGATCGTGGTGGCAGCGCAGGCAGAAGAAGTCTGCTTGCTGCGACGTTTCTGCGACCGTTGTCACCGTTTCCTCGACCTGAAGGACCGACGGATCTGCAAGGTGGATACGGTCTTTGGCACGGTCCGCTTTCGTAGCGCGCGAGTCATATCTTGCGCATGTGTACTGCCGTTTCATTTCGAGGGGCCCTACGGTCCTATGTCGGAATATGTCCCTGAGCGGGCGACGCCGGAATTGCTCGCGCTCTAGGCGACACTTTCAGCAAGGATGCCTTACCGTCAGGTTGTTCATACATTGCGCGAGTTTCTGCCGGTCAGCGATACGTTGAACCATGTCACCGTGAGAAACAGGGCCCTGCGTGCAGCCTCACGCATAGACGGCGATGAGCTAACGGCGGGTGACGATGCGCGTCCCGACGCTCGATGGACGTTGGCAATCGATGGCGGCTTTGTTCGTGGTCGACGCAATTCCGAGTGTTCGAGTTTCGAAGTACTCACCGGGCGGCTTGCAGAAAAGGGCCATCCGCCGCGGGCTTTTGCGTTTGTCAGAAGAGAGTTGCCCGACGCGGTCGATCGGCTTGCCCAACTCGTGCGATCCATCACAAACAACGATCACCCGAAACTCTCAGTAATCACAGATGGCGCCAATGGACTGCAGACTATCGCAAGCCAATTGCCGTTCACGCCCAAGTCTGTACTCGACTGGTTCCATATCTCGATGCGCGTGCGGTATCTTGAACAGATTGCCAAAGGCCTGCGCGTGACTTCCGAACCCGAGAACGCAGCAAAGCACAAGTTGACGGCTCGCATCGGAAAGCTTCGTTGGTGCTTCTGGCACGGCAATGCGGCAAAGGCGGCGAGCCGAATGCGGGAAATCTCGACCATCTGCCGTTCCGTAGCCCCTCAGACACCACAGGCTGCTGATAGTCTTGCACAGCTGGGATACAGGGTGCGCGAGCTTGTTGCGTACGTTAAAGCCAACGGTGGATCGACGATTAATTACGGGAAACTGTATCGAGAAGGCGAACCGATCTCGACTGCGATGGCCGAGTCGGCGGTCAACCAGATTCTGAACAAGCGCATGTGCAAGCGGCAACAAATGCGATGGTCGCCGAGAGGAGCTCATCGGTCCGATGCGCCGTGATAAACGGCGACCTGGACGAGAGACTTGAGATGATCAGGCAGCGTCCAAAACCGCTATCTCTCGAGGTCGCCGTCTTCCTCGACGAATTCCGACGCGCGTCTGAGTCGCTACCCCAAGGTTTTTAACGCTCCCGTTACTGGGAGCAGGTAGTGACAAATTTATTTCGTCCTACGAGAAGGTAAGCTCAACCGCCTTCACCACGCACCTGCCAGATTTACCACCCCAGCCCTTGATGGTTATGGACTTCGCAATCATTTGCTCGCTCGTCCGACTGGGTAGGCCTCGTATCTGGTTTCTGTTCGTCAGGTCGTGGCTTTGCTACACGCTTCCTTCAGACCCCGCCTCACGACGACGCCCTTGCGTTTCACTAGCCCTTCACCACCATCAGGTTGGGCAGGGGACTTTCACCCCCAAGCTGTTGC
>NZ_JAMBPR010000153.1 GCF_024206475.1 Paraburkholderia sp. CNPSo 3274
ACGCAAGATCGTCAAGACGCGTGGGCACTTCCCGACGGACGAGGCCGCGACCAAACTGCTCTGGCTGGCCTTGCGCAATATCACGGCTGACTGGAGCCGTGCCGCGCATGACTGGAAAGCCGCGATGAACCAGTTCGCGATCCTCTACGAGGATCGCTTCACCAGAAATCATTTGTAGAATGCAATTGATGAGCCTGCCAGACGGCAGGCTTTTATCTGCCTTGCACACAAAAATTCAGACACTCCCCGTCGCCAGGCCGCCTGGGCTGAACGACTGGCAACTGATCCGCATCGCGTCCGCTCAGTAAAGTCTCGAATCGTCAATGGGCCGTAGCGCAGACCCTGAAAGCCCACCATCAAGAACAGGCCAGGACGCAAGCAGATGGCAACCGGGAACGCGACCCTCGTCGACGTCGACGGCGTGGACGAGATTCTGGTCACCAGCCCTTGGGGAATCGGCATCCTGAAAGTTGCCGGCAATAGCTTCGCGGCATCGATGCTGCAGCCGAACGGTACCCGGTTCGGTGGCTGGCTGTTGAATAGCGCGGACAATCGATTCTGACTTGTATCCAACGAACGGCAACGATTCATGCAAACAGCATATCGACTCGATCGCGCTATCAGAGGACAGCGCGTGAACCCGCTTCCACGAGTGGTCGATTTCATTCGATCGATAGTGGTGGGCATCGGAAAGTGCCTTGGAAATAACGGGCCATTTTCTATACTTTTCAATACGTGAAGCATCGAAACGATGTTCATCGCGTCGCAAGTGCTGTCGACCCGAAAACGGCTTCGCAAGGGTCGTCAATCATCCCTGGCGCGACACGGCGCCCAGCGCCTGCCGCGAGCGGGCGTGGTACGTTCCTCACGCATCAAATGTCTACTATCGTCTTCGCACCCATTACTGGAGTGCGTGATGGCTGGCGGATGAAATCGTGAACTGGACGACGTCGAAGCCGCGGCGCGTCTTCGACTGAACTGAAAACGGAGATCCGCGATGAACGCAACTGCAAGGAATGGCGCACCGGCTGACCAGCCGCTTGTCGACACGACGCCGTATGGATACGGTCCCGACGATTCGATCGGCGACGTCACCGAAAACGCGGCCATCACGCGTCACACGCTGAAGCTCAACGGGAAGTCGATTGCCTATACGGCGCGGGCGGGTCATCTCGTCACGACCGACAGCTATAGCTCGCGGCCAGGCGCGAAACTGTTCTACGTGGCGTTCACCGCTGACGACTCGACACCCTCTTCGAGACCGGTCACCTTTTTCTATAACGGCGGTCCGGGCTCGTCATCGGTTTTCCTGCTTCTTGGGTCATTCGGACCGCGGCGCATCAAGACGAGCATGCCGAACTTTACGCCCCCGGCTCCCTATGAACTCGAAGACAACACGGACAGTCTGCTGGATCAGACAGACCTTGTGTTCATCGATCCGGTGGGCACCGGTTACTCGACCGCGGTCGAGCCGCACACCAACAAGGACTTCTGGGGCGTGGACGAGGACGCAGACTGCATCAAGCAGTTCATCAAGCGTTACCTGACCGTGTTCAACCGCTGGAATTCCCCCAAGTACCTGTTCGGCGAATCATATGGGACGCCGCGCACCTGTGTGCTCACGTGGCTGCTGCACGAAGACGGTGTCGATCTGAACGGCATCGTCCTGCAGTCTTCGATTCTCGATTATTCGCAGACGGGCAATCCGATCGGCATCCTCCCGACGTTCGCGGCCGATGCCTGGTTCCACCAGAAAGTCTCGTTGAATCCGGTGCCCCCCGATCTGCCGAAGTTTATGGACGAGGTGAGCGTATTCGCGAGCGGTCCGTATGCGAATGCGCTGAACGCGTTCCCCGACGTCGATGAGGCGGTGTTGCAGCATCTGAGTGACATACTCGGCGTCCCGCCTATCGTCCTCAAGTACTGGCAGCTCGATCCCTCGCTCGGAAACGGCTCGGCGTTCCTGACGAGCCTGTTGCTCGATACCGGGCTGGCCGTAGGCGCCTATGATGGCCGCGTGACGGGAATCGACACGGGCATTGCTGAATTCGTCTCACCGGATTCGGGTGGCAACGATCCTACGATGGCTGCCGTGAGTGGCGTATATACGGCGATGTGGAATGTGTACCTCAACGACGAATTGCAGTACACATCGGTATCGCCCTTCATGGACCTGAACGATCTGGCGTTCGACAACTGGGACTTCGGTCATATCGACCCCACGGGCGCCCAGAAAGGCGGTGCCGGAACACTGTACACAGCCGGCGACCTTGCAGCCGCGATGTCCGTCAATCCGTACCTGAGGGTGTTTTCGGCCAACGGATATTACGATGCAGTGACGCCATTCTTCCAGACCTTCATCACGTTCCAGACCATGCCGGTGGGCAGCGAGCAGATCGACCAGAACCTATCGGTCCACAACTATCCTTCGGGCCATATGGTCTACCTCGACAACGCATCGAGAACCGCGATGAAGGCAGACCTCTCGTCCTTCTATGGCGGGGCGCAAGCCCACGTCGCCGCCATCAGGGCGGCGGTTCAGCCGGAGCAGACGGCTGTGGAAGGTATTGCTCAATATCGCAGGCGAGTGAATCGCACGCCGTACTGAGCCACAGACCGAAGCGACACGACGAAAGGTCAGGCGCGCACCGCCGAACCGTCGGGTGCGGCCACGCTTGAAGTACGGCGGCGAGTGGCAATGCCGAGTGAGGCCATCATGAACGTACCGAATCGTAAGCTGCCCGGGAGCCTGAGACGCGCCATGCCCGGATCCCGGGTATTGGGTCAGGCCAACGCGCGTGGTGTCATCGAGGTGACACTGAAGCTGAGGCGAAAGCAGTCGCTGCCGGAGCTGGAGGCGCGCCCGGCTGTACCGCTCACGCGCGACGAGCTTGCCGCGCGTTACGGGGCGTCACAGGACGACATCGACGAGGTGACGCAGATCATGTCGCAGTACGGTCTCAAGACGGTCGGCTCGAGCCTGGGTGCGAGAACCGTGCGGCTGTCCGGACCGATCAGCGCGATGGAGTCCGCATTCAACGTGAAGCTCTTCAACTACGCGCATGCGGATGGGAACTATCGTGGGCGTGTCGGCTATCTGTTCATTCCCGACGCGCTCAAGGATATCGTGCAAGGCGTTTTCGGCCTCGACAATCGCCGTACCGTGAAGCGGCGCCGTCAACCTGTTCGCGGGACAGTCGCGCCGCAGGCGCTTTCGTCCTCGCAGCCGTCGTGGTATGTCCCTGCGCAATTCGGAACCCGTTATGACTTTCCTCAAGGCGACGGTAGGGGGCAAGCAGTCGGTCTCCTCGAATTCGGCGGCGGCTATTTTGCTGGCGATCTCAGCAAGTTCTGTGAGAAAGCCGGCGTCACGATGCCGACGGTGACGCCGGTCAGTACGGACGGCACGTCGACCGAGAGCAAGGATGGCGCTGAAGGCGAAGTGATGCTCGATATCGAGGTCATTGGGGGGCTGTGTCCCCAGAGCGGCATCGTTGTCTATTTTTCGGCATGGACGGACGCAGGCATGATTGCCGGGCTCGACGCCGCGATGCAGGACAAGACCAATAATCCGGGCGTGCTGTCGATCAGTTGGGGCGCGCCCGAGGGCACGGATATCTGGACCGATCAGGCGATGTCGCAGATCAACGAAACGCTGAAAGAGGCGGCGTATCTCGGCATGACGGTGTGCGTCGCCGCTGGCGACGACGGCTCGAGCGACGCGCTCACTGACGGGCACGCACACGCCGATTTTCCGTCGTCGAGTCCCTATGTGCTCTCCGTAGGTGGGACGACCATCGTCGATTTTACAGGTGCGGCCGCGGACGTCGTGTGGATGGAGGGCGACGGGCTCCGGGCCGATCAGGGAGGCAGCTCGGGGGGCGGGGTCAGCGACGTATTTCAGCGGCCGGACTGGCAAAGCACGATCACGATTACGTCGGTTAATCCCGGTGCTATCAACGGCCGATGCATACCCGACGTGGCCGCCAATGCGGACTGGAATGCCTCGCCCTATCTGCTGGTGGTGGATGGCCATGCCGAAGCCAATGGCGGCACGAGCGCCGCGAGTCCGCTTTGGGCGGCGTTGATCGCCTTGATCAACAGCCAGCTCACGGGTGGTAAGCGTGTCGGGTATCTGACTCCCATGCTTTATCAAACGGCAGGTGCTGGCAGCGCGCCGACGCTCGGGGCGGCTGGCTGCACGGACGTGACTTCCGGCAACAACAACACCGCCTCCGCGGGTGGCTATAGCGCGGGTGTTGGCTATGACGCGGCATCGGGTTGGGGGACGCCGCAGGGGAAGAATTTGCTGGCTGCGATCCAGGCGGCGTTGGCCTGACGGCCGGTTTGCCGGGGCGCGCGAGTCAGCCTTTGGAGGGCGACATGGGATCTGCACAAAAAATCATGGTGGTTCGCCATGGCGAAAAGCCTCAGGGTGCATTACAGCCTTATGGCGTGACGTCGGACGGCGAGAAGGATGCCAATTCATTGCTCGTGCAGGGATGGAACCGCGCCGGCGCGCTGGCAGTTCTGTTTGCGCCGTCTCGCGGCCCGCTGCAAAGCCCCGAACTCGCTCAGCCGCAGACGATCTTTGCGGCGTCCGATGCGGGTGGGCAGTCGAGCAAGCGACCGGAGGAGACAGTGAGCATCGTCGCGCAAAAACTTTCGCTCATCGTCAATACGACTTACGCTGTCGGTCAGGAGACCCAACTGGTGGATGCCGTAAAGTCATGCGACGGTGTCGTGCTGATCGGCTGGGAGCACAAGCACATCCCGCTCATTGCAAACGCCATACTCGGCAACACAACGGCGCCGCAACAATGGCCCGGCGAGCGGTTCGACATGGTGTGGGTGTTCGACTTCGACGCCGGCAGCAACACCTGGCGTTTCAGTCAGGTGCCCGAATTGCTGATGCCCGGTGACAGCGCGGAACCCATCGCGAACTGAGAGGGCATCAAAACTGCAAACTCGCAATGAAATGTGACCAGGGAATGGAATAAGCAATCTGGTTATAGAGGTTAATCAACTCAACAATTCGATCTGGAGTTTGCATCATGAATCAATACTGCATGATAAAAGGAACGCTCCTGCGCGCGGCGCCTTACAAGGACACCTATATCGGTAGCCCGCACTATGTCATCACGATCAGTGCGGGCGCGCAATTCAATATAGTTGTCAATTCCGCATCCACACAGCCGGGTCCCAATGGTAGCGACGACGTGTACTCGTACGCTAACCTCAACTTCGTCAATCCAATCACTTCGACTTTGGGTTCGCTCGATCCTGGACTGCACACAGACGGCTTTCCGCTCCTCGATTACGCGCCGGAGAAAGGCTTGCTCGATCTCTCTCTTTTGCAGCCTGTTCCATACGAGGACGAGAATGGGAACCACGTAGACATCAACGACAACATCAATTCGATCCTGACGATAGACGAAACTCAAAACTCCCAATCGCTTCCGTTCGACAACGGTAGCGGTGTGTTACATGACCGGGACTTCTGGACGCCAACGCAAGCGAACGTCATTGTCTACGGCTTTGGCTTTCTATTCGTGCCACAAAGAAACGGGCTTCACGAGACTCACATGAACCAGGGCAACCCGCCTGGCAAGCATGCAGCTGAGAATGCAAGGTCTCAGGACGGCGCGGTCATCGTTCAAAAAGGCGATGGATTCACTGCGATCTTCACGGCCTTTGAGACGCAGTGTTTGCCTACGGACGCGGCCGGAAACCCGGTTCCAGGAGCGCAGCCCTTGCCTCAATATATTCAGGGGAGATAGGCACGCCAACGCAGAGGCACGTACTGCGATGCAGGTGCACTAAACAACCGCGGGGGAAACGACGGCGCGCCGATACTAGCGGTATTCCCGCACGTTCGCTGACTGGACTTCGATGCTCTCACATCGCACCCAAATGAAACCACTTCGCGCCCGCCTCGTCGCCTTCTCCTTTATTGCCATCAGCGCCTGCGCCAGCGTCGTCCACGCTGCCGAACTTGATGTGATGACGTCTGGAGGCTTTGCGGCTGCCTTTAAGGCGCTCGCACCAACGTTCACGCAGGGGACTGGCATACCATCGACATCATCCTCGGGCCTTCTATGGGCCAGTCGCCGCAATCGATACCGAATCGTCTCGCACGCGGTGAGTCGGCGGACGTCGTCATCATGGTGGGCTCCGCCCTCGACGGTCTCATCAAGGACGGTAGAGTCATTTCAGGCTCGCGGGTCGACCTGGCTGATTCGCGCATCGGCATGGTCGTCCGTACGGGCGCGCCAAAGCCCGATATCAGTACTGTCGACGCGCTACGGAAGACGCTTCTGCGGGCGAAGTCCATCGCCTACTCGGACAGCGCGAGCGGAGTCTATATCAAGAACGAGATGTTCAAAAAGCTTGGTATAGAAGACCAGGTCAGTCCGAAGGCAAGAATGATTGAACGCATCCCGGTCGCCTCGGTAGTCGCGAAGGGTGACTACGAAATTGGCTTCCAGCAGGTAGCGGAACTGCTGCCCGTGCCGCGAGTGGAATTCGTCGGCGAGCTGCCCGAACAGATGCAGTCGGTGACGCGCTTCGCTGGCGGCATTCCGGTCGGCGCGAAGCATCCCGATGAAGCGCGGGCTTTGTTGCAGTTCCTGGCGTCGCCGGCCGCGCAGCCGACGGTGCGCAAGACGGGCCTCGAACCCATCGCGCCGTGAGCCGGACGCGGCTTGAGGACGGCAGGTGAGCGCGAGCCAGGTTATGCCGGACGTGAGCTTTCGAATCGTTTTTCGTTCCTTCGGCGTGGGGCTGGAGAAATTCGCGTCACGTAAAGCAATGTAGCGGCCCCAAAAATAAATATTCCAGATTCTCTTGACGAGTGGATCTTGGGCCTGCATAATTCGCCTCCCTTCTGATGCGGGGCGCAAAAAACGGCGAATAAAAACGCTGTTTTGAGTGAAGCGATCTTTAAAAATTTACAGCCGATAAGTGTGGGCGCTTGATGCGGTGGCGGCCTGATGATGTTCTTCGGAGCATTGTCGGGAGCAGCAAAAGTATCAAGAGTCTCACACTAAAGTAAGTCAGGTTTTTGAATTTATTCAGAACCTGTCAGCTTTGAGTGAGCGACCGGTCTCGAGAGAGACCGAAAACAGTAACAGGTTTAAACTGAAGAGTTTGATCCTGGCTCAGATTGAACGCTGGCGGCATGCCTTACACATGCAAGTCGAACGGCAGCGCGGGAGCAATCCTGGCGGCGAGTGGCGAACGGGTGAGTAATACATCGGAACATGTCCAGTAGTGGGGGATAGCCCGGCGAAAGCCGGATTAATACCGCATACGATCTACGGATGAA
>NZ_JAMBPR010000154.1 GCF_024206475.1 Paraburkholderia sp. CNPSo 3274
GCGTATGGGTTTCTGATGGCTCAACGACTCAGAATGCAATCAGGTGGACATGGTAAAAAAAACTTCCTTGAACGCGCGCTGCCTGCCCTTCCCTCGGATTACATCCCCCGGGGCAGTCCAGCGCGCTCAGCGCCACGTTCCTGATTCCATTACTACATTGCGCATCCTGCTTGGACAAGGGCTCATGCAACGATGGCTTTCTTGCTGTACGACAGTAGATCGCGCAGTTACTTATATGACACAGTAGTATTAGGGGACAGCTTGTTCACGATCGACTGGAAGTGTCACCTTGATTGTGGTGCCGGCGCCCGGCGAACTGATAACGTCGATTTCGCCACCCAGCATCAGAACACGCTCTTTCATCCCCGCTAGACCGAACGATCTCTTCCCGGTTGCCAGAACATCGAACCCGACACCGTCGTCGTTCACGTCCAGCAGATAGGCGTCATGTGTTCGTTTCAGCCCGATAATCACCCGATTCGCCACCGCGTGACGGGCGACGTTGGTCAGCGCCTCCTGGACGAGGCGGAACAGGACGATAGCGCGATCCTCGCTCACGACGATGTTCTCGTCCTGCAAGTTGAGGTAACAGACTGTGCGGCCGTTGCGGTTGAACTCTGCAGCGAGCCACTCGAGCGCTGCCGCAATGCCAGTGTCGAGTGCTGCCGGACGCAGCGATGCGATCACCCCTCTGACGACCTGCATCGTTTCATCCACAAGGGAAATCAGTACCTGGGTCTGCGCGACCAGCTCCGGTCGATCTCGGCCCAACTGCATGCGTAATGCCGACGCCTGCAGGCGAAGCGCGGTGAGATGCTGTCCAAGTTCGTCGTGCATCTCACGTGCGATGTGCTTGCGCTCTTCCTCGCGAGCCATTTCTCGATGTGACGTGAGCTCCCGAAGCATTTCGTAGGACTCGCGCAAACGGCGCTCCGCCTCCTTGAGCACGGTCAGATCAATCACGAAGGCGACGCCTTCCTTCCCGCTGGCATCGAACGCCGCCCGGCCGACCATGACGGGCACACGACTGCCGTCCTTCCGGACGTACTCCTTCTCGGAAGGTTGAATACGCCCGTCCTGTCCGATCTGTAGCAGAGCCTGTTCGGCGCTTTCGCGCCATTCGTCCGGCGTCAGATCTCGCCAGCGTAGACGGGCTGCGGCAAGTTCAGTACGGTCATATCCCACCATGCGCAGAAACGCGTCATTAGCCTCGAGGATGTCACCTTCGGCGTTCCACACGATGATGCCGATGATATTGGCATCGACGAGTCGCCGGATTCTTGCCTCGCGTTCGGCAAGGTCGCGGTACAGTCGGGTATTCTCGAGCGCAGTCGCCGCCTGCGACGCGAGGAGCCGGAGTACCGCACTCCGTGCTGAGGTGAAGGCGCGGGTGATCAGATTGTTTTCGAGGTACAGAGCGCCGATCAGCTTTGCCTGATTCATCAACGGCATGCAGAGAACGGAACGGGTTCGATGCTCGCGGATATATGCGTCCATCGCGAACGCGGGCTCGTTCACGGCATCGTCGAGAATGACGTTCTTCCTTGTGCGCAGCACATGGTGGAGCACCGACTCGGGCATCACGGTTGCGCTTACGGGCACATCCCGCAATTGGACGCGAGGTTTTGCGCCGTCCGTCCCGACTTCCGCTGCGAGCCGCTGTTCGCCCGTATGCGAAAGAATGAGTAACCCCCGCTCCGCGCCTGCCTGTTCGATTGCCGTGCGCATGATCGTGTCGATCAACCTGTCGAGAACGACCTCTCCCGAAACCGCTTGCGATACCCTGATTACAGTAGCAAGGTCAAGGTGTTCGACAGGCGCCCCGATCGTGCTGCCTGGTCCGGGCGTGCGCTCCTCATCCCTGAGATGGGGGAACAGTTCGTCGAGTTGGCGCACCTTGCCTTCGGCGCCCCAGTGTCGGTAGCCCCGGCGCGCGTCCTGCAAATAGACACGGGCAATCTTGTCGAAATCGCGCGCCGCGTAGAAACCGGATGCGAGTTCATTGGCAAGCGCTTCGTTGTGTACAAAGCCGTTTGCGCGCGCGAGGCGAATGGCCTCGTCGTAGAGCCGCATCGCGTCGACATCACGGCCTTCCAGGCGCGCCATCTCCGCGCCCACCAGCGCAGCGCGATTGCCGAAATTCGCCGGACAGTTCTTCGCCCATATCTCCAGTTGCCGGCAATGCGCAGCGATGGCGTCGTGCTGCTGCTGTCGCTCCCCGGCTGGTGCACGGTCGCAATGTGCGGCGAGTGCGAGCGCGCCGTAGAAGTGGTACTCGCACTCCTCCAGGTGCGACGACGAGCTCCAGAGGAGCTGCTGCGCGACCGCTGCCGCATTCACGGCGGCCACATGGTCGCCTGAAAGGTAGCGCCCCTGTAGTTTCCGGATCCAGTACCAGCACGCAGCCGTCGCGAGCGCGGGGTTGGCGGACAAACGCTGTTCCGTACGAAGCTCGTTGAACTCGCCGTAGTCGAAACGACCGAATTTTAACGTCGAGCCGCGGAGCATCCGGATCAGCGCAAGTTGCGTAGTGAGGTTATCGACGACAAGGCCGAAACGCGCCTTCACGGAGAATGCAAGGCCCTGTTCAGCTTCGCGTTGCACGTCGATCAACGGCTCACCGGCAAAAAGCCGGTCCGAAACAACGTGGCAGCAGGTATAGGCGCCAGACGGAAGGTCCCCGGTCCGGGTTGCCGCTTCGAACGCGCGGCGCAGCACCTCGCTGCTGACGCGCACGTGTTTCGTCCAGCGCACGACGTAGAGCGCGTAGCAGAGATACGTCACTGCCTCGAAGCGTTTGAGTCCCCGGCGCTCGACCAGATCGAAACCAAGCTGGCCGAACTGGATACCGGCGTGGTATTCGCCAAAGCGTGGTCCTGCAATCCGGGGGAACATGACGTACGCAAAGCACGAGGCGTCGCAGTTGCCGCGCTCCAGACTAAGACTGATCAGTTTGCATATGGCGAGGGACGCGAGATTCGCGTCGAAGAACCAGGCCGGCCTCAAGAGCTTGCTCAGCACATCGGCGATCGCAAGGGACATCGGATCCGTCATCAATGGCACATCAATGAGTGCCTCGATTGTCCGACCTGCAAGCAGTGACCGGACCGTTTCGTATCCCCGCTGTACGTCGTTTTCGTGCGGGTGCGCTGCCCAGTCAATACCGACTTGCCGGAGGTGGTCGAGACAGACTTCGACCGCGCGACCGCTCCGGTCGAGAGTCAGGTAAACATCCATGCGCAGACACGCAACATGCGCCTGTTCGGCGGTAGTCGTCGCGCGGCTTGACAGCATGGCCAGCCGCTCTTGCGCGTCCGCTAACCGCCCGGTGAGGAACTCGCATTCGGCCCGGTTCAACTCCAGCGCGAAAATCAGTTCATGCCTGCGCTCCCAGCAGTCGCCCGTCAGGTGTTCCGCGCCAGCAGTGAGGTAGGTGAGCGCCGACGCATAGGCTGTCGACGCCTTGGCTCGCCGGGCTGCGCTTAGGTTGAACTCGGCCAGTTGCTCGCGTTCCTGCTGGGAAGTCATCAGCGCTGCGCCACGGTTGAGTTGGCTGACGATCTCGAAGATCGCATCTTCCATTCTGCCAGCGGCGGTTTGCGCTGCGAGCAGCCGCCCGATTCGCAGGTGGGTGTCGGCACGCAAATCTCCCGGAATCAGCGAATAGGCGGCTTCCTGCACCCGGTCGTGTACAAACGCGTACGCGTCTTCCCGTTGCTCGACCAGTTCCTGATCGACTGCAGGCCGCAGCAGCGCTCGAATTTCCCGCGTCGAGGTGCCCAGAACCTTCGGCAGTATCGCAAGCGAGGCGGTGTTGCCGAGGCAGGCGAGCTGTTGCAACGCGCGCTGCGTTTCAGTGGGCAGACGCGCCAGCTTCGCGACCATGAGGTCTACCACGTTGTCGGTGTATCCCGTGCCGTGGATGCGGGGCAGATCCCAGCACCAGCAGGCGTTGTCATGGTCGAAGCTGATGAGACCGGCATCGGCGAGCGCGTGCAAAAACTGGATCACGAAGAACGGATTGCCCGCCGTCTTTTCATGCACGAGGCGGGCAAGCGGTGCGGCGCGCGCCGGCTCACAGTGAAGCGCTTCGACGTTCAGTTGCTCCACGTACTCGCAAGCGAGAGGCGCTAGAGCGATTTCGTCGATCCGTGCGCCCGCCGCCCTGAACGTCTGAAGCTTGCGCAGCAGCGGATGGCTGGCATCCACTTCATTGCTGCGATAGGCGCCGATCAGCATCAGATATTGAAGATCAGAGCGCGTCAGAAGATCGTCGAGCAAATCGAGCGTCGCGGCGTCGAGCCATTGCAGATCGTCGAGAAAGAGTGCCAGCGGATGCTCACGTTGCGCAAACACGCCGATAAAGCGCCGGAAGACGAGTTCGAAGCGGTGTCGCGCCTGATTCGGCTCGAGTTCCGGGACGGGCGCCGGGTCTCCGATGACGAGCTTCAACTCGGGAATCATCTCGGTCACGAGGCGCGCATTCGGACCCAGTGCTGTGACCAATGCGTCGCGCCAGACCGCGAGCTCCGTGTCCGGCTTGCCGAGAAGCGACCGCACCAGGCCCTGAATGGCCTGCACGAGTGTCGAATAGGGTATGTCGCGTTTGTACTGGTCGAACTTGCCCGACGCGAAGAGTCCACGTGGTGGTACCAGCGCCTTGTGCAGTTCACTGACGACCGCAGACTTGCCGATGCCCGAACAACCGGAAACCAGCACGAGTTCAGGCGTGCCGGTGTTGACCACTCGATCAAATGCGGCAATCAGGGCCTTGACCTCGTTCTGCCTCCCATAGAGCTTCTCGGGGATCCGGAGCCGGTCGGGCATGTCGTATTCACCCAGCAGGAAGGCATCGATGTGGCGTTGACGTTGCCATTCGGTCAGGCAACGCCGCAGGTCTCGCTCGACGCCCGCCGCAGTCTGATAGCGCTCCTCGGGCGTCTTTGCGAGCAGCTTCATGACAAGTTCCGAGACGGCAGCTGGGACCGTGTTTACCAGCTCGCTTGGGGGCACCGGCTTTCGTGCAATATGGCAATGCACCCATTCCATCGGGTCGGAGGCCATGAACGGCAGGGTCCCCGTGAGCATTTGATAGAGCGTGACCCCGAATGCATAAAGGTCACTGCGCGAATCGATTGAGCGATTCATCCGTCCGGTCTGTTCAGGTGCCATGTAGGCGAGGGTGCCGGCGATCGTTTCAGGCGGCTGCGGTGATTGCCGCTCGCGCGGCAGTTGCGAAGCGATGCCGAATCCGGTGAGCCGCGGCTGCCTGTCTGTGCAGTCAACCAGAATATGAGCGGGCTTGAGGTCCTTGTGGACAAGGCCGCACTGATGGAGCTTGACCAGCGTAGCGGCAATGTCCACGGCGAGCGACAAGACACGCTCCACCCCGACAGGCGCACCGACCAGGCGCTCGAGTGGGTCGCCACCCGGATCCTCGAGCAGCAGGGCCATCCGTCCGTCTTCGCGCACCAGCTTGATGGGGCGCACCGCCCACGCGCTGTTGAGCTGTTCCTTCAGCGCGAACTCGTGAGCGAGGCGATCGAGAAGGGCGGTCGAGGGGTGTTCGTCGGCGCTGCGCACGACCAGCACACTGTCGGTGGCGCCAGGGGACCCGACACGGCAGAAGGTGCGCTCTTCATCCTCCCACAGGACGTGGACACTGAAGCCCGTGTCGGAGCCATGTTGATAGTTCATGTGCCGTCATTCACAGTCAGGCTCTAGCCCTTGATTCTATCAAGATACGTGGCCCTATTCGTCTGTCTATAGCGCGCAGGGCGCGACCGGAGTGGCCCGGGGGGCGCCTGCGCGGTCAGCAACGTCGCTGACTACAGTTGCACGATACCCGGTGCGACGCTGCCATGGCCACTTGTATTTGGGCTCTGGTGCAAATAGCGCGGGGGCGAATCGGTTAAGGTGTCGGGCTGAACGAATTGAGAACTGGGGATGAGCAAGCTGAAGAGCCTGGACGAACTGTTTGCAGGCCGTCACTTTGACCGCGATGTGATCATTCTGTGTGTTCGCTGGTACCTGCGCTACAAGCTTAGCTTGCGCGATCTGGTCGAAATGATGGCGGAACGGGGTCTGGCGCCGGCCCACACGACGATCCTGCGCTGGGTGCAGCGCTTTGCGCCGGAGTTCGTCAAACGGTGGAATCTTCGGCAGGCCCACCGGCCAGTCCTGGCGTGTTGACGAGACTTATCTCAAGCTGCGCGGCAAGTGGGTCTATCTTTATCGGGCGGTGGATCGGGTGGGCCAGACAGTGCCAGGCGCGACGTGAAGGCGGCAAAAGCCTTTTTCAGGAAGGCGATCAAACATCAAGGCCAGCCACCGAAGACCATCACGCTTGACGGCTATGCGGCCTCGCACCGCGCCGTGCGCGAGATGAAGGCCGATGGCCTGCTGCCTGAGGACACGAAGGTCCGATCCTCGAAATATCTCAATAATCTGGTCGAGCAGGACCACCGCAACATCAAGTCCCCGGACGAAAGTCATGCTCGGCTTCAAGCGTTTCAGGAATGCAGCGATCACCCTCTCTCGTATTGAGCTGGTACATCGTATTCGCAAGGGACAATTCGGTCTCGCGAAGCTCGGCCTCAAAGATGCCACTGCGCCCGCAGTCTGGGAGGACGTCTTGTCTGCTTGATAAGGTATCCTCTATATAGGAAAAATCTCGTGCAGACCGCCTATTTGCACCAGAGCCGTATTGGGTGGGTCCGCGACGCTTGTGACGCACGCCCGGAGCTTTGACGTACGAAAAAGCCCCGAATCTTGGCATCCCCCCATTGGACACCTGACAGCTGGGATTGTAAAAGATCTGAAACGTTCATCACGAATGGACAGATAAAAAATATTGAACTAACCCGCTGAAGCGGGAGGTGGTGGTTGGCCAGCGACATCGGCTCCGGGATCATCTGCAGGGCCCCTCTGCTCGAGTGCGACGATGGCAGTGCAATTTGCTGCCGTGACCATTCAGAGCGGAGTCCACCATGACACCCCTACGTCGACGCATGATCGAGGATATGCGCGTGCGCAACCTCGCGGCCAACACGCAACGCGTGTATCTCCAGCAGGTGAGCAACTTTGCCAAGCACTTCGGG
>NZ_JAMBPR010000155.1 GCF_024206475.1 Paraburkholderia sp. CNPSo 3274
GTCCGCTTCGTACATCTCGGCGAACAGTCGATCCATCTTCGCCAGCGCTTCGTTCGCCATTACGCGGATCGAACGCAACGGATGCGACTTGGGGACGAAGTCGTCCAGCTTGCGCACGGAAAACAAACTCTCGGTGAAAGTGTCGGCGCCGCGCATGATCTCCAGTGGGTAAGTGGTGGTTCATCTATCAACGCTTCACGAACTCTGCGCGATGACATGTTTCAGCGGTACTTCAGCAACCTGTTAAGCCCCGATAATGAAACGGTCCTGGAGAACCTTGGACTGCTCGCAGAACTTGCAGGCAATTGGCAGGGTGCTGGCTTCAATCTTGTTGCTCGCCCCGATTTTCATGATCAAACTAACTTATTTCTCGAACTCAACCTCACCAGCGAAACGACCAAATTCGATCCAATCTCCTCGTCGATCCCGAACCGAGGCTTTGGTCAGGACGACATCGAGCTTTTCGGGTTGACGTACCTGCAAAAAATACACGATGCCACCACTGGCGGGGCGCTGCACATAGAGCCGGGCATATGGATCAAACAGCCTGGAACATCTGACCCGCCGCTCTCTGCACCGCCTGGGGGGCAACTCGTCAGCAGAATGGCTAACATACCGCATGGGAATTCTTTGCTCGCCCAAGGTATAGCGACAAGGTTCGATGGCCCACCAACCATCAGTTCCGGAGCCAATCCAACAAGCGGTGGCAACCCGGCTTTCTCACTTTTCCCATCCTTCAACAGCACTGCTATCGATCTTCAGCCGCCACTCGCACCTGGGGTACCCCTTGGGGCTCCAGTTTTTGCGGCGGGCACCTCGGAAGCACAGTCGAAGCCTGGCGGCGGTTTCTCGGAATACACTCTTTCGAACGCCGACAGCTCGGCAAACACGCGAACCCCCTTGGGAAACATACCTCCCATCTTGCCCCCTGAGATTACGCAGGCGCTCTTAAACGATCCGGTCACGCTTTTACAGGAGACTGTCGTCGAGCAGCTCGCACAAGGTTACTCGTTCAGTGGGGTGGCACTTAACATTTCGACCGCACAGTCGATAACGTTTTTCAACGAACCGGTCATAAACGCATCTCCACTCCCAGGTACGTCCGCTATCGAAGTTGTACAGGCCGGTGGCGGGGCAGAGAATTTGTCGTTCCTGCAGCAGAATGCGACTACCACACTGGTTTACGCGACGTTTTGGATCGAGAAGCTTATTCATCCCCAGCGTCCAACCATCATGCAGCTGCAATACGCTCAGATGGTGATGCTAAATTTTCCGTCGCTCAAGATTCCGGGAAAGCCAAATTTTGCATGGCCACACGTTTCAGTTGCAACGCTTAGCAAGACCTTCGGGTAAGCAGATGGAATTGGGCCGCACAGCGACATGCGGTTTCAGTGGCCTGGTCTTGAGGCGAGCGGTTCATCTACGTGTGGGTGGAATAAGACTTCGTTCAATGCCACTGCGCGTTCCTAAATGCGCTCGTCCCGCTTCGCGGCCATGTCCGAGGTCGAATTCGGGTGGCACTGCTTACGCGAATTCGCTTTGCGCTGATTCAGCAAGCTGCCGTTATGCTGCTCTATGCGGCAGCCGTGGGCAATCCATCTGGTTTCCGACGTAGAACTTGGTGCCCCGTCATTCGGGTGTGCACGAATTGTGCGCGTGGCTCCTCCGTCCGAATACGGAGTTTACGGCCGTTTCAACGGCAGTTTTCCTCGCTCGCGGAACGACTGTTTGTGGCCGAGTGAACGAAACCGCTCGCGCGGTAGGGGCTCCGGTCCCACGCTGGAGGTGAGGCAGAGGCCGGTATTGGGATGGGCCGCGTTCTACGTCACCAATGTGGCTGATTGCTGACGATGGCGGCATCAGGCAACCCGACGGCAGCATACTGCATCAGTGAACTCTCACTCCCGACCCACACCCGTCCTTCGACGCGCACCTGAGTACGGCCGCTGTTGCTGTGGTAACTGTCGCTCACAACGCAGAAATGGTAGGAGCACTATTTGTCTTTGGTATAAAGCTCTTGCGGAGTGTAGACGCCGGCGAGCCAGGCGATCAGGATCGCAACGAACAAGCTAGCGGCAAACTTCGCAGATGGGGACTAGATTTCCGGGACGCTGTCCGCGTGGCGTGGTGCGCGATTCACGCCAAGCCATACCGCGAGATCATGCGCTGACATCGCCTTTGCGTAATACCACCCCTGGACATACTGCACACCCTTCTCGCGCAGCCACGCCACCTGTGCGCCCGACTCCGCACCCTCGGCGACAAGTTCCAGATTCAGTTCATGCGCCATCGCAATGATGTGGGGCGCAACGACGCTTGACGCGGTATCCCGCCCAATCGTGTCGACGAACGACTTGTCGATCTTCAGAACATCGAGCTCGAAAGTTTGCAGGTAGGAGAGGCTTGAATAGCCGGTTCCAAAGTCATCAATATAAATAGGATGTCCGGCTGCCCTGAACGCGGCTATGACGCCGCGCGTTGCATCCGCGTTCATGAAACTGCGCTCCGTCGCTTCAATGCGGATCTGCCGGGGAGCAATGCCGGTCCCTTTGAGCGATGCCGTGAGAAGGTTCAGGAACCGGAAGCTGCGTAAATCCTCGGCACTGAGATTGATTGAGACATAAAACGAAGGCTTCTCGACAAGCATTTTGCCAAGCTGTGCGAGAGTTTTTTCGAGGACGAGATCGGTTAGTGCCTGGATGAGGTGATTTTCCTCGGCAATCGGAACGAAGATATCGGGCGAGATCGTGCGGCCGTGCCATTGCCACCGGACCAGCGCCTCCACGCCTACACATTCTTCGTCAGCAAGCCGGACGACGGGTTGATACACCACGTCAATTTCGCGGCGCGAGATGGCCCATTCGAGCGTTGCGGCAAATGAGAGCTGACGCGAGACGCGTTTGTATGCCAGCCATCCAAGCGCGGCACCCGCAGCCACGCCGATCGAAAGCCAGGCGGCGAGGAGCTTCGGCCAGCTTCCGGCGACGCTGCCGCGCGGCGCTTTCACCACGACGGCGATTGGGCGCGTTGGGGACTGGGAGACTGCATATATCCACTTATCGCTCATTACGTCTCCGCGGTGCCTCCACGCGCTGAGCATCTCCGCCGGGTCCGCTCCTGGCGATACAGCAAAGACTGTGGCCGTCGGAATATGGATTGCCGCAATGGGCCGCTTTTCAGGGTCGATCACGTCAACGTATGAACTTGGGGCGAGGGCCACGTAGTGACCGTTACGGCCGATCTGTACGCCGGTGCGGCCTGCACTCAGCGGACTCTTCTGCCGGAACCACAGGAGGTAGCCATCGCTGGTCCGGTAGTCAGGAGGCGGCAAAGCTTCATCCTTCATGCGCATATCGCCGAGCAGCGGCGAGCAGAGGTACCGCCCATCGGCGAACGCCCCTGCATCCTGGACGTAGGTGTATCTGAAAATGACGCGAGCAGTCCATTCGAGGCTCGACTGCGAGCACGGTGCATCCGCTACCCGCTCGAGATCCGCGAGGGCGGCAAAGGCCTGGTAGGTGACAAGGTCCATGCGCATGACGGCCTTCTGCGCAAACTCATTGAGGTCGTCCCGGTCCCGACGTGCAACGTCCTCGCTAGCGACATAGAGACTGGTCAGCACCGGCGCGATGGTCACAAGACATCCCAGCGCAATCGAAGCCGAAATCAGCGTGGCGCGCGTGGGCATCTTGCATCCCCGGTATGGACGATAGGGAACAAATGACAGGCAGGTCGACCGGTTTGCGCGGGCAAGCCGCATGAAAGACAACCCAGCAAATCTGAGTCAAGGATAACTCGCTGGGCCCCATTTTCAACCGGATTGCCTGGTCTGGTCACCGGCCGGCTTTCAGCCGTTTGCGGTCGGTGCCGGCCCCGATGATCGGACCAAAGTCCGATACCCAATGTCAGTGACCACGCATAGGCTTAAAGATCCCGTTGAAACGCGCATGTCCAGGAGAAGTGCGAGGCCGCGATCGAGGTCCTTACCCGGGCGCAGCTGGCTGAGCCATCAACGGTCGTAGTTGTGCTGTGCGCCTTTTGGCATGCCGCAAGTCACAGCAGATGCGCCAGGGGCACCCGGGCCCGATCCTCGCCATGGAAACGGGATGGAGTTCCGTGACCTGCATGGGGCGCGCGCCGGATCTCTCGTCCGGCGCGAAGCGTGTCTGGTCGCGGCCATGCCGCAATGCTTTCGCGAAGACCCTACGTGTTCGCTGGCCGGCGAATCTACCGCGAGGATTCTCCCGTGCCATAACGTCAGCGCTGCAACGGCATCTCCCTTTGGCTCACTGGTCGTGCTGTGGCCAGATTTCCGGAGTCAGGCGGTGAACAAGATGTTCGGCGTCATCCCGCGTGGTACGAGCCCGAGTCGGACCGCTTTATCGGAGCCGGGCGATGCGAAGGGCAAACGGAAAGCCATCGTAGGGCTGGCAACCGTTGCCGTAGTGGTGACGGCCCTTCTCGGCAGCATGCTTTTGTTTGCCTCCTCCGCCTTGGGGCAGTCCGGCGGCCTTGGCGGCGCCGGCCCCCCACAACCGGTCGCTCCAGGCGGGGTCAGCAACGCCACCGTCACCGGTGCCAACGGCGGCAACGGCACGACGAGATATAGCGGCGGTGGTGGCGGCGGAGCGGGCGTCACGGGCGGTAGCGGGGGAAAGGGTGGCACCGGCCTCGATGGCACCGCCGCCGCCGGTGGCGCTGGCGCGACCGGCCCTGGCGGCGCGGGTGGTGCTGGCTCACCAGGCGCCCCGCCCCCAGCCTACTACGGCGACGCCGGCGGCGGCGGCGGCGGCGGTGCCGACGGCGCAGTTGTGACGACCACATCCAGCAACAGCGGCGCCTTGGCGGGAGGAGCCGGGGGAGCCGGCGGTGATTCAAGCACAGCTCGCCAGAGTAGCGGCGAAACCGGCGGCGGCGGTGGGGCTGGAGGCTACGGCGTGGTGCTCAATGCGTCCGGCATCACTTACACCAACAGCGGAAGGATTGCCGGAGGGGCCGGTGGCAATGGCGGCAACTCTGCTTCGGTCGCCGGCGGGGGCGGTGACGGCGGATACGGCATCGACTCGACATCCGTCGGCAACACGATCATCAACACCAGCAACGGCAGCATCAGCGGTGGCTACGGCGGGAACAACGGCTTCGGCGGCGCCAACTGCTGCCAGTCGGATACGCCGACGGGCGGCGCTGGCATTGCTGGCAACGGGCTGACGATCATCAACAACGGCTCAACCACCGGCGGTAATGGCGGCACGAATGGCGGCAGTAGTAACGATGGCTTCGGGTCCAGCGGCGTTGGCATCACCGGCGCGAACCTCGCCATCACGAACAGCGGCTCCATCACGGGTGGTCTGGCAGGAAATGGCACAACCCAAGCCAGCGCCATCACTTTCACTGGCGGCACCAACTCGCTTGAGATCGATGCTGGTTCGATCATCACCGGCAACGTGGTGGCATTCTCGTCGGCCGATACCCTCATTCTGGGTGGCTCGATCAACGCAACCTTCAACATGGCGCTGATCGGTCCGCCTGCGCAGTATCAGGGCTTTGGCCTGTACCAGAAGACGGGCTCCAGCACCTGGACGCTGACCGGATCAACCTCGACAACGACACCCTGGACGATTTCGGCGGGCACGCTACAGCTGGGCGATGGCATTACCAATGGATCGATTACCGGCAACGTCAATGACAATGCTGCGCTGGCGTTCAATCCGGCGACAGGCTCGACGACGACCTACAGCGGAGTGATTTCCGGTAGTGGAACGGTTAGTCAGATCGGCCCCGGTACGACGATCCTCACCGGTACCAACACCTACACGGGCGGCACAACGATTTCGGCGGGCATGCTGCAGCTGGGCGACGGCACCACCAACGGCTCGATTACTGGCAACGTCAACGACAATGCCACGCTGGCATTCAACCCGGCGACAGGCACGACAACGACCTACGCCGGCGTTGCCTCCGGCACCGGATCCGTCAGCCAGATCGGTCCCGGCACCACAATTCTCACTGGCGCCAATACTTACACCGGCGGCACGACAATCTCGGCCGGCACGTTGCAGCTGGGCAGTCGTGGCACGAGCGGCAGCATTGTCGGTGGCGTCACCGACAACGGCACCCTGGCCTTCGACACCAGCGGCGCGCTGATCTTGTCCGGTGTGATCTCCGGAAGCGGCGGGGTCAGCCAGACCGGCAGTGGCACCACCGTTCTGACCGGCGCCAACACCTACACGGGTGGCACCACGATTTCCGCCGGCAGGCTCCAGCTCGGCAGTGGCGGAACCACGGGGAGCATCGTTGGAAACGTTACGGACAACAGGACCTTTGTGTTTGACCGCAGCGACACCATCAACTTTGGCGGGGTCATCAGTGGCAGCGGCGCGGTGCAGCAGTCAGGCACCGGTACCGCGATCCTGACGGGAGCCAATACCTACAGCGGCGGAACCGCTCTCAACACCGGCACGATCGTCGCCGGCAACAATTCGGCGCTGGGTACTGGCACGATGGCAATGGCTGCTGGCACCACCCTGTCATGGCTGGGCGGGAACAACTATACGGTTGGAAACAACATCACCCTGGCCGGTGATCCGAATTTCATGCCGCCGCAGGGAACCACCCAGACCCTGACCGGAGGCATCTCGGACGGTAGCGCTCCGGGCGTGCTCAATGCGCTGGGCTCTGGCACACTGGTTCTGACCGGCACCAACAGCTACACGGGCGGCACAACTGTCAATGGCGGATCCCTGTACATCAACGGCGACCAGACGGCCGCCACGGGCGCCACCACGGTGGCGAGCGGCGCGACGCTGGGTGGCACCGGCATCATTGGCGGAAGCGTCAGCGTGAACGGCGGCACTCTGGCACCTGGCGCCGCCGCGGGGGGCATCGGGACCCTGACCATCAATGGCAACCTTGGTCTTACCAGCAGCTCGACCCTCGACTACAGCTTTGGCCAGTCCACTGTGCCGGGCGTCCCGCTCAATGACCTGACCGTGGTGAAGGGCAACCTCACGCTGGATGCTCTCGGTTCCCGGCCAGGTGAACCTGGTCAACACGACCGGTGTGACCGTGACCTACTGGGACGGCACGGGAAACCGCAACAGCGGCACTATCGACGGTGGCAGCGGGACCTGGCAGGCCCCTGTCGGCAACGACAACTGGACCAACGCAGTCGGCACGCTCAACGCGCCGTGGACGAACGGGGCCTTTGCGATCTTCTACCCTGCGCCGGGCACGGTGACGGTGGACAACAGCGCGGGCCAGGTCACGGCCTCGGGCCTGCAGTTCGCGTCCAACGGCTATGTGATCAATGGCGGGCCGCTGACACTGGTTGAAACCACGGCGGGATCGGGTGTCACGACCATCCGGGTCGGCGATGGCGCGTCCGACGGGGCGGCCTATACCGCGACCATTGACGCGATACTGCAGGGCAGCACGCAGCTGCAGAAGACCGATCTCGGCACGCTGGTGCTTACCGGCGCGAACACGTACACGGGCGGCACGGCAATCAACGGCGGCACGCTGCAGGTGTCCGCCGACAACAATCTCGGTGCGGCAGCGGGCAACCTGAGCTTCGATGGCGGCACGCTGGCAGTCACCGGTTCGGGCTTCACCTCGGCGCGCAGTACGACGCTCAACGCCGGTGGCGGCACGTTCGATATCGCGCCGGCCGGCACGTTCACCATGAGCGGCGTCATCAGCGGTGTGGGCGCCCTGACCAAGACCGATACCGGCACGCTGGTGCTCACCGGCGCGAACACCTATACGGGCGGCACGACGATCGGCCAGGGCACGCTGCAGCTGGGCAACGGCGGCACCAGCGGCAGCATCGTCGGCAACGTCACCGACAATGGCACCCTGGCATTCGACCGCAGCGACACGCTCACCTACGGCGGCGTGGTCTCCGGAACTGGCGCCCTGGTGCAGATGGGCACCGGCACCACGGTGCTCACGGGTACCAGCACCTACAGCGGCCCGACCACCGTGCAGACCGGCACGCTGACCGTCAAAGGCTCGATAAGCTCGCCCGTGACCGTACTGTCA
>NZ_JAMBPR010000156.1 GCF_024206475.1 Paraburkholderia sp. CNPSo 3274
GGCGTGGCTGGGGCGCTCCGTCCGTCAACGCGGGTCCGCGCGCGGCCACCCTCGCGTGGTTCGGCTGCGCGGTGTTGATTCTTTGTGCGCTGGCTGTGACCGCCACAGTGCATCTGCGCCGCCCGGCCGCTGAGACGGCCTTCGTCGACGATCTCGTGTCGAGCCACGTGCGAGCCCAGATTTCGGGCCGCGACATCGACGTGATCTCGACGGACCGCCATACCGTGAAGCCGTGGTTCAACGGCCGGATCGACTACGCGCCGCCTGTCTTCGATCTGGCGCGGCAGGGCTTTGCGCTGGCGGGCGGACGTCTCGATTATGTGGGGCGCGAACGTGTTGCCGTGCTCGTCTATCGCTATGGCAAGCATGTGATCGACGTCTATGTGTTCCCGCCGGGCGCGAGCGGACCGGCCGTCTCGGGCGCCGCGCCGCCGGGATCGAGCGAAGGCTACGCGCTCCGGCGCTGGCAGGCGGCGGGCATGACGTGGTGGGCGGTGACGGACGCCGGCGCGGACGCGCTCGACGGCCTGCGCGCGGCGCTCGACGCAAGGCTCGCGGCGGGCGCGAGCGAGGCGGCAGGCAGCTAGGCTGTCGTCTCACACGAGCGCGGCGGGAGCGCTCCGGGCACTCCCCGCCGCGCAAGTCATTGAAAACACGCTCGATTCATCGTCGAAACGCACGATCTGTGTTGCGTGCGTAGCCCATCCGCGCTACAATCTTCGGCTTCTCACTTGCCGCACCGGTTCCGACGCCCGGGTGGCTTTAATCCACAAGGAGTGATACATGCGTCATTACGAAATCGTCTTCATCGTGCATCCCGATCAGAGCGAGCAGGTGCCCGCCATGATCGAGCGCTACAAGGGCACGATCACCTCGCACGGTGGTCAGATCCACCGCATCGAAGACTGGGGCCGTCGTCAACTGGCCTACATGATCGAGAAACTCGCGAAGGCTCACTACGTCTGCATGAACATCGAATGCGACCAGACCACGCTCGACGAGCTGGAACACGCGTTCAAGTTCAACGACGCTGTTCTGCGTCACCTCATCGTCAAGCTGAAGAAGGCCGAAACCGGCCCGTCGCCGATGATGAAGGAAGTGCAGCGCGAAGAAGCCAAGAAGGCGGCTGCCCAGCCGACCGAAGCGCAGGCTTAAGTACACAAGCCATCAGGATTCAAGCTCATTTGCCCAAGTTAGCCCCGTGAACAGGCTGCAGCTTACGGCTAGCGTCGTCGAACGCGAACCGGTGCGGTACACCCCCGCCGGCGTTCCGATCGCAAGCGTCACGCTGCAGCACCGCACGGAGGTCGTCGAAGCCGGCATTGCCCGCTTCGTCGAGCTCACGATGCCCGCGGTGGCGGCCGGCAAGGCCTGCGGTCTCGTGGAAAGCTGTGAGATGGGCGTGGAAGCGCTCTTCACCGGTTTTCTGGCGAAAAAGCACCGCAACGCGCGAACCCTGGTGTTTCACATCACCGAAATGCAAGGCACAGGAAAGGACTAATCATGCCCCGCCCGACTGGTAAGAAATTCGACAAGCGTCGTCAGCAACAAAACCCGCTCTTCAAGCGCAAGAAGTTCTGCCGCTTCACGGCTGCAAACGTCGAACAGATCGACTACAAGGACCTCGACACGCTGAAGGACTTCATCGGCGAAAACGGCAAGATCACGCCGGCTCGTCTGACGGGTACGAAGGCCCACTATCAGCGTCAGCTGGACACGGCTATCAAGCGCGCGCGTTTCCTCGCGCTGATGCCGTACACCGACCAGCACAAGGCCTAACAAGACGACGCGATAAGGAGCAATAGAATGCAGATCATTCTTCTGGAAAAAGTCGTCAACCTGGGTAACCTCGGCGACATCGTCAAGGTGAAGGACGGTTACGCACGTAACTTCCTGATCCCGAACAAGAAGGCACGCCGCGCAACGAAGGACGCAATCGCTGAATTCGAAGTTCGCCGCGCTGAACTCGAAAAGGCCGCCGCTGAAAAGCTGGCAGCAGCTCAAGCTGAAGGCGAAAAGCTGAATGGCCTGACCGTCCAGATCGGCCAGAAGGCTGGCGTGGACGGCCGCCTGTTCGGTTCGGTCACGAACGCGGACATCGCCGTTGCGCTCACGAAGCAAGGCTTCGCAGTGGAAAAGGCGCAAGTGCGTCTGCCGGAAGGCCCGCTGAAGATGGTGGGCGACCACCCGGTGCACGTTTCGCTGCACACCGACGTCCTCGTCGACGTCACGGTGTCGGTGCTGGGCGAGCACGCCTAAGTACCTGCGTGCGGCCCTTACAGGTCGCACGGTTTGACGCAAGACTCAGGAAGGGCAGGAGCCGCAGGGCTTCTGCCTTTTTTGTTGCGCGCTGCCTGGACGCTCGTTGCAAGTTTTCAAGCTTGTTCGAGGCACCCCCTTGTCCGATAATTGCCCTCCATGAACGCTCCGAAAGATCCCCAACTCGACTCGCTGAAAGTCCCGCCGCATTCGATCGAAGCCGAGCAATCGGTGCTCGGCGGCCTGCTGCTGGATAACGCGGCCTGGGACCGGATTGCCGACTTCCTCTCGCAAAGCGACTTCTATCGCTACGATCACCGCATCATCTTCGAGCACATTGGCCGGCTGATCGCCGCCACGCGTCCGGCCGACGTGGTGACGGTGTACGAGGCGCTCGGCACCTCGGGCAAAGCGGATGACGTGGGCGGCCTCGCGTACCTGAACGCGCTCGCGCAGAACACGCCGAGCGCCGCGAACATCCGCCGCTACGCGGAAATCGTGCGTGACCGCGCGGTGCTGCGCCGCCTCGTTTCCGTCGCCGACGAAATTTCCGCCGACGCCTTCAACCCGCAGGGCAAGGAAGTGCGCCAGCTGCTCGACGAGGCCGAGTCGAAGGTGTTCTCGATCGCCGAAGACGGCGCGCGCGGCACCCAGGGCTTCCTCGAGATCGGGCCGCTGCTCACGCAGGTCGTGGAGCGCATCGACACGCTCTATCACACGGCCAACCCGAGCGACGTGACGGGCACGCCCACGGGCTTCGTGGACCTCGACCGCATGACCTCCGGCATGCACGGCGGCGAGCTGATCATCGTGGCGGGACGCCCGTCGATGGGTAAGACGGCGCTCTCGATGAACATCGGCGAATACGTGGCCGTGGAGTACGGCCTGCCGGTCGCGGTATTCTCGATGGAGATGCCGGGCACGCAGCTCATCATGCGTATGCTCGGCTCGGTGGGGCGCCTCGATCAGCACCGCATGCGCACGGGGCGGCTTACCGACGAGGATTGGCCGAAGCTCACGCACGCCGTGCAGAAAATGAGCGAGGCGCAGATCTTCATCGATGAAACGGGTGGCCTGAACCCGATGGAATTGCGCTCGCGCGCGCGGCGTCTGTCGCGCCAGTGCGGCAAGCTCGGGCTCATCATCATCGACTACCTGCAACTCATGAGCGGCTCGTCCACGGGCGAGAACCGCGCGACCGAAATTTCGGAAATTTCGCGCTCGCTCAAGAGTCTCGCCAAGGAACTGGACGTGCCGGTCATCGCGCTTTCGCAGCTCAACCGAGGGCTGGAACAGCGGCCGAACAAGCGTCCCGTGATGTCGGACCTGCGCGAATCGGGCGCTATTGAACAGGATGCGGACGTGATCCTGTTCATCTATCGCGACGAAGTCTACAACCCCGACAGCCCGGACAAGGGCACGGCCGAAGTGATCATCGGCAAGCAGCGTAACGGTCCGATCGGGCCCGTTCGCCTGACGTTCCACGGTCAATACACGAAGTTCGACAACTTCGCCGGGGCGCAGAACTTCTACGCCGAATAACGCGAAACGTTGCGCGGCGTGCGCCAAAGTGGCGCAAACGCCGCGTTGGCGGCTGCCGATCGATGCGGCAGCTCTCGCCTGACGATACAATATTGCCGTTTTGTGACAGCTAGCTCTGTCGCCTATTTTGCCGCCTGGTTGCTGCGAAGTTACCGCTTCGTGTCGGCAATCCGAGACCAATTTCCGGGATACCAATGTTCGGTCGATTCATGCCCACCGAGGGCAAGTTCTTCGAAATCTTCAATGCGCATGCGAAATGCATCGTTTCCGCGAGCCGCGAACTCGAACTCCTGATCGATCACCTCGCTGACGCCGAGATCCACAAGCAAAACGTGCAGGCCTCCGAAAAGGCCGCTGACAAGCTCACGCACGAGGCGATCGACCTGCTGCACAAGACCTTCATCACGCCACTCGACCGCGACGAGATCCACAAGCTGATCACGACGATGGACGACTGCCTCGACCTCATGGAAGACGTCGCCACGGCCATTTCGCTCTACGACGTGCAAGCCGTGACCGCCGAGGCGAGTCAGTTGGCGCACGTGGTGACGGCCACGGCCGAGCGCGTGCAACTCGCGGTGGGGCTCCTCTCCGACATGAAGCAGGCGCGCGAGATCCTGCAGGCCTGCGAGGACATCGACCGCCTCGAATCCGACGCCGACCGCCTGCTGCGCGCGGCCATTTCGAAGCTCTTCCGCGAGGAAGACGACGTCAAGAACCTGATCAAGCTGAAGGCGATCTACGAACTACTCGAAGCGATCACGGACAAGTGCGAGGATGTCGCGAACATCATCGAAGGCATCGTGCTAGAGAACGCCTGAGCGGACTGCGATGCAATCGATACAACTCGCTCTCTGGGCGGTCGCGACGCTGGTCGCCATCGCTCTCCTCTTCGACTTCATGAACGGTTTTCACGACGCGGCGAATTCCATTGCCACGGTCGTGTCCACGGGCGTTCTGAAGCCGCAGCAGGCGGTGGCCTTTGCCGCCATGTTCAACGTGATCGCCTATTTCGTGTTCCACCTGAAGGTGGCGCAGACGGTAGGCAAGGGCACCATCGACCCCGATATCGTCGACCACTACGTGGTGTTCGGTGCGCTGATGGGCGCGATCGGCTGGAACGTGCTCACCTGGCACTACGGCATTCCGTCGAGTTCGTCGCACGCGCTGATCGGCGGCCTCGTGGGCGCGGCGCTCGCAAAGTCGGGCTGGACCTCGCTCAACTTCGACGGCCTCATGAAGACTGTGGCGTTCATTTTCATCTCGCCGCTGCTCGGTTTCATCCTCGGTTCGTTCTTCATGCTCACGGTGTCGTGGCTGTACTTCCGCACGCCGCCAAGCAAGGTCGACCGGCGCTTCAGGCGCCTGCAACTGCTTTCCGCTGGCCTCTATAGCCTCGGCCACGGCGGCAACGACGCGCAGAAGACCATCGGCATCATCTGGATGCTGCTGATCGCAACGGGCTACTCGGCGATCGGTTCGGACGCGCCGCCCATCTGGGTGATCGGCGGCTGCTATCTGTCGATGGGTCTAGGCACGCTGTTCGGCGGCTGGCGCATCGTGCGCACGATGGGTCAGAAGATCACCAAGCTCAAGCCGGTGGGCGGTTTCTGCGCGGAGGCGGGCGGGGCGCTCACGCTCTTTACGGCTTCGTCGCTGGGCATTCCCGTTTCGACCACGCACACGATCACCGGCGCGATTGTCGGCGTTGGCGCGACGCAGAAGCTCAGCGCGGTGCGCTGGGGCGTGGCGGGCAACATCGTCTGGGCCTGGGTGCTGACCATACCGGCCTCGGCCACACTGGCCGCTGCCGCCTGGTGGCTCGGTCACCGCTTCATGTAAAACCTGCGGCGCCTTCGGGCGCCGCAGTGCTTTTAAGGACTCAGCGCGCCGGCGGGCGCTTCAGATCAGCGGCGTGCTCGCCCCATCCATCGGAATGAGCGCGCCGGTGACATAGCCCGCACGGCGGCTTGCCAGGAAGAGCGCGACATCGGCGATTTCCTCCGGCTTCGCGTAGCGCCCGAGCGGCACCTTCGATTCGCCGCTCGCCAGCGCCTCCTCCGCACCGACGCCCGCGCGTTGCGCCTCCAGCTGAACGGCCTCCTGCAACCGCTCAGTAAGCGTGGCGCCGGGGTTGATCGCGTTGATGCGGATGCCGTAGCGCGCGTGGTAGTGCGCGAGGCCCACGGTCGCGAGCATCAACGCCGCGTTGGCCGCGCCGCCCGCGATATGGATGTCGCTCGCGAACTTGCCGCCCATGCCGATGATATTGACGATCGCCCCGGGCTCCATGCTCTCACCCGACTTGATCCGCTGCACCATGCGGCGCAGCACCTCCTGCTGCGGGTAGATGTAGGGAAAATATTTCGCCTCCATCGTGGCCCTGAACGCGTCCGCATCGAGCGTTTCTGGGTCGTAGCGGCGTGCCGCGCCCGCGCTGTTGATGAGGATATCGATGGGGCCGACCGCGGTCGAGACTTCCTCGACCACGTCGGCAGCGCTATGCGCTTCGTGCAGGTCCGCGCGCGTGAGGTGCACGTGCAGGCCTTCGCTCGCCAGTTGCTCGCGGGCGCGCGCGAGATTGGCGGGGTCGCGCGAGACGATCGCCACGCGCGCGCCTTCCTGTGCAAAGGCGCGCGCGCAGGCAAGGCCAATGCCCTTGCTGCCGCCCGTCACGAGTACCACCTTCTTGCTGAGTCCAAGATCCATCGTCGCCTCGCTGCGCGAAAGTATGAAAAACGGTCCCAAAACGATAGCAGAGGCGCGGGGCGCAGGAAACCGCTGGAAGCATGACTCGGGGTCGGGCCAGGAGCAACGCGCCGCTCAGCGCCGTGGCGGGGCCGCTTCAGTCGCCGCTGTTGGCAAAGCGCGCGATGGGGTCGTCGCTGGACTGGGTTGGGGCGGGCGAGGCTGGGCCGGCTGTCGAGGCGCGTATGATCTGCGCGCCGCCCGCGGCCGGCGACGGCGCCTGGATCGGCGTCGAACCTACCTGGCCGGCCTGG
>NZ_JAMBPR010000157.1 GCF_024206475.1 Paraburkholderia sp. CNPSo 3274
CTGAAACGATCAACGGCTTGTACAAGGCAGAGGTGATCCATCGCCTCGGACCGTGGCGCAATCCGCAGGCCGTTGAAATGGCGACGCTCGAATGGGTTGACTGGTTCAACAATCGTCGACTATTCGGCCCCATCGGCAACATTCCACCTGCCGAGGCAGAAGCCGCTTATTATTCAAAACTCGCTGGGTCCGCCATCGCGGCGTGACTCAAGCAAAACAGCCTCCGGGAAACCCGGGGCGGTTCAGTCCAGCGTCGGTCGCGAGCCAGAAGTCGACCTCGGTGTGTTCGCCCGTATCGCGCCAATGGCGGGTGAGAATAAAACCCGCTTCAAACTCAGACAAAGTGTGACTCCGCCGCCCATGTTTCCCGGTTGCGATTGTAGCGGTTGAGCCGGCGTTTGAACCGGACAAGGGCGGCAGGTCGTTTTAGCGTTGAAGCAGGTGCGCGAACATCGGGTACAGCGAAACGAGCAGCGAAAGCGCCATGAAGATATTGAACGCGCGCAGCCGCCGTGAATTCGACAGAAAACGCCGCATGCTGGTGCCGAACGCGGCCCAGATGCAGATGCAGGGCAGACCGATCACATAGAACAGAAAGGCCATCGCCATCGTATTGGTGCCGAAGTTCGCGGAAAGGCGGATCGTGGTGGCGGCCGTGAGCACCATCATCCACGCCTTGGGATTGACCCACTGGAACGCGATGGCTTCGTGAAAGCGCATGGGCCGGTGCTCGCCGCTCTTCACCTTGATGTCGCCCGAGGTGCCGATTTTCCACGCGAGATACAGCAGGTACGCAATGCTCGCGACCTCCAGCACGGTATAGAGGGACGGGACGTGCCTGAACACCTGGCCAAGCCCGAAGCCCACCGAGAGCATGAGCACGACCACGCCCGCGCTAATGCCGAGAATATGCGGCACGGTGCGACGAAAACCGAAGTTGACGCCGGAAGCGAGCAACATGGTGTTATTAGGGCCTGGCGTGATGGTCGTGACCACGACGAAGAGCATGCCGGCGGGCAGCGCGCTGAGCATTTCGGGCAGCATGATGCGAGTGGCTCCGGGAAGAGAAGACAGATTCGACGGGAACCAGTTTATCGAGAGTTCTCGGTACAGTACCGGTACAGTTGTGCAGACGCTGAACAGTACGGATTGGGGGCCTGAGGGCGCTGTTCCACGCCAGCGTGAACCCCGGCGGCATCATGCAGGCGACCGTCCGCAGGCCGCAAGCGGCACGCGTCACCCGCGTTCATAGCTCGGATTCGATCGGCAGAAGGCCAAGGAAACAGACGCTTGTACGCCGCATGAAAGAGACGTCGGGTTCCGAGTCAAGCTCTGTTTCTGTCCCGTTCCCGGCGGAATTGCATCGGTGGGGTCGGGCAACAAGTGGAACGCACTGTCACCCAGGTGCTTCTGCTCTTCAGGCGCGAAGAGCACGCCGAGTCGAGTGGATTCCGAGTTCTGAGGGGCAAGAGTGTGTGGTTGGTTCGTCTGCGGCGGCAGACTCGCGCACGCGGTCAACAAGAAAGCAAGGACGATGGCGACAAGACGCCTGAGTTTTGTCATGTCCTCACCTTGCTGTAGCGTCCAATCGGATCATCTGCCGTCGGCGAAGGGCGCACGAATCCTATTGACGAATGACCTGAATGCGTCCCGCCTTGACTGCCGCTTTCAAAACCGCCCAGTCTGTTTCATTTTGTTCTGCGTAGGCGAGCGAGAATCGCACGATGGCTTCGTCGAATGCCACCGACTTACCGGCATATCCGCTGAGCAGCGCGGGATCGCCTGCCTTCGCCATCGAATGGGCCAGCGCGTGAGCGCAGGAAACCGCATACTCGCCGAGATCTTCAACGTCGAATGTCGTGAAGTCGAATGCGCCCTTCATGTCGCGCAATTGCCTCACATAGAAGTCGTTGCCGGTGTGGCGCATCTTGGACCACCCGAGGAAAATGTCGCTGGCAGACTGCAGCAGACGCTGCCCGTTGACCACACGTTGACCATGATTGGGATAACGGCTCGGCGGCAGGTAACCCTCCAGCACGGAAGCGCGCGCCTCCTTGAGTTGAAGGAAAAGTGGGCACTCGCCGTCGGCCATGAAAAGCGCCTCATAGCAACGCGTTCCGACCGACCCGATGCCCACGACACGAATGGCGACATCAACCAGTTCATAGCGATCGAACAGTGCGCGCCTGTCGTCGGGAAGCGTCAGCCGGTAGTCGGCGAAGAAGCGCCGTACCATCGCGTTGTACTGCTTGCTGTCATGCGGGCTCTCCAGCGGTACGTGATACACGAGCGGAGGGACCTCCTTGATCCGCAGCTTGCCATTGATCACCTCGGTTGTATGCGTCATCACGGAACGCGACGACTGTTGTCGCGCCTTTTCGACGACGGCCAGCTCCTTCTTCCTTTCCTCGACCGAATCGGCAATGGCCAGCATACTCGCTGCCTTGAACTGGCAGTACCAGACGTCGAGCGTGTCCATGCGGCTGAAGTCGGCGAGCCGTTGGCGGAAAGTTTCGCACAGCCGGCGCACGATGCTTTGCTGGCCACGCAAGGCAAATCCGCGTTCGCGCGCAGCGATCACGAACGATGTCGCGAGTCTGCGCACATCCCAGTCGAATGGCCCAGGCAGCGTCTCGTCGAAGTCGTTGGGACCGAAGAGTATGCGCCGCTCCGGGCTTGCGAACAGCCCGAAGTTGGCCAGATGCGCATCGCCTCCCAATTGCACGATCACATTGGAATGCGGCAGCTTCGACAGATCGTGCGCCATCAGCGGCGCCGCACCGCGATAGAACGCGAACGGACTCGCGACCATCCGCCCATAACGGATGGGTATCAATTCCGGAACCCGACCCACATTGGAAGCGTCGAGCAGGGCGATGGGGTCGCGATTTGCAATCTTGCATTCGGCGAGCTTCTCGCGCGGCACTTCTCTGCGAGCCGTCTTGCCACGTCTGACGCGATCGGCGAGCGAGCCACGCCCCGCAAATAGTGTGGATGGGTCTTCCTGTACCGCCGGTGTACCCGGGTCAGCGAGATCAGCGCCGGGGGCGGCGTGCTTTGCGTTAGCGGAATCAGGCACGCATCACTCCTTTTTTCGATTCAAGGCCGAATCAGACCTGCGTCATTTCACCTTGCTTCATTGCGGGTTGGCGCCCTGCGAAGGTGAGGACGTAGACGGCGAAATGTCACGTAGTGCCTCGATTGCGGCATCGACTGTTGCAAAGACCTCGCGATGCACGCCCGCCACACGCAACGCCTTGTACCGCTCGATTTGGTGTCGGACGCCCGAGGGGAGGGCGACCGCGGCTATGCCCACGCCGCGCTTGTCGAGTTCACCGCCCAGCTGGATCAAGGTCTTGCCTGCCGTGTAGTCGATGTTGTTGATCTCCGATGCGTCGATCACCACCCAGCGCAGCGCCGGACTCGCTTCGTTGACAAGCTTCAGCACTTCTTCCGTGAATCGGCCGGTGTTCGCATAGAACAGGTCCGCTTCGAAACGGTAGACGACGATACCAGGCGCGGCGAGCAGATTGGGCTCGACATGTCGCGCGACCCAGCTTTCGCCGGGGCCTCGCGTTAGCACCCGAGTCCGCAAGCGGTAGCTGTGGCGTGCATGCGCGATCAGTGAAAGCACGACGGCAGCAAGAATGCCGTGCATCACGTCGACGAACACGACTACGCCCGCAGTCAGCAACGCCACGACGAGCTCGTCCTTCTGCATGCGATACAGTTCGGCCATGCCTTTCACGTCGATCAGCTTTACGCCGATCATGAAGACGATGGCCGACAGCACAGCGGCAGGGAGAAGACTCAGCGGTTTCGTGAGAAATAGCAGCACCAGCAGCACGATGGCGGCTGTCGTGAGGTGGGCGACCTGGGTGCGGCCACCCGCGTCGTCGAGCATCTCGGTCTTGGTCGGGCTGCCATTCACGACGAACGTTCCCGTGAAGGCCGCTGCCGCGTTGGCGGCCGCGAGTCCGATGATATCGGCGTTGTCGTCGCCCCTCTCGTTATAGCGATTGGCGTATGCGCGTGCCGTTGCTGCGCTCTGGGCAATGATGACGATGAAACATGAGGCGGCCGTTACCAGTACCTGGTTGATCTCGCCCATATGCAACGGTGGAAGGAACAATGACGGGAGTCCACCCGGCACTTCGCCCGTAATCGCGATACCGTGTCCGGCGAAATTGAACACGCCGCTTGCCACGATGGAGCCGATCACGGCGATCAGCGCACCCGGTGCGCGCGGCACGAAGCGCTTGCAGCCGACGATCACCACGAGCACGCCAAATGAGAGCATCGCGGTCGGATAGTTCGCCTCGGCCACGCGTTGTACCACGGATGCGATCTGCATTAACGGCCCATGCCCTTGCTTGGCGAGCCCGATCAGTCCGGCAAGCTCGCCTGCTGCGACCTGGATGCCGACGCCGGTCAGGAATCCGATCAACGCACTGCGGGAAAGAAAGTCGGCCAGAAAACCCAGACGAAAAACACGCGCGATCACCAGCATCACAGCGACCGTCAAGGCAACGGTACTCGTGAGGCCGATATAGTCCTTGCTGCCGAGCGCGGCGACGGCCGTCAACGTACCCGCGAGAATGGCGGCAGTCGCCGAGTCGGCGGCGACGACCAGTTGACGCGACGCACCAAAGAGGGCGAACGCCACGAGCGGCAGCAGGATCGTATAGAGGCCCGTAACGGTGGGCGTGCCGGCAATTTTCGTGTACCCCATCACTTCGGGAATACCGAGTGCCGCCAGCGTGATTCCGGCGATGATGTCGTGTGGAAGTTGCGCGGGATTGAAGGGCAGGAGTCCCTGCAGGAAAGGCAGGTGAGGCAGGCGGTGCGGTGTGGGAGCGGCGGGTTTCATGGTGCGGCCTCCGCTGCAGTCGCAATCTTGCTGATCAACGCTTTGGCGATGATGTCATCGGCAATGATGACGTTGGTTGCGCCAGCGTTCTCCAGCAGCCCTTTTCTCAAGGGGTTTTCGCCAGGTACCGCAATGGCGAGCGACGGGTTGAGCGTATGGGCCAGCAGTGTGATCGCCAGATTGTTATTGCCGTCGGGTGTCGTTACGAACATGGCTTTCGCGCTATCCAGTCGCGCACGCTTGAGCACGTCGTCGAAGGCATCCGGCGAGCCAAGTACAACCAGATGCCCGCAATCCGTTGCCCGGTTGGCCTGATCCTGGTCGCCCACGAGTACGAGCACTGTGCTTCCCTCCTCATGCAGGTAGTTTGCGACCCGTTCTCCGAGAGAATGGAATCCGACTACCACGACATGATTGGCGAGCTGTTCGAACTTGCGTTCCATGATCCTGTTCTCCCGATAAGCCATCACGTCATCGCCCGATAGCATGCCTGTGAGTCTCGAAACTGCGAACCCGCCGACCAGCAGTGTCGCGACCATGGCCAGAAGCATGAAGACCTTTTGAGGCGGACTGAATTCGCTGAAGGCGCCGAGTGTCGTGATGAGATTGACTCCATTCCACAGAGCCGTAAACAGTTTGTCGGGGAAAGAGTTGCTGGACTGATCGAGAGCGACCAGCCCGATGGTGGCGCCGCCCAGCAGCACGACGAGAAGGCCGATCGTGTGATGAGCGCGGCGGCGCCATTCTCGAATACGGATGACCCCAAGACGAGGTTCATCGACACGGAAGATCCACATGGTTACCTCGGTTTGTTGGTCTGATCGAGACAACAGCGAACCTGATGCCAAGCCGATACGCTCTCCCTTTTTGTGTCCATAGTCAATAGCAAATAATCAGGATGCCAATATATCGAGCGGGCGAGCGACGTCGCCGTACGGTAGCCTGTTTCAGACGGCGAAATAGAGCGGAAGTGCAGAGGAAAACTTTGTAGTCGCTACTGCGCATCTCGTGGTAGTTAGCCGATTAAGAACCAGGGTAGGCCCTGCAAATTGCCGTCAAACCCGGCCTTGACACTTCGTTGCTGTTCGACCGTGACCCTTTCCAGTTGAAATTGACAGGGCGTTCGATCACAACGTTAGCGAACGTGTTCTGAAAACACCTGCCGGAGGCGCATTTGGTCGATGACGAGACAATCGACTGCGAAGGCACGAATGAGCGGTCAGTAGTGGACTTGCGCTTGAAGTTTTCGGCCAGTTGATTGTATTGGGCGTCAGTCGCCTCGCTCGATGAAACCCAGCTCGCGAACGGGTGGCTCCAGTACAACGACCCAGCGCTCAACACGCTGATTCACGGCGGAAAAACGCCGCTCGAATTTGCGAAATTTCTCGACATCAGCGATCTCGATGCGCAGTTCTGGCGCGTGGGCTTGCAGACGCAGTGGGAAATCGACGTATTCGGACGCGCTTACGCGGCTATCGCGGCAGGCGCAACTCCAGGCGGCGGCGCGTGTCATTCCGGCTGGCGTCCGTCTTCCCAGCGCGGGTCCGCGGTGACCTGCACGGTAAGGCGGTTTTCCAGCGGGTTCGCGCTGAGCGTTTCCCAGATACGTTCGCGCAATCTGTCCTGCGAGGCGAGCTCGCTTAACAGGTTGCTGAAGTACCGCTGAAACATGTCATCGCGCAGAGTTCGTGAAGCGTTGATAGATGAACCACCACTTACCCACTGGAGATCATGCGCGGCGCCGACACTTTCACCGAGAGTTTGTTTTCCGTGCGCAAGCTGGACGACTTCGTCCCCAAGTCGCATCCGTTGCGTTCGATCCGCGTAATGGCGAACGAAGCGCTGGCGAAGATGGATCGACTGTTCGCCGAGATGTACGAAGCGGA
>NZ_JAMBPR010000158.1 GCF_024206475.1 Paraburkholderia sp. CNPSo 3274
GTCCCGATGCAGTTGATCGACCGAGCCCGCGAAGACCCGGTCGATGCTGCCGTCAGCCTGCCAGCGTCGCATGATCCGGTAGATGCGGGTGTGGTGGATTTCAGGCAGCCCCTTTGCATCCGTTTCGATCGGCAGCATCTTCCATTGACACCCCATATAGAGCGCCTTCAGGACGTAGTTGAACATCCTCTGTAACGGCAACGTCGGCGGCGGGCCGCGCCGGCCCCGGCTCAGGTGCGGCAAGACAAAGTGCCCGAACTGCGCTTCACTCAATTTCGTGGGAATCGCCTGCCGGCCATGGTTTGCAGCCATTTTCGCATCCGCAAAGCCCTGACTTTAACCGCTCCCCCCTCGCCAGCTCCGAAAGCCATTCCCGGTGGGGCTCGCAGACAAATTCGGCCCCTTCGGAAAACCCGCAATCAGTTGAACAAATACGGGTATGGCCAGCGCGCGCTGGTCGAGTCGCAGATCTCGCGCATCAAGCGCTGCCTCGGCGCGCGGCTACTGACGCGCAAAACCAAATCGCAGCAGCGCGAGGGCGTGATTATCGCGAACCTCGTGAATCTGTGGAACAGCTTCGGCAAGGCGGTCTGCGCCAAGACGGCATAGTTGCGCCCGCAACCCAATGGGCGCATACCCTGCTGAACAAAGCCATTACGAATCTGCATTCGAAAAGTCGAGAGTAAACGCTAAATTCCGGCCGTTAACAACCCCCATCACGCCGGTGCATCGCTCAATGCGTTTTCGGGCGAACAGTTGCTACTGCGCCACTTCTGTATAAAGCGATCATCGCTCTGGCTCACAAGATGATACGGTTGATCTTCCTGCTACTGACACGCAAAGTCGCGTATCACGACCCGCAGATCGACTATCAGGCCATCGGCGCGAAGAAAAATGCACCCCGCTGGATCAAGCAGTTGAAGGCGATCGGCCAATGGCCGGACGAGGCCTCAGCCTCTGTCACCACCTAACCGTCGCCACAACGAGGGGTCGGGCATGGCGATATTTTTACTCGCGGGCCACGCGAGGGGGCATGCACATGCCCGCACTACCCAGCTTTCACGGTAACGAGATGCCTTTACCCAGCTCACCTCTCCGCCTGTTTTTACACCTGAGAAAAACCTGCAACCAGTAGTACGGAAGTAAACCGCCAGTCGTCCTTTATCGCTGCGCAGAACATCGACGATGCACGCGTTCGTCATGCCGGTCGTTCGCGTACATTCATTTGCGATGCGAATCAGTGTTATCCAAACAATTGATTTTGTAGCTTGAGGCGAGATGCCGCATAGTCGCTTCCTGCGACGCGCGGCACAGCGCCCGACTATCCGTGCCGGAAAGAGAACTTTCCTGACGTGCCCCGATGCAAGCGACGCTATCGGAGCGGATATCCATCTGAACGTCAAAATCAATTTTCTGCGGGAGCGGATACGAAAAACCATCGGAGCCGTGGCAATGACTGTATCGATCGTGATAGTGGGTGCCGGCTTTTGCGGGACGATGAAGGCCACATGGCTACCATCGGATCAAACCGTAAAGCCCCTATCGATCGCACGGGTCGATGACAGCTTTAGCGTTTCGCGCGGTATTTCTCGATTTTCGATATCAATAAGAAAAAATGGACAAGCGAAGAGTCGTCGTCACCGGTCTTGGTGCCATTTCCCCAGTCGGGATTGGCGTCGAGGAAAATTGGTCGAATGTCATTGCCGGCCGCAGTGGAATCGGTCGGGTCACCTTTTTCGATACGACCGATTTCCCGGCGCAAATCGCTGGCGAAGTCAAGGGGTTCGACGCAACTCGCTTCATTTCGGAAAAAGAGGTCCGCCATATGGATCGCTTCATCCAACTCGGTGTCGTGGCCGGCATGGAAGCATTCGTCGACAGCGGCCTCAAAGTGACCGAGGCAAATGCCTCCCGGATCGGCGTTCATGTCGGGTCCGGAACCGGCGGCGTTCAGACCCTCGTCGATACTGCCTTCACGATAAGGGACAAAGGGCCGCGGCGGGTGTCCCCATTTTACGTGCCCTCATCCATCATCAACATGATCGCGGGGCATCTCTCGATCCGGTACGGGCTCAAGGGACCGAATCTCGCCATGGCGACGGCGTGCTCGACCGCCACTCATGCGATCGGTGACGCCGCCCGGCTGATCGAGTATGGTGACGCCGATGTCATGATTGCAGGTGCTGCGGAGGCGGCGATCACCGAGAGCAGCCTCGCGAGCTTTGGCCGGGCCAAGGCGCTCTCGACGCGCAACGAAAGTCCCGAGACAGCGAGCCGCCCGTGGGACGCGGAGCGCGACGGCTTCGTGCTAGGTGAAGGAGCCGGCATCATCGTGCTCGAGGAGATGAAGCACGCGCGCCGGCGCGGCGCACGGATTTACGCGGAATTGGCCGGATTCGGACTGAGCGGTGAGGCATTCCATATTACTAGCATACGGGTCAGGGTACCCGAATATGGGGGCGCGGAACGCGTCTGCTTTGGAAGCAGGCGAGGGGCGCGTTCCTGGAAGCATTAGCGAAGTCAGGCAGTCCCCTTTGGTCCGTCCAGACGCACGGTTGAATGCCGTCGAGGACGGCCTGCAGACGGTTGACCGAGGGCTGCTTCTGCAAGGTGACAATGCCGTACCCTCAGTATGTTGCATTGCACAATGCTGTCTGGTATCAATTAGGATTCCCCAGTCTATACGCGCAGGAATCCACCAGAGGCATCCCTGCCTCGATTGTCCCTGCGCCATTCCACGATTCCGTTCGCACTCCGACAGGCAGATTTATCTGCAGTCATGCCTGCGACGATCGTCGGCCAACCTGTCGAGGAGAATGTATTGGCAAGTCCAGTTCGCGACGATTCAGCATCCCGCGTGATCGCGGTTACGGCAAAGCGCGGCCGCCCCGCGCCAAAGGGAAAGCCCCGGGCCGTAGAGACACCGCTGGACATCGAGTCGATGGCGCGACAGGACGAGGAGCGTCAACGCCAGATGCGCGCGCTGATCGCGCTTGGCCGTGAGCGCGGCTATCTCACGCACGTGGACATCAACGATCACCTCTCAGACAACGTTACGCAAACGGCGGCAATGGAGACGATCGTCGGCACGTTCAGCGACATGGGGGTGGCGCTGTACGAGCAGGCGCCGGACGCGGCGACGCTCCTGTTAAGCGACGCCGCGGCCGCCGAGGCATCCGACGATCAGGCGGACGAGGAAGCGCAAGCGGCACTGTCAACCGTCGATTCCGAATTCGGCCGCACGACGGATCCAGTCCGGATGTACATGCGCGAAATGGGCGCCAGAGAACTGCTGACCCGCGCCGCCGAAATCGAGATCGCAAAACGCATCGAAGACAGCCTGCAGGCCATGATTCAGGCAATCGCGGCGTGTCCGACGGTTCTTGCGATCATTCTTGCCGATGTGGACCGCATCGTTGCCGGCGAACTGCGTACCGACGAACTGGTCGATGGTATCAGCGATGCGGTGAGCGAAAGTGCAATAACGCTGGACTTCGAAGAAAATGGAGGGGAGGCCTCCGCCTGCGGCGATGACCCGGACCTTGCGCCGGACGCCGGGGATCCGGAGGCAGCGAATGCAGCCCGCCTCGAGCAACTCACGATCGACAGTCTTGCGGTTTTTGCACGTGTGCGGACACTGTTCGGGCAATTGCCGGATATGCGTGCTACAGGCAAGGCGCATTCCGCGGCCGTTGCGCGCGTGCGTCCGGCGATCCAGCGTGAACTGGCGCGGATCCGCTTTACGGCCAGAACCATTGATCGCCTGTGTGCCGGTGTGCACGAACAGATGACGGAGGTTCGGGCGATCGAGCGCAGTATCCTGCAAATCGCCGTCGAGCGTTGCGGCATGCCACGCGAGTCGTTCGTGGAGGCGTTCCCGGGCCACGAGACCGACCTTGAATGGACCTGCCGCATGGCGGCGACTTCGCGACAGTTTGGCGCGGCGCTCGAGCGACATCGGCCGGCCATTCAGGCCGGGCAGCAGAAACTCGCCGACATCGAGACCAGGGTCTCGCTGCCACTGCAGCAGCTCAGGGAGATCAACCGCAGGATGAGTGGGGCGGAATCGAAAATGCGGCAGGCCAAGCGGGAGATGACCGAAGCGAATCTTCGTCTGGTCATCTCGATTGCCAAGAAATACGTGAACCGCGGCATGCCGTTCCTCGACCTGATTCAGGAAGGCAATATCGGCCTGATGAAGGCGGTGGACAAGTTTGAATACCGGCGTGGGTGGAAGTTTTCGACGTACGCCACCTGGTGGGTCCGGCAGGCTGTCACGCGAGCGCTTGCCGATCAGGCGCGGACCATTCGTGTGCCGGTGCACATGATCGAGACGATCAACAAGCTGAACCGGATTTCGCGTGAATACCTGCAGCAGACGGGACAGGAAGCGCATCCCGCCGTCCTTGCTGAACGTATGGAGATGTCCGAGGAAAAAGTGCGCGGTATCCTCAGGATCGCGAAGCAACCGGTGTCGCTCGAGACCCCCGTGGGCGACGATGCCGACGCGACGCTCGGCGACATGATCGAGGATCTCTCTGCGAGTTCACCGGTTGAGGCCGCGATTCACGCAAACATGCGTGCCGCAATCGATGAGGCGCTCGACGGGTTGTCGCCACGCGAGGCCAAGGTCCTGCGGATGCGATTCGGGATCGATACAACTTCTGAACAGACGTTGGGAGAGGTCGGCGAGCAGTTTGGCGTGACCCGTGAACGAATTCGCCAGATCGAGATCAAGGCGATGCGCGCGCTGAGGGATCCCAGTCGTGCTGACAGGTTGAGACCGTTCCTCGAGCTCTGAGCAAAGGCGGAGGGCGCGCCCCCCGTCGATGCCCGGCTCCAGACCGGCAGTGATCCTGCATCGGCCGGCTCGCTGGGTGGCCGCGTTCGCAGCCCGGAAAACTTACAGCGGCGTGATGTTCGCTGCCTGTTTCCCCTTGGGGCCCTGCTTGACTTCAAAACTCACCTTCTGGCCTTCCTGGAGGGATTTGAAACCCGCGCCCTGAACCTCGGAGAAGTGCGCGAAAAGGTCTTCGCCACCATCGTCTGGCGTGATGAATCCAAAACCCTTCGAATCGTTAAACCACTTGACGGTACCTGTTGCCATGTTCTGAATACTCCTGGGAAGACGGGTTGTAGAGGATGCCACGGGCCAGGGCCAGACGTGTAGAACACCGGAGCGACCGCAGGGCTGGGGTCGTCCGAGGCCCGAAAAGCACAAAGCCCGCTCGATGGCGGGCTTTCGCTGGTGAGGGGCGACCGGATTCGCGCCGGGATTGCCCACATCGTGCCCAGGCTTGGGAAAAATGCTTGCATCAAGTAAGGCGTGAAATCGCGGAAAGCGTTACCGGGCTCTGGTTGCGGGGGCAGGATTTGAACCTGCGACCTTCGGGTTATGAGCCCGACGAGCTGCCAGACTGCTCCACCCCGCGGCGCGGAGTGTACGCGCACGGCAGCGGCGCGTCAAACAAATCCTGCTGGGCGATCAAGTGGTCTGAATGAACGGGGCCATCTCTTGCTGCCAGGGCAACGACAAACTAAGTTGACCGGTGTGTTGCCCACATGCCTGTTACGTGCCAACACGCGACAGGAAGTCCGACCTCCAGGCCGTTAGCTGTTGCTTCATGGCCGCTCCCGACCACCGGGGCCGTGCCCGACGGGCGCGTCAGCTGCATCGTGATCGCCCTGGTTAGGCCGGCATCAGTCGGATCCCGGAAAGCGTAGACTTGCCGACTTCCATTCGCCGTTCAAGGTAGTCTCCATGTTGATGAAAGCCCTGCGTCTCGGTCTCGGCCAGTTAATTTTACTCAGCGACGCCGTCAGTCGCCCACGCTCGCAGCGCCGTGGGGCGCAAGGTCAGGCGGTTGTAGAAAAAGAAGCGGCGTGCCTATCGCTGTATCAGTTCCATGCGTGCCCCTGCTGCGTCAAGACCCGGCGCGCCCTGCATCGTCTGAATGTGCCGATGACGCTGCACGACGCCAAAAACGATCCCATCGCACGGGATCGTTTGCTGGCTGGCGGTGGCAAGATCAAAGTGCCTTGCCTGCATATTCAGGAAGAGGGCCAGTCGCGCTGGTTGTACGAGTCCAGCGCCATCATCGCCTGGCTGGAGCAACGCTTCGCCGGGATCGCGTGATCCTTCTCGCGCGGGCATGAGGCGGGTCAGCGACCGGAACCGGTCGCACGCTGCCGGACCAGGGCGCCGTCCACTCGAAACACTACGTTCACTGCACGCGTAGGGGAGAGCGTGGTTGGGGAGGAAGATTTTGCACGCTCTCTTCTACGTCAGACGATGACGTCTGGATCGGCACTTAGACTGGACACCGAATGATTTGCGACTAACGATTATCGCCGGTGCCTCTCGGCCTCAGCGGGTCAGCCCGGCAGCCACCCGCAGCGGCAACGCGCATGGCTGATGCGTAAGCGGCAGTTTCTCCTCACATAGATCCTGATCTGAAAACAGCGCAGGATGTGTCCACGGTTTTTTAATGGACACACCCTTCATGGACGAGAACTGCGCAGATTTTTTGCCCTTGCGTGCGACCAACGTTGGTGTCGAAGGCAAGCGGACTTTCGACAAGCGTGACAAACAGAGGCTGATTGAAGCCTGCCTGAAGCCGGGCGTGTCGATCGCGGGTATGGCGCTGAAGGCGGGCGTGAACGCCAA
>NZ_JAMBPR010000159.1 GCF_024206475.1 Paraburkholderia sp. CNPSo 3274
TGCGCCACGCAAACACCTGGTTCGCATTCACCTGATGACGTCGGGCTACCCCGGAGACGGTGGCTCCGGGTTCGAAGGTCTCACGCACAATCGCCAGTTTCTCTTCAACTGAGCGGCGTCGGCGTTGCTCCGGCTGCGTCAGAACCTCAACGGGTTCCATGTTGTTAGTTGTAGGCTTAAACATAGGCGGAAGACTACCTCATAGTTTAAGCGTTACCCAGTGTCCGGTTTTCGCGGGGGCCGGCCCAGGCAGTATGTGACTGCTTCGACTGGCGCCGGAAAAACATGGATCGCCTGCGCCTTCGGCCAGCAGGCCTGCCGACAGGGCTTCTCCGTGCTGTACGTGCGCGTCGCGCGGCTGTTCGAGGAATTGAAAATCGCCCACGGCGACGGCAGCTTTACACGTCGGCTCGCGCAGCTCGCCAAGATGGACGTCCTGTTGCTCGACGACTGGGGACTGCAGGACGTCGACCAGGGCGCGCGCAACGATCTGCTCGAAGTGCTCGACGATCGCGTCGGCACGAGATCCACGATCATTACAAGCCAATTGCCCCTTGACCACTGGCACGCCTGGCTGCAAGACCCGACTCTCGCCGACGCAATCCTCGACCGCCTCGTCCATCAGGCTCACAAGCTCCCGCTGAAGGGCGATTCGATGCGCAAGAAGAACGCACCTGATCAAAAAGTAGCCTGATCTCGAACACGCGCAGTACAATCTAAGCACTACGCAGCACTTCCCTCCTGGCCTGTTCGACTTCACCGAAACGGGCGTTCAACTTCCCCGAAATACGCACCCCTGCATATGCGCGTGCCACGCCATGTCCGCGCATACGCCCACGCGCCCGCGTAACAAATCGGGAAACACCCCGACGATCAAGCGATCAACGTCTTGATTCTGAAGTGAGCCATGCCATTTGCAGCGGTAGCCGGGAGACTCGGAGCGGGTGTAGGTGGGGCCCTGACGACAGACCTGATGTCGCCTGGCACTTCGGGCGGTGGTTCGTCGTACTACACACCCACGGGCCTCGGCACGTCTGATCAGACGTGGCAGCAGCTGCTTGCGCAGCTCAGCAACACTTACGATGTGACAGGGCTGAACCAGTACGGGGCTGCAATCGCTCAATCTCGGCACGGCCGCGAACAACACGTATTCGCCCGCATATCAGGCTGTGGAGGTCAAGCCGAGCGCGTGATTTTCTGCGACTTATGGCCGCTACCTCACGCGATGGAGGTAAAGCTCGCGCTTTCAGCGAAGCGGACATAAGCGGCGCGATCGGGGATCGAGTGGCAAGCGTGCTATTGTTCCCCGCCCGCTGATTAGAGCTAGTCATATCCTTCACAACGAAAGAGATCGCCATGCCTAACGTCCAGATTTACCGCTTCCAGAAATACGATATCAGTACCGATGAGTGGCAAACCTCGCGGCGCTGGGCCACGGCCGAGGCCATCACGAGAGTCGGCGGCCGGCTCCTTGGCGAGCCGCTGAATGTGGACGAGAGCGTGCTGGGTGGCGAGGTTGACGGCATGACGGATCGTGCCTTCAATCCGAATTCGACAATTGGCGGCGTCTTTCAGCAAACTGTGAAGCGCGGATACTGAGCGAGCCTATCCCGTGGACATCATTGCCGCGCTGTCAGGACTGAAATCCGCAATCGATCTTGCTAAATCGGCGATCGCGGCCCGAGATGACGCCATGCTCGCGCAAGCGCGATCGGAGATGCTGGAACACGTCATCGATGTGCAGTCGGAGTGCTTCGAACTGCAGCCAACGAACCAGCGGCTTCTGGCGGAGGCTCAGGCAGCGGGCACGCGTGAGAATGCGCTGAAGGCGGAGCTCCAGCAGATCCAGAACCACACGGCCGATATCACGAACAACTATGAATTCCGGGTAGGCGGGACGGGATCAAGCTACTACGAGGCAAAGACCCCCGATCCGGCGTCTAACGCGCGAGCCTACCTGTGCGCGAATTGCGCAGCTAGCGGCAAGAAGACATTCCTTCACCGGGCCGTGCTTGGATCGCATTACGTCTGCTCGGCCGGGCACGGAAACATCCAGCTGTGAGCCCATTAGCGAGCCGATAACGAACGGCAAGCTTCTGCGGTCAAGTGAGCCTTTTGAACGTCGCCTGGTTATGGGTGGACGCCGGCGCGAAGTGCGCTCAGATCCAACTGGCCCATTTGCCGAATCACCGCCTCGCGGTGTCGCACTACGTCCGCGAGGCGTTCAGCGTCCACGCCTCGCACCGTGGCCAGATAGCGAAGCAGTTCCCCGAGTTGCGCGTTCGTCGACGCAAGCAGTTCCTGCAGCGCAACCACCCGATAGCGCTCCGCGGCCATCCGCGCTTCAGCCGCCTTGCGTGCAGGTTCCGACTGGATCCCCTGCACGACCAGGCGGACAGCAGCCTCCTCGAGCGATTCGCCCGTGCCCAGCGTTGCCGCTTCGACGATCTGCTGGAGTCCCTTCGGCACTTTGGGCGGCACAACGCTCTTTTTAAGTCGCTCCACTATTTCAGTGTTCAGGCTTTGCCCTGCGGCATCGGCACAGTCCTGCAGGTCCTGCCGCAACTCGGGCGGCATTCGCAAAGGATAAGCAGCCGCCTGCTTCGCTCCCGTCTTTTCGTCCGACATGTGCCCCCTTGATAAATCTATGTGATTTGACGATACTTAGCATATGGCATCACGGAGATTCTACTATGAATCTATCTGTGAATAACGTGGAGCGAACGCTTCATGCCCGCACCGCAACCGAATTCGTATCCGCTGCGAATGCCAGCGGACCTGCGGCGTTTCCTGCAGGAAAAGGCTGACCGTCTCGAGCGGTCGCTGCATTGGGTGATCGTGAAAACGCTCGAGGACGTAGGAAGAAGGAGGCGCGCACGAAGGGCGGCTGATCGATAGAAAAAACCCCGACCGGGTATCTGGGGAGATGACGGTCGGGGCTTGATGTCCAATCTTGGAGAATGAACGCATGCATGCTAGCACGCGGGCGTTGACACGCCAACTGAAAGTGCCGTTCCACGGCACGGACCTTCATATCGTCGAGCACATCGGCCATCCTTACACGCCGATGAAGCCGATTGTCGAGGGTATGGGGCTGACGTGGCACGGACAGCACGGAAAGCTCAAAGACAACGCCCACCGCTGGGGCATTCTCGATTTGAGAATACCTTCGGCTGGCGGCCCGCAAATCATGATCTGCGTGCCGCTGCGCAAACTTCCCGGCTGGCTCGCGTCAATCGAGCCTGGCAAGGTGAAGGACATCGCCATCCGTGATCGCGTGATCCTTTACCAGGACAGCTGCGACGACGCGCTCTGGCGGCATTGGAATGAGCAAATCACCGCTCGCCCGCGCGCCGGAGACGCGAAGAGCACTGTCGCTGATCGCGCCGACGCCTTGCGCTTCGCCACCGAGCTGGTGATCGACAGACACGTTCCCTACAGTGCCGCGTATCAGGTAATGCGACTTTACGCCGGTACGCCGAGCTTTCGTGCGATGACGTGCGATCAGGCCGCCAGCGCGGCTGAGTTCGCACTGCGACTGCTCAACCACGACGACACGGTCGCAGACTGGAAGCGCGTCGAGCTCCACAAGAGCCAGCTGTACAACGCGCCCGAGCAGTTGACGCTGCCACTGCACCCGCGGCTCGCACCCTCCTGACCCGGCGACCGCGTGCAGCGAGTGTCGGCGCTACCCAGCGCTGGCGCGCGCCCTGCGCCAGCGACCACAACTCTTTCGGGGGATGCTGAATGAATCGATCGATGCGGAACGCATAAGATTGCAGACATTTCGATAAACTTGCGATAACCGGCGGCATAATCTCAGCACTGAACAATATGCACGCCCTCGTAGTGCGCAAAAACAAATACCTCTCAAAACAGGAGGCTGGGTCCTCCCGAAAATCAAATGGCCACAGAGACCAGAACACAAAAATCTGCTTACTATCGACGTGCGGCCATCGTGCCGACCTCCGCGCAAACGCTCCAGCAACTTTTTCAGCAAGCCCTCGGGCAGCAAAAGAAGATCAAGGATCGGCTTGAGGCTGTAGACGCTTCCGCCTCGCACTTCCGCGTCGTCAGCTCGAGCAAGACCGTAAAGGGAATGCTATGCGGGACCCTTGTCGCGTTCGAGCGGGGGGCCCATCAACTTGTGATCGTCGACGACCCCGAAGCCACCAGCCTGTCGATAGGCGCGCTTGAGCCTCCGCAGAAAGATGAGAAGCAGCAACAGTACGTCCCGGGCGTGCTGTTCTTTGCGGTGTTCGAAAATCATCTGGCGGTGGTCCATTCCCAATCGCTTAAAACGTCCGCGCTCGAGCAGCACATCGCGTGGCTGCTTCGCGAGAAAACTGGCTTGCTTGGCAGCCAGCAAGGGATTGCGCTCGCCGATGAGATCAAAAAGGCAACGAAAGAGCGGATCCGCAAGTCGCACGTGAAAGCGCTGTCATTCGGGAGGCCGTTCATGGCGCACGAGGACGATGCCTCGGTAGCACCATCGGCCGCAGTGGCGCTCAAAAAATCCGACGTTTCGAAGCTGACGCCCGACTCGGCTGTGGTCAGTTTCATCAAAAGCATCCTGCCGGGCGACAAGTTCGCAAAGCTCAATCTGGAAGACGCAGTGTTCGAGGGCAACCTCGAGGTATGGGTCGAAATCCGATACCCCTCGCGATCGCGATCTCAACCCGCGGACACCATGAAGTTGATCGACGACCTTGCGATTGCCCTGCGCGATCAGGAAGAGGATACGGTGATGCTGGAGCTAGCCGATGGCTCGAAAGTCAAGGGGTCCGAGCTCAAGATTTCAGCACCGATTACCCTCAAGAGCACCGGCGGCGTTCCGCAAGAGGACGCGTTCTATGACGACATGGCCGGGTGGTTGTCGAGTTTGATTGTCAACGGGGTGGTATCATCGTAGGGCCATGAGGACCTACTCCAGACCCCTGCTGCTTGTACTCGGAGCTGCGGCGTTCGCTGCCTTGGCGCCGTTTTTTCCGTCGCTTATCTCCGGGACCGTTGTCAAATATATGGCCGGCGTGTTCGTGCTGGTCGGGACAATGCTGTCCGTTTTCTTTGCGCAACTTGGAAACACCACGGGAGTGGGCGTACTCTCCTCCCGCGAAATGGAGCGCTACACAGCCAAGCGCATCGAGATCCGCGGGCGGTTCTGGCTGGTTATCGGTCTTTGTCTCGCGTGCAGTGTCGTCATGTGGCTGCTTAGCGAGAAGCACGTGAGCCGTATTGCCGCCGTCAACGGCGCAGTTGTCGGCTTCTTTGTTTTCGTGGGCGTGACTTACCTGCTCGTCGTGGCGCGTTGGATCAACGATTTGTCCGCGTTCGCAGACCGAATGCGGCTCATCGAACAGCAGCGAAAAGAGCATGAAGCGTTGCTGAAGCGGCTGGCCGACGCCGCGAAGAACCACAGCGCATAGCAAGACACCCAGCACAGCAAGGGTCATGAATGCAAAAGCCCCGCATTGTGCGGGGCTTTGTCTTTTCTGACGCGGGGCTTTGTGTAACCCCGCAGAGTGGCGAGGCCTTGAAGGTGGCGCGACAGGAGGGGCTCGAACGCCCGACCCTCGGCTTAGAAGGCCGATGCTCGTGTAGCGCCGCGCCTTACTGGGCGCGGCTTCTATCCAGCTGAGACGATCCTGAGCACAATTTGAGCACACTGCGACTATCGAGAGGTAGCCGCAATGGCGACGATTACGAAGTACCGAGAGAAGTGGAAATGCCAAGTACGCAGGAAGGGCTTCCCGGCATCAACCAGAACGTTTGCTATCCGTGCGGATGCCGTTGGATGGGGCCGCGCAATCGAAGCGGAAATGGACGGGGGCGTGTTCGTCAATCGGGACGAAGCTGAGAACACGAGTGTTGCCGATCTGCTCGACCGCTACATGCGGGACGTGTCGCCTGCCAAGCGCAGCCATGCCAGCGACAAGGGGCGAGCGCGGACAGTACGCGCTGCGCTGGGTCCATACAAGCTAACCGCCCTGACCTCGCCTGTGTTGGTCGCTTACCGGGATCGGCGGCTGAAGTCCATCTCACCGCAGACCGTGATCCACGAACTGAACCTGCTGAACCGGGTACTCACACTCGCGACGAAGGAATGGGGCTTCGTCCTGCCCGGCGGCGTGCCTAACAGGTTGCGGAAATACACCCCCGGCGGAAGCGGTGCGCCTCGATGTACGCGCCCGCCAGTCGCAAACTTTCGCATTGTGCAATCTCAACGCGAATTCAACGTTCTTTCGGCGGCTTGAGGCCGACTTCTGACCTCCTTGCCACGCTTTCCGCCACTTATAAGCGGATTTGTCCCAGTGATCGCATGCGCACGAGGTTGTATGCCGCCATGTTCAACACGAACATCTGGTCCACCTTCTTCAAGC
>NZ_JAMBPR010000160.1 GCF_024206475.1 Paraburkholderia sp. CNPSo 3274
GCTTGAAGAAGGTGGACCAGATGTTCGTGTTGAACATGGCGGCATACAACCTCGTGCGCATGCGATCACTGGCACAAATCCGCTTATAAGTGGCGGAAAGCGTGGCAAGGAGGTCAGAAGTCGGCCTCAAGCCGCCGAAAGAACGTTGAATTCGCGTTGAGATTGCACAATGCGAAAGTTTGCGACTGGCGGGCGCGTACATCGAGGCGCACCGCTTCCGCCGGGGATGTATTTCCGCAACCTGTTAAGAGATCGAGTTACGCGACCAACAATCGAGGTACGTCAATTCTCGATCGCGAATCTGTTTCAAAGCCCATGCCCAAAGCATCAGAAATAAGAGAAATCGAATTTACATTTAATCGAGATCATAAGATCCTATTCATTCTTACGCGACGACATTGAATAACAAAATTTGACTACTAGGCTTGTTATGCAGCAATTCCGCTGCCAGCCGAGGAGAAGCACTGATGAATTACGATACCGATCTGATGGAAATCCTTGAAATTTCCGATGTTGAATCGGCGAATGCCACCGACAGCACGATGGGCACCCCTGGCGGGGCAATGCTTGAAGGCATTTCATGGGTGTATGTCGAATAAAGCGCATAACTTACGTCCATCTTCCGCCTCATGAAAATGAGGCGGCTACGCCATGAAAATACCACTGCAAAATACGCACTTTGCCTGGTTCGATGATCAACTCATCGGGCTCGATATTTCGCACGACCGCTATATAGTGCTGCAGCCAGATCAATCCAGGTCGTTCAGCGCAAAAGTTCCGGCGACTCCCGTCTGCCACTACGACGCCCAGACTTGCGCGCCGCCCCCGCTTTCAGGCGTTCCCGTCAACTGCTGGAAATTATCGCCAGGACAAGTGCGAAACCGCCTTAACATTATTGAATCGGCGAGATTATTTTCCACCCTCCGCAAAGTCCACGATACTTCAAAAACTCACCGGTTATCCGGCCTCCTCCAGCTCATTGAATCGGAGCGCATTCAGCGAAAAAACAAGCGAACATTACGAAATGAAGATGATCTCGCAGCGTCGCTCAACCTCACCTGCTTTCTTTATCCCGTAAAAACCAAATGTTTGGAATGGGCGTGCACGCTGATTATCGCGGGCTACCGCTATGGACTGGACATGAAGCTGGTCATCGGTATTCAAAACAGGCCTTTCTTTGCGCATGCCTGGGCCGAACTGGATGGTCGCGTCGTGGGCGACGACCCCGCGCGTCGACGTCAACTCGCCGTAATCCATGAAACGACCTAGGCCGCCAATGATCAACGCCACCCTCTACGCACGCGATCGCCAGCACGCGTGCGGCGATGCCCCGACTGCTCGCACATGGACTTCCGGTGCACATCGCGTCGCCAGCTTTCGCATGGCCCGCTGGGGGAACGTCGATTCCCCAGTAAGGTTCGGCGAAAGCGCAGCAGCCTCGTGGTGCATCGCCGGTCAAATCTTCTCACTGTCACAGGGATCGCCTGCCCGTGAAACGGACCTGGTGACAACATTGCTGCATGACGGCGAAAGAGTGCCGGAGCGATATTCTGGCACCTATGCCATCGTCGTCTACGACAGGCAAAGAGACCGCTTTCTGGTTTTCTGTGATCCTTGCGGCCAGTTCCCCGTCTATTACTCAACCGGCGTAAATGGCGAACTCAATCTGGCATCCGACGCCGCAGATTTGACGCCCGGCGAGCGGGACGTCGCGCAACCGAATATCACCTGGCTCCACGGCTATCTAGCGTACGGCTATGGCGAAGCGGGCGAGACGGGCTGGAAGGGTATCTCCCTGCTTCCGCCGGGCACTCTGCTCACGTTCAAAGGCGGCAAGCTCCAATTCTCGAGACTCTGGTCGCCAGCCAAGCCGACTCGTCCTCTGATGAACGATGACCCCATAGCCGTGCTCACCACTGTCGTCAGATCTCTGCTCGGGTCCGTGCCAGAGGCAATACTCGAGTTGTCCGGTGGCATAGAGTCAACGGCGCTTGCCGTTGCCTTGCATCGCGCGGGCCTTTCTACGCGAATTATCGCCGTCACACACTTCGATCCGCATCGATCGTCGTCGAATGAAATATCCGTTGCTCGAAGCGTGGCCAGCCATTGCAAGTTGCGATACAAGACCTTTCCCTTGCTCGCGCAGTTACCGTTTGCGCCAGTTTCAATCATCCCTTTTGTTGCGCGCCCTTCAACACAACTGTGCTTTCTTGCGCAGTCCAGCAGTCTCGCTAACGCCGGCCTTGCGCGAGCAGACGGGACACTTGTAAACGGGCACGGAGGCGATGCCTTGTTTCTCGCGCCACCACCCTTTGGTGTAGCCCTGGACGCGGCCGCCAGCTTCCGGCTTCTGCGAGCAGCCACGGTCGTGCGTGATCTCGCCGTCATGTATCGAGTCCCGATCTGGACTGTCATCGAACGATCAATGCACGCGAGGACGCAATATTTCCGCGGCGCACTCGGGCAACATGCCTCGCTTGATGTCGTGCGAGCCTATCCGTTGCCAGCGCCGCACGGCGTGTATGACGACGTACTGGCACAAGGGCGGTTGCGCTTGCGCCCAGGCCGGCGGTACCAGATCGCCGCACTCGGAGCAACGCTCGATGAAACGGTCGTTCAAGTCCGTCCAACCGCACGCAGGCCGATTCTGCCATTTCTCTCACAGCCGATCGTAGAGCTTGCACTACGGACGCCCCTCGAGGATCTCTTCACGGGCTACCACAATCGGTTGACCGTTCGGCGTTCGGCCTACGCGACATCAAAGCTGCCGAATCTCTGGCGAACCGACAAGGGAGACACGACGCACTCGGCCCTGCAAGGGCTTCGTGTTCACTACGACCACGTCCGCGAGACTTGTCTCGATGGATTCTGCGTTGCTAAATCTCTGGTGCATCGGCAGTCGTTGGAAAGACTCATCAAACGCGCAGCGCTGGGATTCCCAGATGGTCTTTGCGAGATCACGCGTATCTACGCAACTGAGATATTCCTGCAAGGAGCCGGCCACAGGTCATAGCTGTCTACACACGTGCACATAACTTAGCCCGTGCCTGCATGACATGTCGACATTTTCATCGTAGTCGCAAACCCACATCACTCACAATTCCCGAGGGGCCCGCATGTCGTTTCCGTTGGAGTTGGTACGCGAATACATCGCCGCGTACCGGATTGCCGTTAGCCACGACAAGGCACTTCCCGCTCGCTTTGCTGCGGCAACGCTGGTGATGATCGCCGTCGTCGCTCTCGAAAGCGCAGTGCCGTGGCTATTGCGAGAAAGCACAAACGCGCTCTCGGTCGAGCGAGCCCCTGGCTTCGGGGGAGCCGCCGTCACGCTCGCGGGCGTCTACGGCCTGTGCTGGACCGCAGCACGCGTCTCGGAGTGGATCAAAACAATATTCTCGTCCGCCACGCTGGCCCGATCCGACGCCACGTTTCAGAAAGCCTACTATGCGCATCTCATTCGCGTCGAATACGCCCGGCTCGCGACGATCGATCCTGGCGCGATGGTGTCGGTCATCGCCAGGAGCCGCACCGCTTTCAGTGCAATCACATTGACGCTCTTCTGGGTAATCGTGCCTGCGGTCTTCCAGCTCGTTGTCACGGCAACGATACTTTGGCGCGTGACCAACCTCGCATTTTCGGCCGCATTCGTCGGCGCAATCGGCGCGCTGTTCGCGGCGACGTGGAGGCTCGCTGCGAGAACGAAAGGCGCGCACGCCCAAATTTTTGATGCATCCAATCTTCTCTCCAGCCATCTCGTGGAACGGCTAGGCTTTATGCTAGATATCAAATTGAACAACGCCTACAAGCGCGAAGAAGCCGGACTCGACCGCATCCTTGCCCGTTATGTCGCACAAATTTCGCACGGCAATGCGCGGCTTGCGCTGCTGCTTGCAACACAAGCGTTTTTCACCGGACTCGTGCTGACAATCTTCACAATCGTCGCGGCGGCATCGGTCACGCGCGGCGTTCTCCGAATCGGCGATTTTGTGATGATTACCGGTTATGTCGTGGCGCTGACCGCGCCATTCACCGGCCTCGCCGCTTCACTTTCCGATTTGCGCAGAAATCAGCTTGCCTTGCACGAAGGCCTCGGCATTCTTGCACTGCCACCCGAGCCGGGTGGCGTTGAGGTCGCAATTGCACTCGACGCAAACCCCGTTTATGCCCTGTCGGATGTCGATATTTCATTCGGAAAGCGAACGATTTTTTGCGGAGCAAACCTTATCGCGAATCGAGGCGAGGTAACCGTCCTGATCGGGCCATCTGGACATGGAAAGTCGACCCTCGTCAATCTGATGCTCGGCCTCTTGCGCCCCGAACGCGGGCGAGTCGAGTTGAATGGCGTGGACGTTTCTACACTCTCTCCGGCATCGATATCGCGGATTGTCGCAGTCGTTCCGCAAAATCCGCTGATCATCAGCGGAACGCTCCGCGAAAATCTTGCTTTCGGCTGTGCCGACCCGCCGTCCGACGAGCAATTACTGGCGCTGGTCTGCGCGCTGGAACTGCAAGGACTAGCCGGCGAGTCGGGCGGCAACGTGCTGGATGTCATCCTCGGCGTACAGGGCAGAGCGCTTTCCGGCGGCGAAAGGCAACGTATCGCGCTGGGTCGCGCGCTTGCGCGCCGCACTTCAGTCATCGTCCTCGACGAGCCAACCTCTTCACAGGATCCGTCCCGCGAGGCGCGTGTGCTGGAACAGGTCCGCCGTCGCGTTCCGACGATCGTCGCGATCACGCATCGGGAAGCGTTGCTGGAAATGGCAGATCGCGTCTATCAGGTCGATGAAGCGCTCGTCGTCGAATCGGGTGCCAGAAGAAAAGCGGCCACGACCAATCCAAGCGGATAATGTCGCGGAACGCTTGCCACGCCCGCCTTTCACCCGGAGACCCTCATGCCCCAAGCCGCGCCACCCGAACTCGACGACGAGCCTGGGCGCGGCCGTTCGCTCGCACGCCACTACCCGCGCGGCCTCCAGATCGAGCCACACACGCATACGTGGGCGCAGGTGCTCTACGCCGTCTCCGGCGTGATGTGGGTCGAGGTGGAGCGCGAGGCGCTCGTCGTGCCGCCGCAGCGCGCCGTGTGGCTGCCTCCCGGCACGCAGCACGCCATCCACATGCTGAGCGCCGTCGAGATGCGCAATCTCTATCTGCACGAACACGACAGCGGGCACCTGAGCGAGCGGTGCGAAGTGTTCGAAGTCAACGGCCTGTTGCGCGAAGTCATCACGAGCCTCGCGGAACGCGCGCGCGAAGACGACGCCTGGCTCGACGCGGCCTATCGCCTCGCCTCGATCGAACTCGCCCACGCGCCGCGCTCCACGCTGCGCATTCCGCTGCCCGATGCGTCCGACCGACGCCTCGCCACGCTGTGCCGCGCGGTGATCGACAACCCGTCGGCCGATATCGGCTTCGAACAGCATGCGGCATGGGTGGGCGCGAGCGTGCGTACGCTCTCGCGGCTCTTCACGCGCGAGCTTGGCATGGGGTTCGCAGAATGGCGCCGCCAGGTACAGCTCGCACTCGCGGTGTCGCGCCTCGCGGAAGGCGAGCCTGTGAGCGCCGTAGCACGCATGCTGGGTTATCGGCCCAGCAGCTTCAGCGACATGTTCCGCCGCGAACTGGGCGTGCCGCCCAGCGAATTCCGGCCCACCGGCACACTTGGCGGCACACCGGGTTTCGCAGAGGAAAGCGCGGAGCAGTGACGCGCGCGTCGACGCCTGGCGTGGCTCAATGCGGTGGCAGATCGCCCACTAACGGAAACATGTCGGGCGTATAGCCCATATTGAAGTAACCGGCCCGTGCATAGGTGGCGATTCGTTCGAGGTGCTCGGTTTCGCGCGACGCGTCGCGCAATTCGGGCTCATCGGCTTGCGGCGTGGGCGGCCTGTTCGCCCGGCCGCGCCGCGCGAACCACGCCGGCACAGACAGCATCGACAGCTTCGACATTGCGGACTCCTTGCAAGGCGTTGACCCCTTCCAATCTAGACAGTCGGAGGCGTGCACGCAAACAAGCATTTCTCGGATGCATTGCACACCGCGACCGAAGCTCACCGTTCTTCCGGCCCACGCGCTGTAAACGCCTGAAAACCTTACAAATAACTAACGTTTCGAAATTGGCGCACGAGTTGGTTAGACTGCGAGTCTCGGCCTTCGCCGCACGGTGAGGCACGGCTTCGACGGCATAACAATTATGAGAATGCGTATGCAGCAACTCGACAGTCACCGGCAGCAATTCGCGGCGGCCAAGCCGTTGAGCGCGCCGGCATGGTTCCTCTGCACCGCCTGTCGCGGTGGTCCGACCTCCTGGAGGCAGGCATGAGCGACGTCCCTCAGACGCAACCCGCGCCCCCGCCACC